>NZ_JBWZCH010000008.1:0-179164 GCF_059383435.1 Pseudarthrobacter sp. HLT1-7 | reverse complement strand
TGCAGTCGAGAAAAGACTCGCCAGCACCGACACCGTCCCCCGGCAGGCACAAGATGAGCGGCCCCCGGAACAAAACCCAGGAGCCGCTCATCCATGCCTCTTGACAACCGGGCCTACATATCAGCGGCCACGTGTGGCGAATTGCTGTGGCTTTGCGGCCTCGTGTGGCGAATGGCGTGGTCCGGAGCGTCGTGGCCTGCCCGCCGTCGCCCTTCACCCGGGCGGCGCCTCCATCGGACGCAAATGGCCGCTACCTGCGGTGGCTTAGCGGCCACATGTGGCGAATGGCGGGGTCCGGAGAGCGCCTCCGAGCTGGTCGCCGTGGCCGGGAGCGATCCGCTCGCGTGTTCCTGCCGCCGCCGGTTCGATAAGGCAGGGCAAGCCCCGGCGACGCCTGAGAGACGTTACCTCCGGACGAGCACCGTATTCATGGCCTTGTCATGCAGGCCCCGCTGGTCCGGGTCGAAAATGACAGCCGGAAAGACGAGGCACAGCAGCAGACTGCGGACCAGGGCCGGAAGGGGGCCGGCGGGACCGCCGTCGAGGCGGGTCACGTGGAGGCCCATGATGCGGTGGCCGATACTGTACCCCAGCGTGCCGATCAGGAGGGCCTGTTCGACGGCGAACACGGCCAGGGTGGTCCAGGGGTTCCCGGCGAAGGCGAAATTGCTGATCAACAGCGCAATCCCCCAGTCAATGCAGATCGCCAGGATCCGCCGTCCGGCACGGGCAATGGAGCCCGGCCCGGATTCGGGCAGCCCCAGCCGCTCGCCGGGATACTTCGAGATGCCCGACGTATCCGGCCCGCCGAGCCATGAGCCTATGTCTTTACGATCCACCACCCTCCAAGAGTATCGGCAAAGACCGGCCTCGCAGGGCCGTTCACTGTGTGGACCTCGCACGGTCACAGGGTGGAACCGGATAGGCCACACTGTGGACAGCGACTACCGTTGACCTGTCAGGGCATTCCGTAACGTGCCCGAAACAAAGCGGACACCGCGGGGAAACCCCGTGTCCTTAGGGTGGTAACAGTTGCTAGCGGCATAGGGGCGGGGCAGACCTTCGGGTGCACCCCGCCGTCGGACTGCGCTGGACCATACGGCCTGACGGCCAGATCTTTCATATGCGTAAGGAGCATAGATGTTCAAGACTGCGGACGAAGTCCTCAAGTTCATCAAAGACGAAGACATCAAATTCGTCGATATCCGCTTCACCGACCTCCCCGGCGTTCAGCAGCACTTCAACGTGCCCGCCAAGAGCGTCGACGCCGACTTCTTCGTCAACGGCCAGCTCTTCGACGGATCCTCGATCCGCGGTTTCCAGGGCATCGCCGAGTCGGACATGCAGCTCATCCCGGACGTCACCACGGCATTCATCGACACGTTCCGCATGGAGAAGACGCTCGCGCTGAACTTCTCGATCGTGAACCCGCGCACGGGCGACCCGTACCACCGAGATCCCCGCGGTGTGGCTGAAAAGGCCGAAGCCTACCTCGCGTCCACCGGCATCGCCGACACCGCGTTCTTTGCGCCCGAGGCCGAGTTCTTCGTGTTCGACAACGTCCAGTACCAGTCCTCCCCGCAGGGCAGCTTCTACAAGATTGACTCCGAGGAAGCCCACTGGAACACCGGCCGTGAAGAAGAGGGCGGAAACCTCGGCTACAAGACTCCGGTCAAGGGCGGCTACTTCCCGGTCTCCCCGACCGACAAACAGGTTGACCTCCGCGACGCCATGTGTGTCGCCCTCGACGAGGCCGGCCTTGAGGTCGAGCGCAGCCACCACGAGGTGGGCTCCGCCGGCCAGGCTGAGATCAACTATAAGTTCACCACCCTGACCCACGCGGCGGATGACCTGCAGAAGTTCAAGTACGTCATCAAGAACACCGCCGATGCCTGGGGCAAGTCGGTCACGTTCATGCCGAAGCCGGTCTTCGGTGACAACGGCTCGGGCATGCACTGCCACCAGTCGCTCTGGACCGCCGGCGAGCCGCTGTTCTACGACGAAAAGGGTTACGCCGGGCTGTCCGATATGGCCCGCTGGTACATCGGTGGCCTGCTGAAGCACTCCTCCGCCGTGCTGGCGTTCACCAACCCGACGGTGAACTCCTACCGCCGCCTGGTCAAGGGCTTCGAAGCACCGGTCAACATGGTGTACTCCCAGGGCAACCGCTCCGCGGGCATCCGTATCCCGATCACGGGCTCAAACCCCAAGGCCAAGCGCATCGAGTTCCGCGCTCCGGACCCGTCCTCCAACCCGTACCTGGCGTTCGCTGCCCAGCTGATGGCCGGCATCGACGGCATCCGCAACCGGATCGAACCGCCGGCCCCGATCGACAAGGACCTTTACGAGCTCCCCGCCGAGGAAGCCAAGGACATCCCCAAGGCTCCCGGAACGCTCGAGGAGGCACTGGACGCCCTGGCCGAGGACAACGAGTTCCTCCAGGCCGGCGGCGTCTTCACCCAGGACCTGATCGACACCTGGATCGAGTACAAGTACGAGAACGAGATCCGTCCGCTCTCGCTGCGCCCGAACCCGTACGAATTCGAGCTGTACTACGGCGTCTAGGCGACACCGCAAAAGTTACCAGCGCCTGCACGACGGCGGCCCCCACCCTCCCGGTGGGGGCCGCTGGTCTTTGCGGTCTGAGGCGGCGCCCGTCGTCAGGCCCCTCGGGTCCGGATCTTCGGCTCAGCGCTTCCCGTACTTCTTATGCACGGCCTGCTTGCTGACGCCGAGGCACGTCGCAATGGCCTCCCAGGAGAGTCCCGCCTGGCGGGCACGCCGCACCACCTCCGTTTCGGTGCGGGCCACTTCCTTGCGGAGCTCAGACACCGCGTACAGCGCTTCGGCCGGGCCCTTGCCGTCCATGGAACCAATCAGTGTCTTCATCAGGCAACCTCCTGCCGTCAACGTTAGCTGACACAGGCAGTAACGTCAATGAACATTGACGCTGCCCGCTGCCAGCGGACTTGCAGCGGGCACTATTCAGAACGCCCGGTACATTCAGAAAGCCCGGTACATGGTCCGCT
Source organism: Pseudarthrobacter sp. HLT1-7 (assembly GCF_059383435.1). NCBI lineage: Bacteria > Bacillati > Actinomycetota > Actinomycetes > Micrococcales > Micrococcaceae > Pseudarthrobacter > Pseudarthrobacter sp. HLT1-7. Next base: position 176,135 of record NZ_JBWZCH010000008.1, on the reverse strand, counting down.
GCGGGCCGGCGCCGCCGCCAAGGTATTGGCCGTGGTCCTCGAAGCCGGCCTTGCGGTAGGCCGCCTGTCCGGCGGGGTTAAGCTCGTTAACGGAGAGCACGACGCCGGCCTGTCCGCCGCCGAGGGCGGCCGTCAGATTTGCGGCCACCGGGACGGCTGACCCGGCTGCCAGGGTGCCGAGGCCCTTGCCCTGCTGCCGGCGGTCGATCAGGAAGCCGCGGAGCAGCCAGGCCGAGCCGTCGTCCGCCCAGCCGGCTGCGGCTGCAGCACCGGCCTGCAGGGTCAGCACCCCCACCGCCACGCCGTTGGAGTCTATCGCGAACGGATGGCGGGACTCTTCTGCCAGCCCCACGAGCGTCATGCGCAGCGGGTCGCCCACGAACATCCGCTGCTCCCCGGCGACTTCCAGGTCTGCGATCTCGCCCAGTTTGATGGCGCGGGCGTCGTCGTCGAGGTTCTTCAGCGGCAGCAGCCACACGTGTTCAGGCATGACAGAAGTTTACCCAGGCCGGGGGCTCACGCCGCCGTCGAAGGAATCAGGCAGCCGCGGCTAGAGCGCCGCGTCCTTCGGCGGTCCGGCCGGGTCCATCCAGAACACTTCCCAAAGGTGGCCGTCCGGATCCTGGAAGCTGTGGGTGTACATAAAGCCGTAGTCCTGGGCCTCCTGGGACGGTGTGCCGCCGGAGGTGAGTGCCTTGCGGATCATCTGGTCAACGGCTTCACGGCTGTCCAGGGAGAACGACACAATGGCCTCGGTGGCGCTGCCGGCGTCGACGATGGCCTTGGCGGTGAACGTCCTGAAGTAGCTCTCCACCAGCAGCATCACAAACGCGTCGTCGTTGACGATCATGCAGGTGGCGTTCTCATCGGTAAAGTCGGGGTTGAAGGAAAAACCCAGTGCGGTGAAGAATCCGACGGCTCTGTTGAGGTCCTTGACGGGGAGGTTGAGGAACATTTGCTTGGCCATGGGCCCAAAATAGCACCGCCGGCGTGGCGTGTCAGCCCACTGCCGGGCCATCCGGCGGATTCAGGCAGCTAACGCTACTGGCCGTAGAACACCCGTTCGAAGACGCCCCTGGCCCGCCGGCTGAGCCGCAGGTAGTCCTCTTCGAGGGCCGCGGCGTTGCCCTGCCCGTAGCCGCACCAGCGGGCCACCGCCTCCAAGTCCCGGCGGGACGAAGGCAGCACATCCGAGGCCCGGCCGGTCCAGATCACATTGGCCGAGCGGACCCTGCTCGCCAGGCGCCAGGCCCGGAGCAGGATCACCACGTCCGCCGGCTCCAGCAGCCCGACGGCGGCCGCCGCCTCCAGTGCCTCCACTGTCGAGGTGGTCCGCAGTTCCGGATGCTGCGCCGCGTGCTGCAACTGCAGCAGCTGGGCCAGCCATTCGACGTCGCTCAGGCCGCCGCGGCCCAGTTTCAGGTGCCGGGCGGAGTCCGCCCCACGCGGCAGGCGCTCCGCTTCGACGCGGGCCTTGACGCGGCGGACTTCGCGCACGTCCTGCTCGGACAGCGTTTCCGGGTAGCGGATCGGGTCGATCAGCCCGACAAAATCGGCGGCCAGTGCGTCGTCGCCGGCCATGGGGCGGGCGCGCAGCAGCGCCTGGGCCTCCCAGACGAGTGACCACCGGCGGTAGTACTCGGCGTAGGACTCCAGTGACCGCACCATGGGCCCGCTCTTGCCTTCGGGCCGAAGGTCCGCATCCACCATCAGGACGCGTTCGGCGAGGATGGCGGGCTTGAGCGGCTGGGTCAAAAGGCTGGAGAGCTTCGCAACAATCTTCGCGGCCTGGTCCTGCGCCTGATCCTCGGGCACCCCGGGCAGGCCGCGATGGACGTACATCACGTCCGCATCCGAACCATAGCCGATTTCCTGCCCGCCCTGGCGCCCCATCGCCACCACCAGCACGTGCGTCTTGAGCGGTTCCCCGGCGGTGACCATGGTTTCGGCGACGCGCAGCGCACCCAGGACCGCGGCGCGGTCCGTGTCGGCGAGGGCAGCGCCCACGCGGTCCTGGTCCAGGACCGCGGCGCTGTCCGCGATCGCAATCCGCAGGATTTCGCGGCGCCGGATGAGCCGGATCAGGCGCATGGCACTTTCCGGCTCCGCATGCCTGGACATCTTCGAGGCGATTTCGAGCCACTGCGCCTCGAACGTCAGCGGCACCAGATCCTTGTCCGAGCCGAGCCAGGCCACGGACTCGGGGGAAACTTCCAGCAGGTCCGAGATCAGCCGGGAGTTGGAGAGGACGTGGCAGAGCCGCTCGGCTGCCGCCGTCGAATCCCGCAGCATCCCGAGGTACCAGTGCGTGGTGCCGAGCGCCTCGCTGACCCGGCGGAAGGCCAGCAGCCCGGTGTCCGGATCCACGCCCTCGGCCAGCCACCCGAGCAGGATCGGCAGGAGCTGGCGCTGGAGCGCGGCGCGGCGGCTGATCCCGGCGGTGAGCGCCTCGATGTGCCGCATTGCGCCCTGCGGGTCGAGGTAGCCCAGGGCCGCGAGGCGCCCCTGCGCGGCCTCCGGGGTCAGCCGGGCCTCCTCGCTGCTGAGCGCGGCGGCGGTGTTGAGCAGGGGACGGTAGAAGATGCGTTCGTGCAGTTCCCGGACGGACTTCTTGGTCCGGCGCCAGGCGGCCATCAGGGCATCGGGTTTGGGCCGCTCGGTGGCGAAAGGACCCAGCACGGCCTTCGCGAGCGCCCGCAGCGAGGCTTCCTGGATCGGCATAAGGTGGGTGCGGCGCAGCTGGAAGAGCTGGATGCGATGTTCCAGCAGCCTCAGGTAGCGGTAGTCCCGGTCGAACTCGGCGGCGTCGGAGCGGCCGATGTACCCGCCGGCCGACAGCGCGGCGATGGCACCGGTGGTGTCGCGGCAGCGCAGGGACTCGTCCGATTTTCCGTGCACCAGCTGCAGCAGCTGGACGGTGAACTCGACGTCGCGAAGGCCGCCGCGGCCCAGCTTGATCTGCCGCTGCTCTTCCTCGGCAGGAATGTGCTCGGTCACCCGGCGGCGCATGGAGCGGACCGATTCCACAAATCCTTCGCGGCCGGCGGAAGACCAGATCAGCGGGGCGACGGCGGCTTCGTAGCGCGCGCCGAGATCCGTGTCGCCGGCGATGGTCCGGGCCTTCAGCAGGGCCTGGAATTCCCAGCTCTCGGCCCAGCGGGCGTAGTAGCTCTGGTGCGAGGCCAGTGTCCTGACCAACGGTCCGGATTTGCCCTCGGGGCGCAGGTTGGCGTCCACTTCCCACAGCCCGGGCTCCCGGCTCGTGGACATGATCGCCCGGGAGATGCCCGAGGCCAGCGCCGTGCCGATGGTGTTCGCGCGCGCGTCCTCCAGCCCGCCGGACTCGATCACGTAGATGACGTCGACGTCGGAAATGTAGTTGAGTTCGCGGGCACCGCACTTGCCCATCCCGATCACGGCGAGTCCGACGTCGGCCACCTCGGCGGCGCTGAAGTGTTCGGCGGCTTCGGCCCGGGAGACGGCGAGGGCGGCCTCGACGGCTGCCCCGGCCAGGTCCGCGAGTTCGGCCCCGGCGGAGGGCATGAAGTCCAGCGGATCCGCGGCGCAGAGGTCCTTGACCGCAAGCTCCACGAGGCCGCGGCGGTACGCGGTGCGGAGCGCTTCATAGCCTTCGTGCCCCGACAGGGCTGCGACAGGCCGGGCGGACTTCGGATCAGCCCGCACGGACTGCAGCAGCCGTGCCCGCAGGTCCGCGGTATCCGCTGCGCGCGGCTCCGGGCTGGCCGTCACTTCGAAGGCGTCGAGATGTTCGGGGTGGCGGATCAGGAATTCGCCGAGCGCTTCGGAGGCGCCGAGCACCCGGTAAAGCGGTTCGCTGCGCTCCGGGTCGGCCACGGCCAGTTTCCGCAGGTCCGGATGCTTTTCGATCAGCCGGACGAGGGACTGCAGCGCGGTGTCCGGGTTCGCTGCGAGCTGCAGCCCGGCGAACAGGACCTCACGGTCCAGGCCGTCGAGCTCCGGGGCGGCCAGGAACCGTTCACCCTTGTCCAGATCGCTGAAACCGGCGGCAATCAGGCGTCGTGCCAGGCTCACCCGGGCCGCCTAGAGGATGCCGAGGTTGCGCTGCAGCTCGTAGGGCGTGACCTGGAGGCGATAGTCCTGCCATTCGGCCCGCTTGTTGCGCAGGAAATGCTCGAAGACCTGCTCGCCGAGGATTTGCGGCATCAGCTCGGAATCCTCCATGGTCCGGATGGCTTCGTGCAGGGACGCCGGGAGCGGATCGTGGCCCATGGCGCGGCGCTCGGCCGAGCTCAAGGACCAGATGTCGTCTTCGGCTGCGGCGGGAAGCTGGTAGCCCTCCTCGATGCCCTTCAGGCCGGCACCGAGCAGCACGGCGTAGGCGAGGTAGGGGTTGGCAGCGGAATCGATGCCGCGGTATTCGATCCGGGCGGACTGGCCCTTGCCCGGCTTGTACAGCGGCACCCGGACCAAGGCAGAACGGTTGTTGTGACCCCAGCTGAGGTAGCTCGGAGCTTCTCCCCCGCCCCAGAGCCGCTTGTAGGAGTTCACGAACTGATTGGTGACCGCCGTGAATTCGGGCGCGTGCTTGAGGATGCCGGCCATGAACTGACGGGCCGTCTCGGAGAGCTGGAATTCCGCTCCGGCCTCGTAAAAGGCGTTGGTGTCGCCCTCGAAGAGTGAGAAGTGGGTGTGCATGCCGGATCCCGGGTGGGCGGTGAAGGGCTTCGGCATGAAGGTGGCGTAGGTGCCCTGCTGCAGCGCGACTTCCTTGATCACCGTGCGGAACGTCATGATGTTGTCCGCGGTCTGCAGGGCGTCCGCGTAGCGCAGGTCGATCTCGTTCTGGCCCGGGCCGGCCTCGTGGTGGCTGAACTCCACGGAGATGCCCACCGATTCGAGCATGGTCACGGCGGTCCGGCGGAAGTCCTGGGCCACGCCGCCCGGGACATGGTCGAAGTAGCCGCCCTCGTCCACCGGGACGGGCGAACCGTCGGGGCCCGGATGCTGGGACTTCAGCAGGTAGAACTCGATCTCCGGGTGGGTGTAGCAGGTGAAGCCCATATCCGCGGCCTTGGCCAGGTTGCGCTTGAGGACGTTGCGCGGGTCCGCGGAGGAGGGCTCGCCGTCGGGCGTCAGGATGTCACAGAACATCCGCGACGTCGCTTCGGTCTCGCCGCGCCACGGCAGGATCTGGAAGGTGGCGGGGTCCGGCTGGGCCAGCATGTCGGATTCGAAGACGCGGGCCAGACCTTCGATGGAGGAGCCATCGAAGCCGAGGCCCTCTTCGAAGGCGCCTTCAACTTCAGCCGGGGCAAGAGCCACAGACTTCAGCGACCCCACGACGTCGGTGAACCACAGGCGCACGAACCGCACGTCGCGCTCTTCGATCGTCCGCAGGACAAACTCTTGCTGGCGGTCCATACTGGCCTCTTTCCGATTCATTCGTCCGTGCCCCGGGCCCGTCATACATGGCGCCCACAGCTGCTCACGATTCACTTTACTAAGCATTGGCGCCGAATGCTGGAGCGGCCGCCCGGCGTAACACAGCGTTAGCACAGCGGCGCCGGAATATGCCGCCGGACGCCCGGAGGCGTCCATTCCGGCGGCGGCCGTGTGACGTTTTTCACCGTTCACGCTCCGGTCCCCGGTAGCTCGGACGCGCGGTATCGCACTACGCTCGTGCCATGGCCACAAGCATCAGTCCCGATTCCAGCACGCCCGCAGAACTAACGGCCCCCTACGGCAACGGCCCGGCGGCGGCCTCCCCGGCCGTGGCTGCGACCCCAACGGCGGACGCGCCGGCGGCCCCGCCGGCGGCGGCAGCACCCGCGGACGCCACGCCGAAGCCGGCGGCGAAGATCCGCACCCACCACCTGCGCCAGGCCAAGCTCAACGGTGAGCGCTTCGCCATGCTGACCGCCTACGACCAGTACACGGCGGAAATTTTTGACCAGGCCGGCATCGAGGTCCTCTTGGTGGGAGACTCGGCCTCCAACAATGTCTTCGGTAACGAAACCAGCCTGCCCGTCACCGTGGACGAACTGATCCCGTTGTGCCGTGCGGTGACCCGCTCGGCCCGGCGCGCGCTGGTTGTGGCGGACCTGCCGTTCGGCAGCTACGAGGTGTCCGCCCAGCAGGCCGTGGCCACCGGCGTCCGGTTCCTCAAGGAGGGACTGGCACACGCCGTCAAGATCGAGGGCGGCGCGTTCTACGCCGAGACTGTCCGCGCCATGGTCCAGGCCGGCATTCCCGTGATGGCGCACATCGGCTTCACCCCGCAAAGCGAGCACGCGCTCGGCGGCTACCGGGTCCAGGGCCGTGGCGACGACGCCCAGCGGCTGATCGACGACGCCGTCGCCCTCGCCGACGCCGGCGCGTTCTGCGTGCTGATGGAAATGGTTCCGGCAGCGACGGCGGCAGCCGTGGACGCAGCCGTCGCCGTTCCCACTATCGGCATCGGCGCCGGCAGCGCGACCACCGGCCAGGTGCTGGTGTGGCAGGACATGGCGGGCTTGCGCGGCGGCAAGATGGCCAAGTTCGTCAAGCAGTACACGGACCTGCGCACCTCGCTCAGCGACGCCGCCCGGGCCTACGGCGAGGATGTCCGCTCAGGGCAGTTCCCGGGCCCCGAGCACTCTTTCTAGCCGCCGGGACGCGGCCCGCCGTCGAGCGGGGCCCGTCAGACAGGACCCTATAAGTCCTCGTCGCCCTTGTCCCACGTCTCGTTGCGCGCCTTGACCTTCTCGAGGGCGTGCTCGGCTTCGTCCCGGGTCTTGTAGGGGCCGATCAGCTGGCTCCAGTCGGACATGGCGTCCACTTCAACCTCGTGGGTGTTGACGTTGTACCAGTATTCGGGCATCGGTGCTCCTTTGTTTCCCGGCCTTCGGCGACTCCTTATAGAATCAATCTATGCCTTCTCTCGCTTCGACAGCACCCATCGGCACCCTGATCCCGGGAACAGTCAGCCCACAGCTGCCCGTCCCGGCTTCCATCCCGCGCCCCGAATACGTGGGGAAGCCCGGACCGGCCAAATTCACGGGCTCAGAGGTCAAGTCCGCGGAGACCATCGAGAAGATCCGGACTGCGTCACGGATTGCCGCCCAGGCGATTGTGGAGGTGGGCAGGCACATCGTGCCCGGCGTCACCACCGACCGGCTGGACAGCGTAGGCCACGAGTTCCTGCTGGACCACAAGGCCTACCCTTCAACCCTCGGCTACCGCGGCTTCCCCAAGTCACTGTGCTCCTCGCTGAACGAGGTGATCTGCCACGGCATCCCGGACACCACCGTGGTCCGGGACGGCGACATCCTCAACATCGACATCACCGCCTTCATCGGCGGAGTGCACGGCGACACCAACTACACCTTCCTCGTGGGCGACGTCGACGAGGAATCCCGGCTGCTCGTCGAGCGCACCCGTGAATCGCTGAACCGCGCCATCCGCGCGGTGGCCCCCGGCCGCGAGATCAACGTCATTGGCCGGGCCATCGAGTCCTACGCCAGGCGTTTTGGCTACGGCGTGGTCCGCGACTTCACGGGCCACGGCGTGGGTGAGGCCTTTCACACCGGCCTGATCATCCCGCACTACGACGCCGCCCCCGCCTACAACACGGGCATGGAGACCGGCATGGTCTTCACGATCGAACCCATGCTGACCCTCGGATCCGTCGACTGGGACATGTGGTCCGATGACTGGACCGTGGTGACCCGTGACCGCAAGCGCACCGCGCAGTTCGAGCACACCCTGCTCGTGACTGAATCCGGCGCGGAAATCCTGACCCTCCCCTGATTCCAGCACCACCCGGAAGATCCAGGTCTTCCCCCTCCGGCCCCGGCCGGATCTCCGCTAGCCCGCCCCTGCCACGAACGGAACCACATTGGCCAAGAAGGACGAGAAGTCGAAGCAGAACACCCAGCTGATCGGGATCGACGTCGGCGGAACCGGGATCAAGGGCGGGATCGTCGACCTGAAAAAGGGCAAGCTCGTCGGTGACCGTCTGCGGATCCCCACTCCGCAGCCGTCCACGCCCGCATCCGTCGCCGAGGTGGTGGCGCAGGTTGTTGCCGAACTGTCGGCCCGCCCGGATGCCCCGGCCCCCGACTCCCCCGTGGGGGTCACCTTCCCCGGCATCATCCAGCACGGCGTGGTCCACTCCGCCGCCAACGTGGACAAGTCCTGGCTGGAACTGGATATCGATGCAATGCTCACCGCCCGCCTCGGCCGCCCCGTCGAGGTCATCAACGACGCCGACGCCGCCGGCCTCGCCGAAGCCCGCTACGGTGCCGGCAAAGGAGTCGCCGGCACCGTCCTGGTGATCACCCTCGGCACCGGGATCGGTTCCGCGTTCATCTTCGACGGCAAGCTCGTCCCCAACGCCGAGCTCGGGCACTTGGAGATCGACGGCTTCGACGCCGAAAGCAAGGCCTCCGCCGTCGCCCGGGAACGGGACGGCCTGAGCTGGGAACAGTACAGCGTCCTCCTGCAGCGGTACCTCTCCCACGTCGAGTTCCTCTTCTCCCCCGAACTCTTTATTATCGGCGGCGGCATCTCCAAGCGCGCGGACGAGTACCTCCCGAGGCTGCGGCTGCGCACGCCGATTGTCCCGGCGGAGCTGAAGAACGATGCCGGAATCGTCGGAGCCGCTATCGAGATTGCGCTCCAGCACAGCCTCGCCAGGTAGCGCCATGACGTCCCCCCGGCCCGCGGTGGTCATCGTCACCGGCGGCAGCCGCGGCATCGGCGCAGCAATCGCGCGTCGCGCCGCCCGGGACGGGTACGCCGTCGTCGTGAACTACGCGGCGGATGCGGAAGGCGCCGCCACCGTGTCGGACGGCATTAATGCCGAGGGCGGGACCGCGGTGGCCGTCCGCGCCGACATCAGCGACCCGCTGGCGGTTGAAGGCCTGTTCGACGCCGCCGAGTCCCTGGGCACCCTCGCCGCGGTGGTCAACAACGCCGGCATCACGGGAAACCTGATCGGGCCTCTCACCGATGTACCCGCCGACATTGTCCGCCGGGTCCTGGACGTCAACGTGGCCGGGCTCATCTTCAGCTGCCAGGAGGCCGTCCGGCGGCTCAGCACCGACCTCGGAGGCCACGGCGGGTCCATTGTCAACATCTCCTCGACTGCCACGAAGGCCGGTTCGCCGGGAACCTGGGTGCACTACGCGGCATCCAAAGGTGCCGTGGACGTACTGACCGTGGGCCTCGCGGCAGAGGTCGCGGCGCAGGGCATCCGGGTGAACTGCGTGGCTCCGGGGAGCACCAATACGGGGCTCCATGCCGCGGCCGGGATGCCGGACAGGATGGCGCGGCTCAGACCCACGATCCCGATGGGGCGCGGAGCCGAACCCGATGAGGTGGCGGCCGCGGTCCTCTGGCTTATGTCCGAGGAGGCCGGGTACATCACCGGCGCCGTCCTGCCCGTCTCCGGCGGCAGATGACGACCACCCGGTTGGCCGGGTTGGTGCCGGTGGTGGCCGCGGCTTCCCCTCCGCTGCCACCACCGGAGTTTCTTGTGCCGGGGAAGCTGAGCCGTCGTGCAGATTTCCGCCTAGAGCGGGCTTTTCTGCGGGCTCGTCTCCTCCCGGCCCCTGGTCTGCGCCTCATGGCGGAGCAGGGAGATGGCCGATTCGAAGTCCTCAAGGGATTCGAAGGCCTGGTACACGCTGGCGAAGCGCAGGTAGGCGACTTCGTCGAGTTTCTGCAGCGGGTTCAGGATGGCGAGACCAACTTCATGCGCGTCAATCTCGGCGGCGCCGGAGGCCCGGATCGTCTCCTCGACCTCCTGGGCCAGCAGGGCGAGGTCGTCCTCCGTCACGGGACGGCCCTGGCAGGCCTTGCGCACACCGTTAATGACCTTGCCGCGGCTGAACGGCTCGCCGACGCCGGAGCGCTTGATCACGGTCAGGCTGGTGGTCTCCACGGTGGTGAAGCGTCGGCCACATTCGGGACACTGCCGCCGGCGCCGGATGGCGGACCCGTCGTCGGCGATGCGGCTGTCCACCACACGGGAATCGGGGTTACGGCAGAACGGGCAGTACACGTCGTCCCCTCCCCGTCGCACGCTGAAAATCCCCGACACCGGAAAATTCCCGGAACATTCGCTCCGCCATCAGTTTACGACTAGATGTGGCTGAATAACAAGCCTGTAATTACTACATGTTGTGGTCAGGCGCCTGCGTCGAACCGCGCTGTGACGGCCTCCCCGTGGGCCGGCAGGTCCTCCGCGCCGGAGAGGCTCACGATGTGCCCGCTCACCTGTTCCAGAGCGGCGCGGCTGTAGTTGACCACCTGGATGGCTCGCAGGAAAGTGGTCACATTCAGGCCCGAGGAGAAGGCGGCCGTTCCGCCGGTCGGCAGCACGTGGTTGGAGCCGGCGCAGTAGTCGCCCAGGCTGACGGGGCTGTAGTCCCCCACGAAGATGGCCCCGGCGTTGCGGATCCGGGCGGCGACGCCGGCGGCATCCGCCGTCATGATCTCCAGGTGCTCCGCGGCGTAGGCATCGCACGCAGCGATGCCCTGCTCCAGGTCATCCACCAGGACGACGCCGGACTGGGGTCCGGAGAGTGCCTCACGGACCCGCGCACTGTGTTTCGTGGCGGCGGCCTGGCCGTCGAGTTCCTTCCGGACGGCTGCCGCGAGCTCCGCTGAATCGGTGAAGAGCACTGAGGCTGCCTTGGGGTCGTGCTCCGCCTGACTGATCAGGTCCGCGGCGACCAGGGCCGGCCGGGCGGTGGCGTCGGCCAGGATCGCGATTTCAGTGGTGCCGGCTTCGGAGTCGATCCCGACGACGCCCTTGACCAGGCGCTTGGCGGTGGCGACAAAGATGTTGCCCGGGCCGGTGACCACGTCCACGGGGTCGAGCCCGGCGAGACTCCCGGCCCCGGTTCCGGTGGCCGGGATGCCGTAGGCGAAGGCCGCGATGGCCTGTGCTCCACCGATCGCATAGACCTCGTCGACGCCGAGCAGGCAGGCGGCCGCAAGGATCGTCGGGTGCGGGAGTCCGCCGAAGTCCTTCTGCGGCGGGGACGCCAGGGCAATGGATTCGACGCCGGCGGCCAGGGCCGGGACCACGTTCATGATCACCGAGGACGGGTAGACGGCGAGGCCGCCGGGGACGTAGAGGCCCACGCGGGCCACCGGAACCCAATTCTGGCTGACGACGGCACCGTCGCCGAGTTCGACGTCGGTGTCAGCCGGGCGCTGCGCGTCGGCGAAACGGCGGGCCCGCCGGATGGACTCTTCGAGCGCAGCCCGCACGGCGGGGTCGAGTCCGGCGAGGGCGGCCTTCAGCGCCCCGGCGGGGACGCGGGGGTGGGTCTGCTCCACGCCGTCGAAGGTCAGGGCCAGTTCGCTGAGCGCTGCAAAGCCCCGCTCGCGGACAACCGCGATGATGTTCAGGACCTTCTCTTCGGCGTCGGCCGTGGTGCCCGGCCGCGCCCGCGGAACGGCGGCGCGGAGACCGGCGAGGGTCAGCCGCCGGCCGCGCAGGTCTACGGTGCGGAAGGTGAGGTCGGCGGGCGCGGGGCTATCAGGAGTAAGGGTCACCCCTTCATTTTACGTGCCGGGCGGCCGGGCCCCGACGCTGTTACGCCGGTGGCTGTTCGCGGGCCGCATCAGTTGCCGCGTCCGTTGCCGCGTCCGGGTCCGGTCCGGCCCTGCGCGGCGTTGAGAAAGCGGCGCCCAGGAAGATGGACAGCGCGACGGCGGCCGGCCAGACGGCCAGCAGTGCGTAGGACCGCAGCGAGAAGGCGATGCTCGCGTTGGCCGAGGCGTCTTCCGGGGTGCCGAACCAGATGCCGCAGAGCACCCCGGTACGCCAGGCCAGGACGGCACCCACGGCGCCGCCCAGGACTGCCAGCACAACGTCCCGGCCCGAGGACTCCTGGTGCTTCGAACCGGCGGCCAGGGCGCCGGCGATGCAGCCGGCCAGCAGGAACAGTCCGGCCAGCACCAGATCCCGGGGCAGCCAGGCTTCCGGGTTGCTGCCGTTCCGCAAGGCGGGGTTCCCCGAGAGCAGGTTGAGACCCGAAGGGGCGAGGAGCCACCAGAGCAGCCCGACAGGCACTCCGGCCGCGGCGATGAGGGCGGCCGTGCGCCCCTGCGTTGCCCGGCGGTTCCGCTCCGGGCCCGGCGGCGCGGGAGCGGTGGCTGGCTGCGCCTCCCGACGGGTGTCCTGCCGGGAGAGGCGCTGATCCTGTTGCCGGCCGTGCTGGCCATGTACCGCGGGCTGTGTCATGGAACAAACCTTAACAAGCTTTGCGCCGGCCCGGAACGCGACACCGCGGGGACGGCGGCACCACGCGGGACCTGCAAGTACCGGGACCGGCCACCGGCGCAATACGCTGGCAGGGTAGGAGTATCACCCGGACGGGCAGCAGGGAGTTGGATCGCAGTGACCACAGAGGACCAGGCCTTCGAGGGAACGTTCAGGGAAATGTTCCGCCGGCATGCGGCCGGGGTGGCGATCATTACCGTCAACCACAACGGCATGCCGTTCGGCTTCACGGCGACGTCGGTGGCCTCGCTGTCGGCAAAACCGCCGCGGTTCACCTTCAACATGGCCCGGACCTCGAGTTCGTGGCCGGCCGTGGCAAACACCACCTATATCGGTGTGCACATGCTCGGGCTCGAGAACCAGGAGCTTGCCGAGCGGTTTGCCCGCACCCGGAACCGATTTGACGGCGATCACTGGGAGCCCGGGCCGCACGGGGTGCCGATCCTGAAAGACGTCGCGGGCTGGCTGATCGGGAAGGTCCAGATGCGGCTCTCCTTCGAGAACAACGCCGTGGTGGTGGTGGAGGTCGTGGCGGGCCGCGTCGGCGACGACGGCACTCCCCTGCTCTACCACTCCGGCGCGTACAGCCGTTCCGCCCCGCTGGACTACGAAATCTGAGCCCTGCCCGGCTGTTTCGACGGTTCCGCGTCCCCTCGATGTCTGTGAACGTCGAGTGCGCAGGGAACCGTCGAAACGGCGACGCGCCAGCCCTTAGTTGTCCAGGCAGGTGGGGCCCAGGAGGACCTTCAGGTCCCCGAACAGCGACGGACTGGGGTTGACGCGCAGGTGAACGGGGAGCCCCATGACTTCCACCCGGGTGTCGCCCTGCAGGTGCACCCGGACTTCGGAGCTGCCGCGGTGGGTCCGCAGCACGTCGCCGAGTTCGGTCACCACCGCTTCGGTCGCCTTGTGCGTCTGCATCGTGATCACCACCGGGCCGTTCATGCTCTCGCTAAGGTCCGGGACGGACAGTTCCATGCAGTTCAGGGTGACGGCGCCGTCGTCGCGCTTCTGCAGGCGGCCCTTGACCACCACAATCAGGTCCTCCGCGAGCACCGAGGCGATCGGCCCGTAGACCTGGCCGAAAAACATGACTTCCATGGAACCGCCGAGGTCCTCCACTTCGGCGCGCGCATAGGCGTTGCCGCTGGCCTTGGCGATACGGCGGCTCAGTGAGGTGATCATGCCGGCGATGGTGATGATGGCGCCGTCGTTCGGTCCGTCTTCGCCGATCACCGAGGTGATGGTCTGGTCCGCGTGCTGGCTCAGCAGCCCTTCGAGGCCCTGCAGCGGGTGGTCCGAGACGTACAGGCCCAGCATGTCGCGTTCGAAGGAGAGCTTGTCCTTCTTCTCCCACTCGGGCAGGTCCGGTATTTCGGTGGTGAGCGAAGCTTCGGGTTCCTGGTCCTCGAAGCCGGCGAAGAGATCGAACTGGCCGATCGCCTCATTGCGCTTGAGCGTGATGACCGAGTCGATGGCCTCTTCATGGATCATCGCCAGCGCCCGGCGGGGATAGCCCAGCGAATCGAAGGCCCCGGCCTTGATCAGCGACTCGATGGTGCGCTTGTTGCAGACCACGGCCGGAACCTTGAGCAGATAGTCCTTAAAGGAGGTGAAGGCGCCCTCTGATTCGCGCGAGTTGACCATCGCCTCGACGACGTTGACGCCCACGTTGCGGATGGCGGCCATGCCGAAGCGGATGTCCGTGCCCACAGGGGTGAAGTTGACGCTGGATTCGTTGACGTCCGGCGGCAGCACCGTGATGCCCATCTTGCGGCACTCGTTGAGGTAGAGCGCGAGCTTGTCCTTGTCGTCGCCGACGCTGGTCAGCAGGGCGGCCATGTACTCGGCCGGGTAGTGGGCCTTGAGGTACGCGGTCCAGTAGGACACCAGCCCGTAGGCGGCCGAGTGTGCCTTGTTGAAGGCGTAGTCGGAGAACGGCAGCAGGATGTCCCAGAGCATCTTGATGGCCGCGGCGGAGTAGCCGTTGTCCAGCATGCCCTTTTCGAAGCCGGCGTACTGCTTGTCCAGCTCGGACTTCTTCTTCTTGCCCATGGCGCGGCGCAGGATGTCCGCCTGGCCGAGCGTGAAGCCGGCCACCTTCTGCGCGATGGCCATCACCTGCTCCTGATACACGATCAGGCCGTAGGTACCGCCGAGGATCTCCGCGAGCGGTTCCTCGAGCTCGGCATGGATCGGCACGATCTCCTGCAGCCCGGTCTTGCGGAGCGCATAGTTCGTGTGCGAGTTCGCGCCCATCGGGCCCGGACGGTACAGCGCGATGACGGCGGAGATGTCTTCGAAGTTGTCGGGCCGCATCTGCTTGAGCAGGGAGCGCATCGGCCCGCCGTCGAGCTGGAAAACACCGAGGGTGTCGCCGCGGGCGAGCAGCTCGTAGGCGCCCTGGTCCTCCAGGCCGAGGTCCTCCAGGACCAGGTCGACGCCCTTGTTGAGTTTGATGTTCTCGACGGCGTCCGTGATGATCGTCAGGTTCCGCAGGCCGAGGAAGTCCATCTTGATCAGGCCGAGGCCCTCACACGTGGGGTAGTCGAACTGGGTGATGACCTGGCCGTCCTGCTCACGGCGCATGATCGGGATGATGTCGATCAGCGGGTCCGAGGACATGATGACGCCGGCGGCGTGGACGCCCCACTGCCGCTTCAGGCCTTCAAGGCCAAGTGCCGTCTCGAAGACCTTCTGGGAATCGGCGTCGGACTTGAGCAGTTCGCGCAGTGCCTCGGCCTCGGAATAGCGCTGCGCCTCCGGATTGTGGACGTCCGCAAGGGCGATGCCCTTGCCCATCACGTCCGGCGGCATGGCCTTGGTGAGCCGCTCGCCGGTGGAGAACGGGTAACCGAGCACACGGGAGGAGTCCTTAAGCGCCTGCTTGGCCTTGATGGTGCCGTAGGTGACGATCATGGCGACGCGTTCATCACCGTACTTCTCGGTGACGTACCGGATCACTTCCGCCCGGCGGCGATCATCAAAGTCGACGTCGAAGTCGGGCATGGAGACACGTTCCGGGTTCAGGAAGCGCTCGAAAATCAGGCCGTGGACCAGGGGGTCCAGGTCGGTGATGCGCATGACGTAGGCCACCATGGAGCCGGCACCGGAACCACGGCCCGGGCCCACCCGGATCCCGTTGTTCTTGGCCCAGTTGATGAAGTCGGCCACGACCAGGAAGTAGCCGGGGAAGCCCATCTGGGTGATGACGCCCACCTCGAAGTCCGCCTGCTTGCGGACGTGGTCCGGGATGCCCTTCGGGTAGCGGTAGTGCAGGCCGTTTTCGACTTCCTTCACGAACCAGGACTGCTCGTCCTCGCCCTCGGGCACCGGGAAGCGCGGCATGTAGCTGGCGTTCTCATTGAACTGGACGTCGCAGCGCTCGGCGATGAGCAGGGTGTTGTCGCAGGCTTCGGGGTGGTCGCTGAAGATGGCGCGCATCTCGGCGGGCGACTTCAGGTAGAACTCGTCGGCGTCGAACTTGAACCGCTTGGGGTCAGCCAGGCTGGAGCCGGACTGCACGCAGAGCAGGGCAGCGTGGCTGGCGGCGTCCTCGGCGTGGGTGTAGTGGAGATCGTTGGTGGCGACCATCGGCAGTCCGAGTTCCTTGGCGAGCTTGATCAGATCGCCCTGGACGGCCCGCTCAATGTCGAGTCCGTGATCCATCAGTTCGCAGAAGAAGTTGTCGGCGCCGAAAATATCGCGGAATTCCGACGCCGCCTGCTTGGCTTCCTGGTACAGGCCGAGGCGGAGTTTCGTCTGCACCTCGCCGGAGGGGCAGCCGGTGGTGGCGATCAGTCCCTTGCCGTAGGTCTGCAGCAGGTCCCGGTCCATGCGCGGCTTGTAGAGGTAGCCCTCCAGCGAGGCGAGCGAGGACATCCGGAACAGGTTGTGCATGCCCTGGGTGTTCTCGGCCCACATGGTCATGTGGGTGTAGGAACCGGCACCAGAGACGTCATTGCGCCCGCCGTCGCCCCAGCGCACACGGGTCTTGTCCGCCCGGGCGGTGCCGGGCGTCAGGTAGGCCTCCACTCCGATGATCGGCTTGACGCCGGCGTTGCGGGCCTTGTTCCAGAAGTCGTACGCGCCGAACACGAAGCCGTGGTCCGTGGTGGCCAGCGAGGACATGCCCAGCTCTTTGGTGTGGTCGAACAGGTCCCCCAGTCTCGCCGCACCGTCCAACATGGAGTATTCGGTGTGGTTGTGGAGATGCACGAAAGAGTCGTTGCTGGAAGTCACCGAATCATTCTAGTGCCGCCGGGCCACCTTCCGGCGCGGCGCTGCGGCCGCCCCGGAAACCCGGGCACGAAGTTCAGGCCCGTCCGGAAGTTCAGGCCTGTCCGGAAGTTCAGGCCTGTCCGGACTCGAGGACCTCCAGCGCGTAGCGAAGATCCGCCGGGTACTCGCTCGTGGCGGTGACCCGCTCCCCCGTCCGGGGATGGTCGAAGGACAGCTGGCGGGCGTGCAGCCACTGCCTGGTCAGTCCCAGCGTGGCCGCGAGCCGCGGGTCCGCACCGTAGGTCAGGTCGCCGGCGCAGGGGTGGCGCAGCGCGGAGAAGTGCACACGGATCTGGTGCGTGCGCCCCGTTTCCAGGTGCACCTCCACGAGCGAGGCCTTGCCGAAGGCCTCGAGGACCTCGTAGTGCGTGATCGAGTCCCGGCCGTCTTCAATCACGGCAAATCGCCAGTCGTGGCCGGGGTGGCGGCCGATGGGCGCGTCGATGGTGCCGGCCAGCGGGTCCGGGAGGCCCTGGACCACCGCGTGGTAGACCTTGTCCACGGCGCGCTCCTTGAAGGCCCGCTTGAGCGCGGTGTACGCGTCCTCGGTTTTGGCGACCACCATCACGCCTGAGGTCCCGACGTCGAGCCGGTGGACGATACCGGCGCGCTCCGGCGCGCCGGAGGTGGCGATCCGATAGCCGAGTCCCGCCAGCCCGCCGACAACCGTGGGGCCCACCCATCCCGGAGACGGGTGTGCCGCCACGCCAACCGGTTTGTCGATGACGACAAACTCGTCATCGTCCAGCAGGATCAACAGGTCCTCCACGACTTCCTCCACGATTTCCAGGGGGTCCCGGCGTTCCGGAACGACGACGTCGAGCACGGCACCGGGGGTGAGTTTGAGTGATTTCCCAACCGCTTTGCCCCTACTGCTGACATTGCCTTCGGCAATCAGCACGGCGGACTGGGAGCGGGAGATGTCCATCAGATGCGCCAGGCCGGCGTCAACCCGGGTCCGTGCGAGCTCGTCCGGAACGACAAACCGGAAGGACCGCGCGGGTCCCGCCGCAAGGTTGTCATCGGCGTCGGCATCTTCCGGCAGGAGTAAATCCGGCATCATCTTGTCAGACTGCGTTTTCTTGGGCAGTGCGTCGTCAGGCGTCATTTTTCGCCGTGTCCTTCGTAACGTGCGAGCCGTCCAGGGAGATCCCGCGCAGCGTCAGCAGGCAGATAATCACGACAGACGACACCACGGCCGAGTCCGCGATGTTGAAGATCGCAAAGTTGGGCAACTGGATGAAGTCCACCACATGGCCCATCGCGAACGACGGCGCGCGGAAGAGCCGGTCGGTGAGATTGCCGAGGGCGCCGCCCAGCAGCAGCCCCAGCGCCAGCGCCCACCAGAGCGAACCGAGCTTACGCAGCTGCAACAGGATCGCAACGGACACAGCCACCATGATGATGGTGAACACCCAGGTGACGTTCTCCCCGATGGAGAACGCGGCCCCCGAATTGCGGATGAAGTACCAGTGCAGCAGCGGGGGCAGCACGGGAATCCGCTCGCCCTCGGTCATGGTGGCCGTCACCCACAGTTTGGTCAACTGGTCGAGGGCATACGCGAACACGGCAAGGCCCGTGAAGACGGAGAGCAACAGCACCCGTCCCGGCTTGGCCCGTGTCACGGGCGCGGACCCGGCGGGCGCCGCGTCTGCGGAGGGCGTGGCGTCAGGAGATGATGCGTCAGTCATAGGGCTTTCGTTCGGGAGCCAGTGCGGGGACCGGGAGTTTGCTGCGTGGCCATGCCGGCCACGGGATGGGGCTGTTAACGCCAAAAGCCGGCGGTCGAGGAATCCTCAGCCACCGGCTTTAAGAATACTTGGCTTTTGCCCTAGCTGGCTTCGCCAACCTCAGGTGCCGCAACAGAACCGCGGGCATCGAGGTCGCGGAGCTGGCCTTCGATGTAGGCCTTCAGGCGTGAACGGTAGTCCCGTTCGAAGCCTCGGAGCTGCTCGACTTTGCGCTCCAGCACGGACCGCTGCTGCTCAAGGGCACCGAGGATCTTGCGGGATTTTTCCTGGGCATCGTTGACGAGGCTGCTGGCTTCGATCTGCGCTTCGGCGACGATCTTGTCCCGCTGCTGCTCGCCGTCGGCGACGTGCCTGTCGTGCATCTGCTGTGCCATGGACAGCAGGCCCGCAGCGGACTCGGCCGCCGGGGAGGCACCGGAGGTGCGGGCCGGAGCGGCTGCCGCGACGGGAGCCTGCTCGGCTTCCTTCTTCTTGGCAACTTCAGCAGCCTTGGCCTCGGCTTCTGCCTTGGCGCGGTCATCCTTCTCGGCCTTGACGGGTGCCTGAACCTTCTCCACGACAGGAGCCGTGGCGGTGGAGCTGGCAGGCGTGCCGGCGCCGGATTCGGCGAGCTTCTTGCGCAGCTCGTCGTTCTCCTGGTTCAGGCGTCGCAGTTCAACGACGATCTCGTCCAGGAAGTCATCAACTTCATCCTGGTCGTAGCCTTCGCGGAACTTGGTCGGCTGAAAGCGCTTGTTGACAACGTCTTCTGGCGTCAAAGCCATCTGGTCACCTCGTTGGTCTAGTTAGTCAGTAGGCCTTTCGGCCGTCAAAACTACGGTACCTAAATATGGTCTGGTTCCTCTAATTCAACACCGCAGTGTCAAACCGGAGTTTCAATCTGGTGGGGCCGCGGACCAGGTCCGCTGCCCGGCTAGGCCGCGATCGAGTTCGCAAACGTCAGGGATTTAGCGACTCCCATGGCCACAGCGACGGCCACGAAAAGCAGCAGGAATCCCAGGTCCAGCGAAATACCGCCCAGCCTCAGCGGCGGAATGAGCCGCCGGAGCAGTTTAAGCGGCTTGTCTGTGACGGAATACACAGCATGCGCGGCGACTAGCGCCGCCCCCCGCGGCCGCCAGCTCCGCGCAAACATCTGGACCCAGTCGAAGACCAGCCGGATGACGAGGGCAACAAGAAACAGCAGCAGCGCGATATAGACAAATCCGAAAACAATTCCCATGAGCTAACTCATATCTCCGTGTTCATTCCGGATACCGCAGTGTCCTGACAATGGTTACGTCTCTATTTCAGCACGGATTAGTCAGCAAGGATGCCAGACAGGTGACCCTGCCTGGCATCCTTCAGAAAAATCCCGGTCTAGCTCTGGTTGAAGAATGCCGCCTGTGTCTCGCTGATCTTCTTGTCATCGCCGATGACTTCTACGTACGACGGCGACAACAAAAAGACTTTATTGGTGACGCGTTCGATGCTGCCGCGCAGGCCAAAGACCAGACCCGCGGAGAAGTCGACGAGCCGCTTTGCGTCGGCCTCACCCATATCGGTGACATTCATGATGACGGGAATACCGTCCCGGAAGCTTTCACCGATGAGCTTGGCGTCGTTGTAGGACCGCGGGTGGATCGTGGTGATCTGCCGGAGTCCGGTGTGCTCGTCGCGGCTCGATGCCGCTCGCTTGATGGGTGTCACTGGTGCGCGGTATTCCTCTTCAGCGGCGTGGGGCTCTTCCCTTGGCGCCTCCCGGACAGGCGCCGGTGCACGGCGTTCCTCGCGGTCGTGCTCCATGGAACCGTCCTCATCCTTGTGCGATGTGTGATGCTCGGACTCGTAGTGTTCGTCGCCATCAGCGAGCCCAAGATAGATCATTGTCTTGCGCAGAGCGCCGGCCATGGTCGACTCCTAATCGTGTCCGTAGGCGGGCCACTCGTGACTTGACAGCCTTGGAATCCCCGCCGTTACCTTCCAATACGATGAACTTACCCCAACGCCGGGCGCGGACCGAGAATATCGGAGCCAATGCGAAGGTGTGTCGCCCCGAAACGGATGGCCGCTTCCAGGTCCTGGCTCATGCCCGCGGAGATACCGCTGGCCTCCGGATGGCCGGCTGTCAGCCGGGCCGAGATCCCCGCGAGCTTACCGAAGGCCGCGTCGGGATCCGCGCCCAGCGGTGCCACCGCCATAATGCCCGCCAGCCGGAGATCCTCTGAGCCGGCGAGCTCCTCGGCCAGTGCAGGGACATCGGCGGGGAGCGCGCCGCCGCGGTGGCCGTCGGCGTCGTTGTCGAGGCTGACCTGGATGAAGCACTCCAGCGGGGTCCGTCCGGTCCGTTCCCGTTCGGCCGCCATCGCCTTGGCCAGCGCGGCGGCCAGCTGGAGCCGGTCCACCGAGTGCACGGCGTGGGCGTACTTCACGACGGACTTGGCCTTGTTGCTTTGCAGCTGGCCGATGAAGTGCCAGCGCAGGCCCAAGTCGTGGAGCCCTGCTGCTTTGCCGGCGGCTTCCTGGTCCCTGTTCTCCCCGATATCGGCGATGCCCAGCGATGCCAGCCGCCGGACGTCGTCGGCGGGGTGGAACTTGGTGACGACGATCAGCTGCGGGGGGTTCTGCTGCCGCCCGGCGGCCGCCACGGCGCCGTCGACGCGGAGCCGGACGGCGGCGAGGCGCTCCCGGAGCTCGGCGAGCCGGGGATCTCTCCGGCCGCTCTCCGCCGGCCCGTTGATGGGCCCGTGCTCATTCATCGTTGTCCGTCCCGCCCTCAGCCCAGACGAGGCCGGCGAACCGTCCCGTGTGGCTGTTCCGGCGGTAGGAGAACAGGCTGTCATCTTCCAGCGTGCAGCCGCCGGTGTATTCGACCGTGACATCATCCGCCGCCAGCTGGCTGCGGACCGCGGCTGGCAGATCCAGTCCCGGTGTGCCCCGGGACGTGGTGGCCCAGGAAGCGGGGACAAGCCCGGCCACCTCCGCGCGCATCCCGGCCGGGACCTCGTAGCAGCTGCCGCAGATGGAGGGCCCGATCCAGGCGCTGACTGCCGCGGCGCCGAGCTCGCGCAGACGCGCTACGGCAGCCGGCACCACGCCGGAGGCGACGCCGGGGCGTCCGGCATGCACAACACCGAGTACGGTGCCTCCCCTGGCAGCCGAGTCTGCTCCGCCCGCCACGGTCCCCACGAGGACGATCGGGACACAATCGGCCACCATAACGGCGAGGGGTTCGCCGCGCGACACCAGTGCATCCGCAGTGGGGGCGGCTGTTCCCGTGGCGACGGCGCCGCCGCCGATTACGGCGACAGCGTTGCCGTGGATCTGGTTCATGTACTGGAAGCCCCGGATACCGAGGCCTGCGGCCTGTTCGAGCGCCGCCCGCCGCCGATGGACCTCCGACGGATCGTCGCCGACATGAAGCGCAAGGTTGCCGGCAGCGGCGTCGGTGAAAGCCACCCAGACGCCAGGCCGGACTTCAGCCCGCCATGAGAACACGCAAAACCCCAAATCGTTGCCAAACTTGGTTACGGACCTTCGAGCCTACAAGGAAGCACCATGGCACTGCCATCCGGCAGTGCCATGGTGCTTCAGGACCAGCTTCAGGATCTACTTCAGGAAGTCGGGGACATCCAGGTCATCGGAGTGGCGGCCGGACAGGTCCGGTTCCACGACAGACGGCAGGTCGGCGTCGAAGCCGGAGTCGGCGGGGACGGAAGACGGTCGCTGCTGGCCCCAGCCGCCGTAGCCGGAGGCGCCAACTGTGGCGTGCAGCGGCTGGACCCGCGGGGCGGGGGCCTGGGCGGGGGCCTGGGCCGGAGCCGCGGCCGGTGCGGCCGGACGCTGCGGCGCCGTCTGCGGCAGGGACTGGTCCATGGACGGCGAGGTGGCCTTGACGTCGTCGAAGCCGGCGGCGATGACCGTGACGCGGGCTTCGTCCCCGAGGGCGTCGTCGATGACCGCACCGAAAATGATGTTGGCCTCCGGGTGGGCGACTTCCTGGACCAGGCGGGCTGCCTCGTTGATTTCGAAGAGCCCGAGGTCGGAGCCGCCCTGGATGGACAGCAGGACGCCGTGGGCACCGTCGATCGATGCCTCGAGCAGCGGCGAGGCGATGGCCAGTTCCGCAGCCTTGACGGCACGGTCTTCGCCGCGGGCCGAGCCGATGCCCATCAGCGCCGAGCCTGCGCCCTGCATGACCGACTTGACGTCGGCAAAGTCGAGGTTGATCAGGCCCGGTGTGGTGATCAGGTCGGTGATGCCCTGGACACCGGACAGCAGGACCTGGTCGGCGGAACGGAACGCGTCAAGGACGGACACGTTGCGGTCGCTGATGGAGAGCAGACGGTCATTCGGGATGACGATCAGCGTGTCGACTTCGTCGCGGAGGGCGTCAATTCCCGCCTCGGCGGAGCCGGCGCGGCGGCGGCCTTCAAAGGTGAAGGGGCGGGTGACGACGCCGATGGTCAGAGCGCCCAGCGAGCGGGCGATGCGGGCCACGACGGGAGCGCCGCCGGTGCCGGTGCCGCCGCCTTCGCCGGCGGTGACGAAGACCATGTCAGCGCCGCGGATAACCTCCTCGATTTCCTCGGCGTGGTCCTCCGCAGCCTGCTTGCCGACTTCCGGGTTTGCGCCGGCTCCCAGCCCGCGCGTCAGTTCGCGCCCGATGTCGAGTTTGACGTCTGCATCGCTCATCAACAATGCCTGGGCATCGGTGTTGACTGCGATGAATTCGACGCCGCGAAGACCCACCTCGATCATGCGGTTGACTGCGTTCACGCCACCGCCGCCGATGCCGACGACCTTGATGACGGCCAAGTAATTCTGCGGAGCTGCCACGTTACGTGTCCCTTGTTCGTGTTCTATTGCGAAAACTGATGGAGTCGGGCTTGAAGCTATTAACCTTAACCTTCGAGTTGAAGGTTATAGTTATGTCAAGTAACTCATGCCTGTGACGCTATTTGCTATCCGGAAGACATTCAATTACCGGCTCCGCGTGTCGCGGTATTACCGGTCAAATAGCGCCGTTTTGTGCTCCGGGGGTGTTGCCGGTGGCCTCCCGTCCGGTGCGCCGTTGGCGCCCGGCCGATCCCTCCGGCTGGTTCTGCGGATAAGTGATCGGCGGCTATCGGGTGACCGGGTGGCGGGGCACGCTGACGTCGTAGACGCGGACCGGGCTTTTCGGGTCCGTCGGGGCCTTGAGGAGAGCCGCCAGAACCGTCGCCTTAAGCTCCTTCTCCCCCGCGTTGCCCCAGACGATGGTCTGGCCGTCAACGAGTTTGAGTTCGACGGCGTCCACCGACTTCGCCGAGGCATCGGAAAGCCTGGCGAGGACATCGGCCGGGAGCGCGCCGAGGACCCCGGTGATCGCCTGAAACAAGTCCTGGGGCAGGGTGCCCCCGCCCCCGTCGATGACCGGCAGCTTGACCGGATCGGCGTCCGTGGTGGTCCCCAGCTGGACCCCGTCGACGTCCACCAGCTGGAAGCCGGCACCCTGCTTCACGAGGGCCACGGGAACACGTTCCGTGATGCGGACGTGCAGGGTGGCGGGCGGGCGGGCCTGGGTGCTGACGTCCTTGACCTGGACAAGCTGCCGCAGGAGGGCGGCAACGTCCTCGTCCCCGATCTGCGGCAGTGGCTTGCCCTGGAGCGGCGCGAGGGCTGCCTGGACCTGGTCGGCGCTCAGCATCTTCGTGCCTTCCACGGTGACGCTCCGCAGCGCCAGCACCGGCGAGTAGACGGCCGCCGCCACGATTCCCGCTATCAGCACCGCGAGCACTCCGATGGTACTCAGGAGGATCCGCTTGCGGCGCCTGGCCCTGGGCTCGGGAAAGGACAGCACATTGTGCGGGGCCTTATCCGGTCCCGCCGAGCGGGCAGCGGCCGGGCTGCTGCCCGTCTCCGGCCCGGCCTTGGACGCCGAAATGACGTCGGGGCGCGCGCCGGTCTGCCGGGAGCCGGAATCGGTCCCCCGGGCGCCGGGCTTGTAGCCGGGTTTGTAGCCGGGGCGGCGGGTACTAGGCACCGTGGACCCCGCCTGCCGGTGAGTCGTCAACCGGCATGCCACTTCTGAGAGCCTCGACCACCAGCGGGCCGTAGGCCGTGACATCGCCCGCGCCGACCGTCAGGACGATGTCACCGGGGGCCGCGGCGGCCAGGACGGCCAGGACGGCTTCCCGGCCCGGTCCGACGAGCCGTCCGCCGGCGCCCAGGTGATCGGCGATGAGCCGGCTGCTGACACCCGGAATCGGGTCTTCGCGGGCGGCATAGATGTCAAGGACCAGCGCGGTGTCGGCAACGTTGAGTGCCTCGGCGAACTGGCGGGCGAATTCGCGGGTCCGGGAGAACAGGTGCGGCTGGAAGAGCACATGCACCTTATGGCCGCCGGCAACGGAACGCGCGGCGGACAGTGCTGCCCGCACCTCGGTGGGGTGATGGGCGTAGTCGTCGTAGACGCGGACGCCGCGGCCCTCGCCCTTGAACTCGAAGCGGCGCGAGGCACCGGCAAAGTGCGCCAGGGCTCCCGCCGCAGTGTCGGGGTCGACGCCGAGCTCGAGGGCGACGGCGAACGCGGCCGCGGCGTTGAGCGCGTTGTGCCGCCCGGGAACATGGAGGTCAAGGGCGAAGCGGCCGGCGGGGGTGGTGATCGCGACCTCTCCCGGGCCGCCGTCGTGCAGCGTGAGGTGCGCGTCCCCGGCGGTGCCGTAGAGGAGCACCCGGGTGTTGCCCCGCTCGAGGGTGCGCATCGCCAAGGCACGGGCGCCGTCGTCGTCTGCGCAGGCGACGAGCACGCCGTCGGCCGGAAGCAGGGCGGTGAAGCGGTCGAAGGACTCGTAGACGGCGTCCGCGGTGCCGTAGTAGTCGAGGTGGTCCGGTTCGACGTTGGTCACGACCGCGATCTGCGGCCGGTAGTTCAGGAAGGAGCCGTCGGACTCGTCGGCTTCCGCGATGAAGACCGGCGTGCTGCCGTTGGCGGCATTGACCCCCAGGGCCGGAACGTTCGCCCCGATCGCGAAGGACGGGTCCAGCCCGGCGCCCTGCAGCAGCACGGTGATCATCGCCGTCGTCGTGGACTTGCCGTGGGTGCCGGCCACGGTGACGGCCGTGTCGCCGGCCATGACCGCCGCCAGCGCCTCGGAGCGGTGCAGCACGGGAAGCCCGGCGACGCGCGCGGCGGCGAGCTCGGGGTTGTCCGGGCGGATAGCCGAGCCGGCGACCACGGTCTGGGCGTCCCCGAGGTGGGCGGGGTGGTAGCCGACGGCGATCCGGGCGCCGGCCGCGTCGAGGTCCGCCATCACGGGCAGGTCCTTGGCGTCGGAGCCGCTGACCGGTACGCCGCGCGCCACCATGATGCGGGCGACCGCGGACATGCCGACGCCACCGATGCCGATGAAGTGCACCCGGCCCAGGGATTCCTGGGTGCGGGCGGTCTTCGCGGCGGATTGCCGGGCGGACTGCTGATGTTGGGGCTGGGTCATGGCTCTACCGCTTCCTGCCGTGCTGTTTCGAAGGCGCCGCACTGGCTGCCGCTTCAAGCACGAGTCCTGCCATCCGCCGGTCCGCGTCCCCGATGCCGAGGTGTGCGGAACTGGCCGCCATCCGGGTGAGCCTGTTGGGGTCCTGCAGCAGCGGGATGATGTGGTCGCGGAGCCAGCCGGGGGTGAACTCACCGTCCTCGACGATCAGGGCTCCGCCGGCCCCGACCAGGCCGGCGGCATTGAGCGCTTGTTCGCCGTTGCCGACGGGCAGCGGAACGAAGACGGCGGGCAGACCGACGGCGGAGACCTCGCAGACAGTAGCGGCGCCGGACCGGGCCAGCAGCAGGTCCGCGGCTGCGTAGACCGTTTCCATGGCGTCCACGTATTCCACTTGGCGGTAGCCCGGGGCGGCGAGCGGGTTCCCGTCGGCGTCGTGCACGGCTTTTCCGCGTCCGGTGATGTGCAGAGTCTGGATGCCGGCCTCGGCTAGGGCGCCGAGGGAGGCTGCGATGGTGCGGTTGATGCTCTGGGCCCCCGACGAGCCGCCGGTGACAATCAGGGCAGGTTGCCCCGGATCCAGGCCGAGCGAGGTGCGGGCCCCTGCCCGGGCCCTGGCACGGTCCAGACCGGAGATCTCCGGGCGCATCGGCATACCGATGTGCACGGCCCCGGCCAGCCCGGTGCCGGTGAAGGCCACGGCAACCTTTCCGCCCAGCCGCGCGCCCACCCGGTTCGCCAGACCGGGCCTGGTGTTGGCCTCGTGGATGATGATCGGGATCTTCCGGCGCCGGGCGGCGAGGTACATCGGGGTGCACACATAGCCGCCCACGCCGACCAGGACGTCGGCCCTGGCCTCGTCCAGGATGGCCCCTGCCTGCTTCACGGCACCGGCCAGCCGGCCGGGAAGCCGGAGCAGGTCCAGCGAGGGTTTGCGCGGAAAGGGAACGCGGCTGATCGTCGCGAGATCCAGCCCGGCGGCCGGCACCAGCCGGGTTTCCATGCCGGCCGGTGTTCCCACGGCGAGGAGCCTGGCTCCGGGGCGGGCCTCCCGGAGTGCGCCGGCGATGGCCAGGAGCGGGCTGATGTGCCCGGCTGTTCCCCCGCCGGCAAGGACGACGGACAAGGACGGCTCGGAGTTCATGAAGGCCTATTACGCTTTCGTGCAGGGTTTCTCGGGACGGTGGGCTTCGTGGCAGTGGCCCCGGAGCCGGTGGGCTTCGGGACGGTGGGCTTCGTGGCAGTGGCCCCGGAGCCGGTGGGCTTCGGGACGGTGGGCTTCGGGACGGTGGGCTTCGTGGCGGTGGGTTTCGTGGCGGTGGGCCTCGTGGCGGTGGGCTTCGGCGGGGAACGCCGGGGCGCTGCGCCCTGCTTCCCGAAAGTCTCCCGGAGCGTCTTGGCCAGCCCTGCCGGACCAAACCTGAGTATCCGCCTGGGCTGGAGGCCGGGTGCCATCTGTGCCCGGGCCAATGACAAGACTACGCCGATTGCGCACAGCGACATGAGCAGCGCCGAGCCGCCGTAGGAGATGAAGGGCAGCGGGACCCCCACCACGGGCGCAAGGCCGGTGACAACGGCCATGTTCACGGTCGCCTGGCCCAGCAGCCAGACCATGATGGTTCCGGCGAGGACACGGTGGAACAGGTCCTTCTGGGCTACGACGACCCGGTAGATGGCCGTGCCGAGGATGCCGAACAGGACCAGCACCACGAGCGTGCCCACCAGGCCAAGTTCCTCGCCGATGATAGCGAAGATGAAGTCGTTGTGCGCCTCCGGAATCCAGCTGTATTTCTGCCGGCTCTGGCCGAGGCCAACGCCGAACCAGCCGCCCGAGGCCAGGCCATAGAGGCCGTTGGTGGACTGGTAGTTTACGTCGGAGCCATCCGCGCAGGTCTGGCCGGTCCAGGACAGGATGCGGCACACGCGGTTGGGGCTGGTGATGGCAAGGACCGCGGTGGCCGCACCGAGCGCGATCCCGGCTATTCCGAACACGTAGAGCCGGACCCCCGCGAAGAACAGCGCCGCGGCGGTGATCATCATGACGATCATGGCCGTCCCGAGGTCGTTGCCGGCAAGGATGAGGCCGATCACCAGCACGGCGACCGGCGCGACGGGGATCAACGCGTGCTTCGACTGCCGCAGGAGCCTGGCTTTGGTGCCGAGCACCGTGGCCATCCACAGGGCGAGGGCCAGCTTTGCGGCCTCGGAGGGCTGGAACGTGAAAGGCCCGACATCGATCCAGTTCTGGTTACCCAGCGCGCTGCGCCCAATCAGGAGCACCAGCACGAGCAGGACGAGGGCGAGGGCGATGGCCAGCCAGGCGAAGCGCTTGAGCCACACGACGTTGACGCGGGACAGCAGGAACATGCCGAAGACACCGATGGCGGCGAAAAAGCCCTGCTTGAGCGCAGCCGTGTAAGGCGATTCCCCCGCAGCGATGGCTTCGACGCTGGATGCTGAGAGCACCATCAGGATCCCGATGGCGGTCAGGGCGAGGGTTGAGCCGAGGATCAGATAGTAGGTGGAACCGTTGCGGGACTTCCCTGTACCTTCCAGGGCAGACCAGAAGCCCCCGTACCAGGCGCGGGCCCGAAGGCCGGCGGACCGCAGGGTTCCGGGCGCCGCCGTCGTCCCCGGAACGGAAGATCCGGACGCTGCGGCGCCGGGCGCTGTCTTTCCGGCTGGGCCAGCCGGCGTTCGTGCGGCGGCCGGTTTGGCCGCCGGGGTGCGTGTGGGCGTGCTGACCATTGTTACTCCTCGCTGGTCTGAGCCTGCCCCTTCACGAGCTCGCGGACCGCTTCAATGAAGGCGTCGCCGCGGTGAGCGTAGGAAGAGAACTGGTCCATGGATGCGGCCGCCGGGGCCAGGAGCACAGTGTCCCCGGAGGCGGCCAGTTGCGCCGCCGACGCAACGGCCTGGGCCATCACAGTCTCGCTGAAAATCGGCGAAGGGCCTGCTTCGGCTAGAGCCGTTCCGGCAGTCTGCACGTCTTCAGTTTCGCCCTTCGCCGCACCGATCACGGGGACATCCGGTGCGTGTCGTTGCAGTGCGGACAGGAGTGCGGTGGAGTCCGCTCCGATCAGTACAACAGCCTTGAGCCGGTGGGCGTGCTCCCGGACCAGGGCCTCGTAGTTGACGCCCTTGGAGAGCCCGCCGGCGATCCACACAACCTTCTCGAACGCGGACAGCGAAGCGGCGGCGGCGTGCGGGTTGGTGGCCTTGGAGTCGTTGATCCAGACCACACCGTTCTGGCGCGCCACCAGCTGGATGCGGTGGTCCCCCGGCAGGTAGTTCAGCAGTCCCCGGCGGACGGCGGACGGCTCCACGCCGTAGGCCCGGACCAGGGCTGCCGCGGCCAGGGCGTTGGCCACCATATGGCGCGGGGCCACGGCACCCAGATCCGCGACCGCGGCGAGTTCGGCGGCACTGTCCTTGCGTTCGGCAACGAAGGCGCGGTCCACCAGCAAACCCTCGACGACGCCGAGCATGCTCACAGCCGGGGTGACCGTGGTAAAGCCCACGGCCCGGCAGCCTTCGACGACGTCGGCGTCCTCCACCATACGTTCGGTTTCGATCTGCTCGGCGTTGTAGATGCACGCCTTCTGGGTGTTTTCGTAGACCTTGGCCTTGTCGGCCAGGTAGGAGGCGTAGGAGCCGTGCCAGTCCACGTGGTCTTCGGCGACGTTGAGGCATACGCTGGCCAGCGGCGAGACGGAATGGCTCCAGTGCAGCTGGAAGCTTGAGAGCTCCACGGCGAAGACGTCGTAGTCCACCGGGTCGCGGAGGGCGTCCAGGATGGGCGTGCCGACGTTCCCGACGGCGATCGCCTTGAGCCCTGCGGCCTGCAGCATGGATTCGGTCAGTCCCACCGTCGTGGTCTTGCCGTTAGTGCCGGTGATGGTGAGCCAGTCGGCGGTCTTGCGGCCCTTGCGTTCGCGGACCCGCCAGGCGAGTTCGACGTCGCCCCAGACCGGGATGTGGGCCCTCGCCGCGGCGGCGAGGAGCGACTGGTCCGGACGCCAGCCCGGTGAGGTGACAATCAGTTCCGCTTTCCCGCCGTCGATCGTCGGGATGGTCTCCACGGCGTCACCGCCCAGCAGCACCTCCGCTGCACCGACGATCCGGAGGGTGTCCGCCTGGGCCTGCGCCCTGGGGCCGGTCGCGGCATCCACCACAACCACCCGGGCGCCGAGTTCGATCAGGGTGTCCGCGGCGGCGAAGCCGGAGACGCCGATGCCGGCGACGACGACGCGCAGCCCGGCCCAGTCGGAATCCCAGCTGACCAGATCCTTGAGCCGCGGGGAGACCGTCAGCGGCGCGGGAATCGGTCCGGTCACAGCAGGACCACCCATTCGGCGTAGAAGATGCCCAGGCCCGCGGCGACGAACAGTCCGCACAGGATCCAGAACCGGACCACGACGGTGACTTCGGCCCAGCCCTTGAGTTCAAAGTGGTGCTGGAGCGGGGCCATCTTGAAGAAGCGTTTACCTTTGGTGATCTTGAAATAGCCCACCTGGATGATCACCGAGAGGGTGATCAGCACGAAGAGGCCGCCGATGAAGGCAAGCAGCAGTTCGGTGCGGGACAGGATGGCGAAGCCGGCGACGGCGCCGCCAATCGCCAGCGATCCCGTGTCGCCCATGAAGATCTTCGCCGGCGAGGTGTTCCACCAGAGGAAGCCGACAAGTGCGGCGCTGAGGATCGCGGCCAGCAGGGCCAGGTCCAGCGGATCGCGGACGGAGTAGCAGCCGCTGCCGGCCTGCCGCGGGGAGCCGCAGGCCTGGTTGCTCTGCCAGATGCCCATCAGGGTGTAGGCGCCGAACACCATGATGGAGGCGCCGGCGGCAAGGCCGTCCAGGCCGTCCGTGAGGTTCACACCGTTGGTGGCCGCGGTGACAATCAGGTTCGACCAGAGCACGAAGAGGATGGCGCCGAGCACGGTGCCGCCGAAGGCCAGGTTGAGCCACGGGATGTCGCGGACCAGCGAAATCTGCAGTGACGCAGGCGTCAGGCCGTTCTCATCTGGGAACTGCAGGGCCAGGACCGCGAAGATGATGCCCACGGCGGCCTGCAGGATGAGTTTCGCCTTGGCGTTCAGGCCGAGGCTGCGCTGTTTGGAAATTTTGATGAAGTCGTCCAGGAACCCGACGAGCCCCATGCCGACCATCAAAAAGAGCAGCAGCAGGGCCGACGCAGACGGGCCCGGCGAGAACGGGTTGATCATCCACATAACGAGGTGGGTGATGCCGTAGCTGGCGAGCACGGACACCACCACGACGGTGCCGCCCATGGTGGGGGTGCCGCGCTTGGTGTGGTGCGAGGTGGGGCCGTCGTCCCGGATGAATTGCCCGTAGCTCTTCCGGACCAGGAGGCGGATAAAGAGCGGGGTGCCCAGGAAGGAAACCAACAAGGCCAGTCCAGCGCCCATCAGCAGTGCAATCACAGCAGCGCACTCCCTTCAGTGGCGGTCTCGGCAGGTTGTTCGGCAGATTGTTCGGCTTGTTCGGCGGGTTTTCCGGCTGGGGCCCCGGCGGCTTGTGGAGGTAATGCTATCCGATCGCCCAGATGACGCAGCCCGATGCTGTTGGAGGACTTGAACAGGACCAGATCGCCCGGCTCGAGCTCGGCCTGCAACAGTTCGTAGGCTTCCTCAGCCGTCTCGGCGAAGACGCATTCGTCACCCCAGGATCCTTCGTTGACGGCCGAGACGTAGAGGGACCGTGCCTCGCGTCCGACGACCACCAGGCGGGTGATGTTCAGCCTGACCACCTGGGTGCCCACGGCCATGTGTTCTCGGATCGAGTCCGGACCCAGCTCGAGCATGGCACCGAGCACGGCCCAGGTCCGGCGGCCGCGGCCGAGATCGGCCAGAGTCCGCAGCGCGGCGCGCATGGACTCCGGATTCGCGTTGTACGCGTCGTTGATGACGGTCACGCCGTCGGCTCGCTCGGTGCGTTCCATCCGCCAGCGGCTGGCTGCCGTCTGGGCGCTGAGCGAGGCGGCGATCCGGTCCGCAGGGACCCCGGCGGCGTGGGCCGCTGCCGCCGCTGCCAGCAGGTTGGAGATATGGTGGGCGCCGATCAGCCTGGCTGCGACGTGCAACGGCGCCGCCCCGGGTGCGGCGCTGCCACCGGCCCCGGGTGCACCGGGCAGGAAGAGTTCAAATTCGGGGCTGCCCGCGGCGTTCAGTTCGACGCCTTCGGCCCGGACACACTCTCCACCGGCTGCGCCAGGCAGACCGGTGCGGTCCGGCCGGGCTGAATAGCCCAGCACGGTGGCCCGGGTGCGGACCGCCATGGCTGCGACGCGGGCATCGTCTAAGTTGAGCACGGCGGTCCCGCCGAAGGGGAGGGCTTCGACGAGCTCGCCCTTGGCGACGGCGATGTTCTCGACCCCGCCGAATTCGCCGGCATGGGCCGTGCCGACACAGAGCACGACGCCGATATCGGGCCGGACCATGTCGGCGAGGAAGCGGATGTGGCCGATGCCGGTGGCGCCCATCTCGATCACGAGGTAGCGGGTGCCGTAGCCGGCCGTGAAGACGGTCAGCGGTACTCCGACTTCGCCGTTGTATGACCCCTGCGGGGCCACTGTCTCGCCTTCAGCGGCGAGGATCCCGGCCAGCAGGTCCTTGGTGGTGGTCTTCCCGGCGGACCCGGTGATCCCGATCACGGTCAGCGGCACGCCCTCGGCGGCGCGGCGGGCGCGGATCCGGCGGACGGCTTCGGCGGCGAGGGCGCCCATGGCGAGGACGGAGTCCTGGACCACAACGGCGGGATAGTTCCGCCCGGCGTCGTCCGCAGTGTCAGCTACGTCTCGCTCCACAAGCGCCAGCACGGCGCCACGCCCAAAGGCGGCGCCCACGAAGTCGTGACCGTCGGCCGTCTCCCCGGGCTTGGCCACGTAGAGGGAACCCGCTGTGGCTTCGCGGGAGTCGGTCACCACGGAGCCGGGGGTGATCCCCGGCTCCGCGGCCAGCCGTCCGTTGGTTATGTGGGCGATTTCCGCCGCTGTAAATGCAATCATCTCGGTTTAGGACTCTATCCGCTGGTCTTCGAGAACGGTGAATCCCCGTGCTGTCAAGGCGGAACGGAGTTCCACCCTGTCGTCCAGGGCGAGGTTGACGCCCTTGACTTCCTGCCACACCTCGTGGCCCCGGCCCGCGATGAGGATGGTGTCGTCCGGCCCCGCGAGGTCCACGGCCTTCCGGATCGCGGCTGCGCGCGGGAAGACCTCAAGGATGGTGCAGTGCAGTCCCCCGCGCTGCCGGGCCGCGACGGCGCCGGCCAGGACGCCCGCGCGGATGGCCGCGGCGTCCTCATCGTGCGGGTCGTCGTCGCTGATGATGACCGTGTCCGCCAGCCTGGCGGCGATGGCGCCCATAGCCGGCCGTTTGCCCTGGTCGCGCTGGCCGGTGGCGCCGAAAACCACGATGACCTTGGAGCCGGACTCCGCGGACCGGACGGCCTCGAGCGCACGGGCCAGGGCATCCGGGTTGTGGGCGAAGTCGACCACCGCGGCGGGGGCCGTCGAGACGAGCTGCATGCGTCCCGGGACGGCGACGGTAAAAGGGTCATGGCGGTCCAGGGCCGCCTGCACGGCGGCGGCGTCGTGCCCGCCGGACAGCACCATGACAGTGGCCAGCGCGGCATTGGCTGCGTTGAAACTTCCGGGGAGCCCGCTGTGGACCTGCAGTTCTGTGCCGTCGAGGTGCCGGAGCGTGAACTCGGTGCCGAGCCCGCGCGGGGCCGGGTTGTTCACGGTCCAGTCTGCCACTGCGGACGCAGCCGCGGCCGCGGCCGGGGACGTTGCCAGGGTGGTGACCGGAATGCCGGCGGCGGCCGCGAGTTTCATGCCCCACTCATCGTCCACCGTCACGACGGCGGCGCGGGCGCGCCCGGCGGTGAACAGCTGCGACTTGGTCTGAAAGTACTGGTCCATGCTCCCGTGCAGGTCCAGATGGTCCTGAGTCAGGTTGGTGAAGCCGGCAACATCGAACACCACCCCGTCCACGCGATGGAACGACAGCGCATGGGAGGAAACCTCCATGGACGCCGCATCGAGGCCGCGTTCGCGCATCAGCGCGAGCAGGGCATGGACGTCGGTGGATTCCGGCGTGGTGAGCAGGCTGGGGATCGGTTCGCCACCGGCCAGGATTTCGATCGTCCCGATCAGCCCGGTCTTCTGGCCCAGGGCCTGCAGGAGGGCGTTGATGAAATAGGTCGTGGTGGTTTTGCCGTTGGTGCCGGTGACGCCGTACAGGGCCGGTGCGGACGCGTCCGCGGGCCTGCTCCGGTAGATCAGGGCGGCCAGCGCCCCCACCAGGCTGCGGGGTTCCCCGGCCAGCAGCACCGGAACGGAAATCCTGTTCGAGCGCGCGAGCAGGCCTGCGCCGGCGTCGTCCGTCAGCACCGCGGCCGCCCCCGCCTGCACCGCCTGGGTCACAAAGTCGGCCCCGTGCCGGGTGGCGCCCGGCAGGGCGACGTAGAGGTCCCCCGGCTGCACGGCACGGGAGTTCAGCGAGATCCCGGTGACCGGGACGGAACCTGAATCCGCGGGAACGACGACGCCGATCAACGCACCGATCGTGGCCAGCGGCACTGCGGTGACCGCAGCAGGCCGGAATTCCGACGTGGAGTCCGGGCCGGACGCCGCGGACACGGCGGACGCGCCTGGGGCTTTGAACTCTGACAAGTAAATCTCCGTAAGGTGGTGCCAGCGGATCCTGCGCTGCGCACGGAAGAATGCTCCGGCCCGCAGGCACTGTTGCTGGTGCTTGGTACAGGTTCGATAATGATGCTTTGGCGGTGGGACCCGCCGGGTACTATTTGGCGAACTGCGGCAACCTGACGGGCTCGCCTGTGGACGGCTGGACGTTGTACGTCCGCAGTGCCTGGCTCATCACGGACCGGAACACCGGTCCGTTGGTGATTCCGTAGATGCTGCCCTTGGGCCGTTGCAGGACCACCTCAACAATAAACCGCGGATCCTCCATCGGCGCCATCCCGATCATGGAGGCTGTGAAACCGCAGAACCCGGATTTGCCGTCGTCGCAGGGCGATTCCGAGGTTCCCGTCTTGGCGCCCACCCGGTAGCCGTCGATCCCGGCGTCCTTGATCTGGCCTTCGGTCACGGCGCTCTCGAGGATGTCGCGGACCTGCCTGGCGGTGTCGCCGGAGACGATCTGCCGCGACGGCTGGGCCGGGACCTTCTCCTCGGTGCCGTCGGGGCTGATGTAGCCGTCGATCAGCCGCGGCTGGAGCATCACCCCGTTATTGGCGATGCTTTGAAAGGCCCGGACCGTCTGGAGCGTGGACTGCGAGACGCCCTGGCCGAACAGCACGGTGTACTCCTGGCGTCCGTCCCACTGGTCGGCCGGGGTCAGGATGCCCGTGGCCTCCGCCGGGAGACCGATGTCCGGGGCCTCGCCGATGCCGAACTTCCGCAGCCAGTCATGGCGCTGATCTTTGCTGAGCCGCTGACCCGCCATGACAGTGCCGGTGTTCATCGACCAGCCAAGGATGCCGGCCAGGGTCCGGTCCTCGGTGCCGTGTGCGAAGGCGTCGTTGAAGGTCTGCCCGTCCACGGTGTACGACGGCGGGATGGTGAACTTCTCCAGCGGGCTGGACTTGCCTTCCTCGATCAGCGCGGCGGCCGTGATCATCTTCTGCACCGAGCCGGGCTCGTAGGCGGCGGTGACGGCCCGGACGCCGCGGTCCCGGGCGTCGACCTTGCCCGGGTCATTGGGGTCCGGGGAGTTGGTGTCCGCCATGGCGATAAGGTTACCGGTCTTGATGTCGGAGACAATAATGACGCCCCACTCGGCGCTGAGCTTGTCCCGCTGGCTCTGGATGGCCTGCTGGGCAAAGTACTGCAGATCCGCATTGATGGTGAGTCTGATGTCCTTGCCGTTCACCGCCGGGGTCAACTGGTCCACGCCGACCGGGATGCGCAGCCCGTCGGCACCGATTTCGAAAAGCCGCTTTCCGCGGGAGCCCTTGAGGACCTCATCCTGGGTCTGTTCGAGGCCGGCCTGGCCGGCCTCGCCGTCCTTCAGGAAACCGACGATCCCGCCGGCGACGGAGCCGTTGGGGTAAACCCGCTTGCTGGTGCCTTCGGTTTCGATGCCGGGGATCTGCAGTTTGGAGATGCGGTCTTCGACATCCGGCTTCACATCTTTGGCGACGATGTAGTAGCGCTGGTCCCCGGTGAGGGCGTCCTTGACGGTGTCCTTGTCCATGCCGAGCAGGGAGGCAAGCTCGGCGATTGCCTGGTCCCGGGAGACCTTGACGAGGGCCTCCTTGCCGTCCACGGTTTCGAGCCGGCGGAATGTCTCGGTCTTGGTGTTGACGGTCTGGTCCACAGCGATGTTGTAGCGGATCACGCTGCTGGCCAGGACGGCGCCGTTGGCGTCAAGGATACTGCCACGTTCGGCGGGCAGCTCCACCGGGGTCAGGCGGTTGTTGAGTGCCGCTTCGGCCATCCCGCCGACGTCGAGTCCCTGCACCAGGAACAGCTTTCCGCCGACGACAAGCAGGAGCGTCAGCATCAGGCCGAGGCCCAGCCGCAGCCGCTTCGTCGCGCTTGGCGCTTTATCCTTGCGTACCTTGCCGGTGTTCTGCGCCACGATGTTCCCTTGCTGCTTGCCTGGCTTGTGGTCCGTCGGGTGGTCCGTGCCGGGCTACTGTCCCGGAACTTTTTGCGCCGGAGCCGGAACAGATCCGCCGTGAAGTGCCGCAGCCGGCGGAGCCGGGACCGCCTCTGCCGCCGGCGGAGCTGACGCCGCCGCAGGCGCGTTTTCCACCGGCTTGCGGTTCGCGAGCGGCTCATTCACGGAAGCCGGGGGTACAACGCTGAGCTGGCCGGCAACGGCCGGGGCGGCGATGACGGCGCCGGGGGCATCGCCTTTCACCGCAGGCTTGGCCTTGCCAGTGACAGCCAGGGTGGAGAGATCGATCTGGCCCTTTGCGGTGGACGCCACCATGCCAAGCTCCGTAGCCTTCGCGGCAAGGTTCTGCGGAGCATCAAAGTTCTGTACCTGCTGGGTCAGATCCTGGTTCTGCTTCGTCAGCGTGGACTGTTCACTCCTGAGCTGGACCAGCTGGTATTGCGCGCTGGACACCGAGATGTTGAGGACCAGCACCGCCATGAGGGCCACCGCGAGAAGTCCGAAGCAGAGCACCACGAACGGGGCCCGGCGCCGCCGGGGTGCCGAGCGGACCACCGAAAGCGGTGTGCGGGATTTCCGGGCCGGGCTGGTGCCCGGATTGATCTCCGGCAGGGCGCGGGCGGTCGCGCCGGTAGCAACGGGGAATCTGTTGACGGCAGCGCTGCTCACGCGGATCTCCTGGCTTTGATTCGTTCCACGGCGCGGAGCCGGGCGGATGCGGCCCGTGGATTTTCGGCTATTTCGGCGGGTGTAGGCACCTCGGTGCCCTTCGTCAGCGACTTAAGTTCGGCCTTATGCTCCTCCAGCTCCACCGGGAACCCGAGCGGGGCGGAGGATTTTGAGCCGGCCTGAAAGAAGCCCTTGACGATTTTGTCTTCCAGCGAGTGGTAGGACATCACCACAACGCGGCCGCCGCGGGCAATCGCGCCGATGGCGGCGGGGATGGCGCGCTCCAGAACGTCGAGTTCTTCGTTGACCTCGATCCGGAGGGCCTGGAAGGTGCGCTTGGCGGGGTGTCCCCCGGACTTCGCGGCGCCGGCCGGGACAACGCCGCGGATCTGCTCGACAAGCTCCCCGGTCGTGGCGAACGGCTTGACGGCGCGTGAGGTGACGATTCGGTTGGCGATGCGGCCGGCGAACTTTTCCTCGCCCCATTTCCGGATGATCCGGACGAGGTCCTCTTCGCTGTAGCTGTTGACGACGTCGGCGGCGGTCTGACCCGTGCTCGTGTCCATCCGCATGTCCAGCGGAGCGTCGAAGGAGTAGGCGAAGCCGCGTTCCCGCTCGTCGAGCTGCAGGGAAGAGACACCGAGGTCCATCAGGACGCCGTGGATCTCTGTGAACCCGAGGTCCCCGAGGATCTCCGGGATTTCGTCGTAGACCGCGTGGATGAGGTCGATCCGGTCGGCGAAGGGCCTGAGCCGCTCCCCTGCCAGGGCCAGGGCCTCCTCGTCGCGGTCGATGCCGATCAGGTGCAGGTCCGGGAAGCGCTGGAGCAAGGCCTCGGAGTGTCCGCCCATCCCCAGGGTGGCGTCTATGACCACCGGAGATTCGCCGCGGCCGCGTGCAGCCTCGAAACCCGGAGCCAACAAATTGATGCACCGGTCCCTGAGGACCGGTACATGCCGTTCGGACGTGGGCTTGGCCTGGTCAGGGTCAGTCATGCCTGCGTCCTTTCGTTGTCCGGGCTGGTGGTGGCTTCGCTGGTGCTGTGGCCGCTTCTTGATCCAGATCCCCATCCGCGCCTACCCTGCGTCCGCCTGGCTCCGGGGAAGTGAGCCAGGAAAACAACCGGGTGGGCGGCTGGAGATCTCGGTCAAGAATCGTTGCGTGCTGGTGGATCCGGTGGGGATTCAGAGAATCCCCGGTATGGCGTTATCGGTCTCCGAGAAGGCCGTTTCCTTTTCGGCGAGGTACTCGTTCCACGCTTGGGCGTCCCAGATCTCCGCGCGGGTTCCGGCACCGATGACGGCCAGTTCCCTGCCGAGTCCTGCGTATTCCCGGAGCGCCTGCGGAATGGTCACGCGCCCCTGCTTGTCAGGTACCTCGTCGGAGGCTCCAGAAAGGAACACCCGGATATAGTCACGCGCCTGCTTGTTGGAGATCGGAGTCTCCCGCATCTGCTCGTGAACCCTGCCGAACTCCGCCTCGCTGAAGACGTAGATGCAGCGTTCCTGGCCCCTTGTGAGAACCAGTCCGCCGGCAAGCTCCTCACGGAACTTAGCGGGAAGGATGATTCGCCCCTTTTCGTCCAGACGCGGCGAATGTGTGCCGAGAAACACGGCCCACCGCCTGTCTGTTCGTAGGAAGCTCAACGTCCCCCGTGCTGCCACTACCCTCTTACGTCCTCCACATTACTCCACATCCCTCCACAGTCAACGACACGCCGAAGATATGTATACCAATTCGTGGGAATGCGTACCCAAAGTTCGCCGCAATGGCAGGGAACTGGGCCTGGTGGCGGGTTGTGGAGGGATTTTGGGCACACCGGGGCCTTTCCGGGCCAGGAACTCGCCGCCGGGCCGCCCTGAGCGCCCCTGCCGCCCGCCGGCACCTCCGGTGCCGGCGAAATTCCGGCAAATTACCGGGCCATCGGGCGTTAAAGAGCAAAAGACCCGCCGAAGCGGGTCTTTGCGTTTCTCCCGGACACCAAAGTGGCGGGGAATGGAGGAGGGGAAAAGGTGCGGTCAGGGGTCCCCGCGGTGCCTTTCGTCCCAGCGTTCCTCCAGGTTGCTCATAAAAGAGCTCCGGGGCTTGCCGGGCTTCCGGCCCGGAGGAGCGGCGTTGTCCTTGCCGGCGGATGTACCCCGCATCGTGGCGTAGTAAACGCCGGCACCCATCACAACAAAGCCAAGGACTCCGACGATGATGATTTGAACCGTGACCCCGAATAGCAACAGGACGATGCCGGCCAGAGTGGCCAGCACGCCGATGACCAGGTGGCGGGTGGACCATGAGCGCCCCGCGTCAGAACCCATCGAGCTGGCGAACTTGGGATCGTCCTCATGCAGCTGCTTCTCAAGTTGCTCCAGCAACTTCTGTTCGTGCTCCGAGAGCGGCATCACGACCTCCTTAAGTCGGCTAACGTCCAGACTTGACGCGACCAGTGTCCTAAACCCACAACGTCCGGGATTCCCGGGTGGTTCCCATTCGCCGTCGGCGGTCGAAGAGAAGCGTCCGCGGTCCCGTTCGCAGTGGTTCAGCTGGTCACGTATGCGTCCGAACGCTCGCTCGAGTCGTTCTAAACCTACGTACTAATAAGGATAGTTTGTTGCGCCCGCTTCTGAAAGAGACTGTCGGCTCTACAAGGGGCCGGATCAGCCGGAACCGCCGCCCGGATCCAGCAGCCGGGCCGGCAGGACTGATTTTGTGCCGAATTTCCGGGTCACGGCATCCAGCGCCTGCTCCGCCGCGCGCCAGTTGTCATCGCGGCGGTCCAGGCTCAACTGCAGGGGGGCACTGGCGGCTTCTTCCAGCTGCTCGGCCCGGATGCCCACGAGCCGCACCGTCATGGGGCGGTCGCCGACGGACTCCAGCAGCTGGACCGCCACGGCATAGAGCAGCTGCGCACTGTCGATGGGCGTGCCGACCGTGCGGCTGCGCGTGATGGTGGAGAAATCCGCGTAACGCAGTTTCAAGGCCACGGTCCGGGCGTGCATGCCCGCACCCCGAAGCCGTTCCGCCGTCCGGTGCGAAAGCCGCAGCAGTTCCCGGTGCAACAGTGCCTCGTCCGCGGTGTCCACGGCGAAGGTCTCCTCGGCGCCGATGCTCTTTTCCGGCCGGACAGGGGTCACCGGGCGCGGGTCGATCCCCCACGACAGCCGGTATACATGCTCCCCCGGGGCGCCGAGAACTTTGCGCAGCGATGGCAGCGGCGACGCCGCGACGTCGGCCACCGTGCGGATGCCCATTCTGGCGAGCACCTCGACTGTCTTGGCGCCGACCCCCCAGAGCGCGCTGACGGGCAGGCTGTGCAGGTACGGCACGGTCTCGTCCGGACCGATCAGCAACAGGCCATCCGGCTTGCACCGCGTGGACGCGATTTTTGCAACAAATTTGCTCGCCGCGATGCCTACGGACGCCGTAATGCCGAGTTCATTGCGGACTCTGGTCCTGATGAGTTCGCCGATCTGCCGGGGCGGGCCCAGCCGCCGGATGGCTCCCCCGACGTCGAGGAAGGCCTCGTCTACGCTCAATGGCTCAACGAGTTCGGTGATAGACCCGAAGATCTCCATGATCTGGCCGGACACCTCGTAATACAGCTTGTGCCGGGGTTCGATCACGATTGCCGAGGGGCACATGCGGGCCGCAATCACCATGGGCATCGCAGACTTCACGCCGAAGGCGCGGGCCTCGTAGGAGGCGGAAAGGACTACCGAGCGGTCCGCGGGGTAGCCCACGATCACGGGCTTGCCCACCAGGGCGGGACGGTTGCGCAGCTCGACGGAGACAAAGAAGGCGTCCATGTCCACGTGCATGATGCTGCTGCGCCGGAGTTCCCGGAGAGTTGCGTCGCTGAGCCGGCCGGCTGCAGCGTTCCGGGACTGCTTAACGGGTTGTTCCTGCTGCTGTTTATCCCTGTCCGGCCCCACAACTTCAATCCTATGCCCCGGGACTGGCTAAACTGGAGGCTGAATCCGGCGTCAACACCAGGAGGAAAGTCCCTGTGAAGGTTTTTGGAGAGCGTAAACGTGCTGCAGCTGCGGCTATTGTGGCCGGGACGCTGCTGGCCGCCCTGGCCGCTTGTACGCCCGCTACCCCCGGGACCGTTTCCCCGGGTTCCTCGTCGACGGCGGCCGTGCCGTCCTCGGCCCAGCCCTCCACCACCGCGCCGGCCGGTCCCTCGGCAGAGCCCGGCACCTCGGCAACGGTGGGCGCAATGGTTCCCGGTTTCCCGCAGACCCTCCTGCCCCTGATGCCCGGCGCGAAGGTGGTCTCCAGCAGCTTTGACAAGACCACCGTTCCGGCGACCGCGGCACTGGTGGGGAGCATTGCTTCGCCGGCAGCCGCCGTCGTGGCCTTCTACACGACCGCACTGGAGGCACAGGGCTTTAAGGCCGTTCCCGGCGAGACAGTGGGCACCCTGCCGTCCAAGGACTTCCTCCGCGGCGACAGCGAGACGGTCAACATCTCCGTGATGGAAACCGCCGGAACCTCTACCTTCACCATCGGCGCGAACGTCGCTGCCGAGTCTGTCAAGTGACCCTCGCGGAACAGCTGCGCCTCGAGCAGACTGCATACGTGGCCGCCGTCGCCGGCAAGCTCACCGAGTTCCTGACCACCCGCCAGGCCGTGATGTCCTCGATCTCCCGGGACATCGATCCGCTGATGGGATCGATCTCGAACCTGGTCACCGGCGGCAAACGGCTGCGGGCGCTCATGTGCTACTGGGGCTGGCGCGGCGCGGGCGGGGAGGAAGGGGCCGACGAAGTGGTCACGGCCGGCTCTGCCCTGGAGCTGTTCCAGGCCGCGGCGCTTATCCACGACGACATCATTGACCGCTCGGACACCCGCAGGGGCGGTCCCAGCGTGCACCGGCGCTTCAGCGAGCTGCACACGGCCCAGGGCTGGGCGCTGGACAGAGAACGGTTCGGCCACGCGGCCGCAATCCTGACGGGGGATCTCTGCCTGTCCTTCAGCGAGGAATCCTTCACCGAAATCGGCGACCGCGCCGCATCCGGGAGCCGGGCCCGCCTCATCTTCAACCTGATGCGCGCCGAGGTCATGGCCGGCCAGTACCTCGACATCCTGGAGGAGGTCGCCGGCCCGCGGCGGGACCGTGCCGGTGCGGTCAACCGCGCCCAATCCATCATCCGATTCAAGTCGGCCAAGTATTCCACCGAGCACCCGCTTGCCCTCGGCGGTGCACTTGCCGGCGCACCGGATGAGCTGCTGCGCGGCTACTCGGCCTTCGCCCTTCCGCTCGGCGAGGCCTTCCAGTTGCGGGACGACGTACTGGGCGTGTTTGGCGATCCGGTCACCACCGGAAAACCGGCCGGGGACGATTTGCGCGAAGGCAAACGGACGGTTCTGGTGGCTCTCGCCCTGGACCAGGCAACGCCGGCCGAATCGGCCTTCATCGATGCCAAGCTCGGTAGCCCCGATCTTGACGGGGCGGACGTGGATGAGATCCGCCGCATCCTCGTGGATTGCGGCGCGCTGCAGGCCACGGAAGTACTGATCGAGGAGTTTGGCCGAGCGGCCTTCTCAGCCCTGGAGCTCCTGCCGCTGGAAGAGCTGCCCAAGACGGCGCTGCGGAAGCTTGCCGAGGTCACC
This sequence comes from Pseudarthrobacter sp. HLT1-7, assembly GCF_059383435.1. Classification (NCBI taxonomy): domain Bacteria; kingdom Bacillati; phylum Actinomycetota; class Actinomycetes; order Micrococcales; family Micrococcaceae; genus Pseudarthrobacter; species Pseudarthrobacter sp. HLT1-7. Next base: position 133,442 of record NZ_JBWZCH010000008.1, on the reverse strand, counting down.
GTCAGCCGCACCGCCTGAACCCTGCCGGTGCTACCAGGCCAGGGATTGTGCCCGGCGTCGGATTTCCGTCTTGCGGCCTTCGCGCAGTGCATCGATCGGCCGGCCGCGCAGGGATTCATCCGGCGTAAAGAGCCAAGTGATGAGCTCCTCATCCGAATAGCCGGCGTCAGCGAGGACCACAATGGTCCCCTTGAGGCTCTCCACGGCGTGCCCGTCCAGAACGAATTCCGCCGGGACGCAACGAATCCGCCGTTCGCCGACCCTCAATGCAGCCAGCGCGCGTTCATCCAGCAAGCCATGGACCTTGGTAATGGAAACGTCCAGAAGCTGGGCGACATCGGGCAGGGGCAGCCATTCGCCCACGAGGCTTTCTACATTACTCACGAATCAAGATTGCCACGGCAGGTCCCCCTGCGCCTAGTTGGCTCCGGGCATCCTCACGGGCCGAGGGGGAGCGGCGGCAACCCAGGTGCGTCGACACTCCGCAAAATCCGGTTTGCAGAATGTCCGAGCGATCTTGTGCTAATTGCCAATTCATGAGAGATTCACATGGATCACATTTGTAACAGCAATAACATCAGTCACACTGGTAACACCAGTGACATCAGCCTGACCTGCAGCGTTCACCGCTGAGAAGAGGATTTTTCCCATGACGACGTCTCGTTCGCCAAAGCCCCACCCGCGGCCCAGCCTGCCGATGATCGCGGCCACGACGGCGGCGCTGCCCGCCGTCATTCTTTCTTCTTTGGCGCTCGCCCAGCCCGCGGCGGCCGAGTCCCGGCCGCGTGCCATCCCGGCAACACTGGCCGCAGCAATGAAGGCGCAGTCACAGGCGCAGACAGCAAAGTCATTGACGTCGGCCATGATCCCGGCCCTTGCCGTGTCCGCAACGGTCCCCGTATCTTTCCGGCCCACCCAGGCGCCGGCACCGGCTGAGTACACGATCGCCCGTGGCGACACCATCAGCGGGATCGCCGGCAAGTTCGGCCTGGATACCTACGCCGTCCTGAAGCTGAACAACCTGCAGTCGAACACGATCATCTACCCCGGACAGAAGATCAAGCTCGGCGGCACCGCCACCACTCCGGCCCCGGCGGCACCCGCACCCTCGGCTCCAGCGCCGGCAGGTCCGAGCGGCGGCAGCAGCTACACCGTAAAGTCGGGTGACACGCTCAGCGCCATCGCGGCCCGCCACGGTGTCAGGCTCTCCGAGGTCTTCGGCTGGAACGGGCTCAACATGGGCTCCATCATCCGCCCGGGCCAGCAGATCAAGATCGGCAACGGCGCCACCGCTCCCGCGCCGGCCGCCCCCGCCCCGGTGACCCCCGCCCCGGTAGTGCCGGCGTCCACACCTGCTGCCCCGGCCCCGGCCCCGGCCCCGGCCCCGGCCCCGGCGTCAGGTTCGTACACCATCAAGTCCGGGGATACGCTCTCCGGGATCGCGGCCAGGAACGGCGTCAGGTTGTCCGACGTCCTCTCCGCCAACCGGCTGACGATGAGCAGCATCATCCACCCCGGCCAGAAGCTGGTGATTCCGGGCGCATCGACCGGGCCGGCCCCGATCGCGCCGGCATCCAGCCAGCCCCCGGCTACGCCTGCGCCGCTGGTGCCCAGCACTTTCCTCGGCTTCAGCTACCCGGCCGCCGTGGTCAGCTCGGCAAACGAGAACAAGGCACTGTTGAACGCCTCCCCCGTCCCCAGCCGCGAACAGATGAAGGGGATCGTCGCGGACACCGCCCGCAAGATGGGCGTCGATCCGTCCCTGGCACTGGCCTTCGCCTTCCAGGAATCCAGCTTCGACCACCGCTCGGTCTCCCCGGCCAACGCCATCGGCACCATGCAGGTCATCCCCTCGTCCGGCCAGTGGGCCTCGGACCTCGTGGGCCGCAAACTGAACCTGCTGGACCCCTACGACAACGCCACAGCCGGCGTCGCCATCATCCGCCAGCTGACCCGCACGAGCAAGGATCTGGACACCGCCATCGCGGGCTACTACCAGGGCCAGTACTCGGTCAGCAAGTACGGCATGTACGACGACACCAAGCGCTACGTGGCGTCCATCAAGGCCCACCAGAAGAACTTCGGCTAAGGCTCAGGGCCCCGCGGGCCAGGCGCACAGTGCGCCTCCGCCGGCCCCGGAGCATAACGATACGGGCCCGGATCGCATGTTGATCCGGGCCCGATTCCGTGCAGCGATTAGGATCGTATGGTGCAGGATTACACGTCGGACCCGCTCGTAGGCACCATCGTGGATGGCCGGTACCTGATTCAGTCCCGGCTGGCCAGCGGCGGGATGTCCACGGTCTATGTGGCCACGGACCAGCGGCTGGAGCGTGATGTGGCGCTGAAGGTGCTGCACCCCCACATGGCCGGCGACCCGCAGTTCCTCGACCGGCTGGGCCGCGAGGCCAAGGCCGCGGCCAGGCTCTCCCACCCGCATGTAGTGGGGGTCCTGGACCAGGGCGAGGACGGCCGGATCGCGTACCTCGTGATGGAATACATCAAAGGCCACACGCTGCGGGACGTCATCAAGGACAAGGGGGCCCTCTCCCCGCGGCTCGCCCTCGCACTGATCGACCCCGTTGTCGAAGGCCTTGGCGCTGCCCACGCCGCCGGCCTCATCCACCGCGACATCAAACCCGAGAACGTGCTGATTGCCGACGACGGCCGGATCAAGGTCGGCGACTTCGGCCTGGCCCGGGCCGTCTCGACGTCGACCAGCACCGGCGCCCTCATCGGCACGGTGGCCTATCTCTCCCCCGAGCTCGTGCTCGGCAAGCAGGCCGATGCCCGCAGCGACATCTATTCGCTCGGAATCATGCTCTACGAGATGATGACCGGCCGGCAGCCGTTCGACGGCGAATTCCCCATCCAGGTGGCCTACCAGCACGTGAACTCGGACGTGGGAGCCCCCTCGGAGCACATACCGGGTCTCGCCGGGGAACTCGATGAGCTGGTGCAGTGGTGCACCGCCAGCGACCCGGACAAGCGTCCGGTCGACGGCAGTGCGCTGCTGACTGAACTGCGGCACATCCGGACCAACCTCAGCGACGCCGAACTCGACCTCCAGCCGCCGGCCGCCCGCCGCAGCACCGTCCCGAGCGTTGTCCCGAGCACTGCCTCGGCCGGCTCCGCTCCAGGCGCCACCGCCGTCGGCGCTCCCGGCCTCGCCGATAGCGGTGGCGCCCGGACCGAGCGGCTCGGCGGCATCCAGCGGCCCACGGAGATCATTTCCCGCGGGAGTAACCCCACCACCGTGATATCGGCCGCGGCGCGGCGCCCTGGCTACGGGCATCTCTCCGCCCCGGAAGAGGCCTCGTTCGGTGCTCCGGACGGGCACGCCGGCGACGGCGAACCGGCCGGCCGCGCGGCTCCCGCCAGCAAACGCGCGCAGCGCAGGCAGGACCGCGACGAGGACAAGGCGCGCCAGCGTGCGGCGGCAACGCCGGTACGCAGCCTGCGCGAGGGAGATCCCCGGCGCCGGGGGCTGCTGTGGATCCTCGTGCTGGTTATTGCTGCCCTGCTGGCAGGCGGCGCCGGCTGGTTCTTCGGCATGGGCCCCGGCTCACCCGGAACGATTCCGGAATTGGCAAACAAGACCGTCGCCGATGCCCAGCAGCAGCTGCGGACCGCCGGCTTCCAGTCCACCACCAAGGACGTCTTCGACGACGATGTCCTGCCCGGCCTGGTGGTCGGCTCGGAGCCCCCGTCCGGCCAGATCATCCGGAAGTTCCAGCCGGTGTCCCTGTCCGTCTCCAAGGGCCCCGAGTTGTTCCCGCTGCCGCAGCTGACCGGAAAGTCCCTGGACCAGGCCAAGACCAGCCTCAACAGTGCCGGGATGGCGCTGGGGCAGATCTCCGAGACCTATGACGAATCGGCAGCCGCCGGCACTGTCCTGGCACAGGCGCCGCGCAGTGGCAATCCTGTCAGGCACGGCACTCCGGTGGACCTCACCGTCTCCAAGGGCCCGCAACCCATCCCGGTGCCTGACGTCCGCGGCCAGGAGCAGGGCGCCGCCGTCAAGGCGCTCGAGGCCGCCGGGCTGAGGGCCGTGATTTCCCCGGAGACTGTCAACGACCGGAAGGTCCCGAAGGGGGCCGTGGTGGCCCAGGACCCCGCGACCGGCAACCTCACCAAGGGCGGGTCCGTGGCCCTGACGATTTCCAAGGGTCCGAAGCTCGTCGATGTGCCCAGTTTCATCGGCAAGCAGGCATCTGAAGCGCGCAAGGCCCTCGAGCAATTGGGCTTCGAGGTGCGTGTGAACAACGTTCTGGGCGGCTTCTTCGGCACCGTCCGGGATCAGAATCCGGTGAGCACCAAGGCCACCGAAGGATCAATCGTTACCCTGACCGTCGTCTAGTGGGCATTTTCGTTAGTTCGTCGGGGGTTTAGACGGAGACTGGACCTTGTCGCGCCGGGGCGGGTGTAACGGGGACATGCCCATTCCTCGCACCCGGGACCGGACACAATGACACTATGTCCATCCGTCGACCCCGGCGCGGGGCATGTCCCCTCGGGCGTGAGGTGGGTCCGGCGCATTAAAGCCGTGCTGCTCCACGGCGCCGGGGAACATGCCCATTCCTCGCACCCGCGACCGGGCACAATGACACTATGTCCACCCGCTGTCCCCGACGCGGGGCATGTCCCTCGGGCGGGTGTACAGACCAAGTGTCCAGCCCCGCGGGACATGCCCATTCTTCGCACCCGCGACCGGGCACAATGACACTATGTCCACCCGCTGGCCCCGGCGCGGGGCATGTCCCTGAGTCCGGCGACCGCGCCCGGACCCCCGACGAACCAACGAAATTGCCCGCTAGCGCCGTCCGGTCGGCAGCTGCCGCCTACGAGAGCTCCGCCCCGGCCTGGAATGCCGGGGCGGAGCCTTGTGTTGCGGAGCCCTGTGCTGCGGGAGCCGTTGATCCCGTGAGCCGGGGCTCAGCGCGTGGAGAGGGCCCCTGCCACCAGGAAAGCCATCTCCAGGGACTGCATGTGGTTCAGACGCGGGTCGCAGACGGATTCGTAGCGGTCCAGGAAGGCTTCCTGGTCCACCGGATCGGCGCCGCCGAGGCATTCAGCTACGTCGTCACCGGTCATCTCCACGTGCAGGCCGCCCGGGACTGTGCCGAGGGCATGATGGACCTCGAAGAAACCGCGCACCTCGTCGATGACGTCGTCGAAATTGCGGGTCTTGTAGCCGTTGGGCGAGGTGACCGTGTTGCCGTGCATGGGGTCTGTGACCCAGAGGACCTGGGCGCCGGAGGCGGTGACGCGTTCCACGATCGGGGGCAGTTTCTCACGGATATTGGTGGCGCCCATCCGGGTGATGAAGGTCAGGCGGCCGGGCTCGCGGTCCGGATCGAGTTTGTCGATCAGGCGCAGGGCATCGTCGCCGCTGGTGGACGGGCCGAGCTTCACACCGATGGGGTTGCGCACGCGGGAAAGGAAGTCGACGTGGGCGTGGTCCAGTTCGCGGGTACGCTCACCGATCCAAAGGAAGTGCGCGGAGGTGTCATAGGGGAAGCCCGTGCGCGAATCAATGCGGGTCAGGGCGCGTTCGTAGTCGAGAAGCAGCGCCTCATGGCTGGCATAGAACTCCACCCGCTTGAGCGCCTCAAAGTCGGCTCCGCAGGAGGCCATGAACTTGATGGCGCGGTCGATGTCCCGCGCCAGCGACTCGTAGCGCGCGTGGGCGGGGTTTTCCGTGAAGCCCTTGTTCCACTGGTGCACGAGGCGCAGGTCCGCGAAGCCGCCCTGGGTGAAGGCCCGGATCAGGTTCAGCGTGGAAGCCGAGGTGTGGTAGGCCTTGAGCATCCGGCCGGCGTCGTGCGCGCGGGATGCGGGAGTGAAGTCGTAGCCGTTGACGATGTCGCCGCGGTAAGCCGGAAGCGTAACGCCCTCGCGGGTCTCGTCGTTGGAGGAACGGGGCTTGGCGAACTGGCCTGCCATCCGGCCCATTTTGATGACCGGCATGGCCGCGCCGTAGGTAAGGACCACTGCCATCTGGAGTATTGTGCGGACCCGGGCGCTGATCTTGTCGGCGGTGGCGGCCTCGAACGTTTCCGCGCAGTCGCCGCCCTGGAGCAGGAACGCCTTGCCCTGCGCCGCGGCCGCGAGCCGTTCGCGAAGGATGTCCACTTCGCCGGCGAAGACGAGCGGCGGCAGGACGGAAAGCTCCTTGACCGAGGCGTCGAAGACGCCCTTATCCGACCACGTCGGCTGCTGGGAGGCCGTCAGATCCCGCCAGTGGTCGAGGCCGGGATAGTCGGCGGCACCACTCTGGGCGGTGCTGGTCAGGGCGGAGCCCGACAGCGGTGCACCGTTCAGGGTGGAACCGTTCAGGGTGGAACTGTTCAGGGTGGAACTTTTCAGGGGGAAGGCCGAAGGCGCAGATAGCTCAGTCACCCTATAAGGATAGTTGCACGGCACCGATCAGCGGAGCCGGTCCGTCATTGACAGTGCCCACACCGTCACACGGATTTTTCACACACTTCCGGGCGCCGCCGGACCGCCTGCGGCGGCGCCGTCGTCGGGCTGCTCCGTTGCCCTCCCGGCAAGCGGTTTCTCCGCGAGCGCCTTGCCCGCAAGCCGGAGCTTGACCACCGCGGCGTACTCGTCGACGTATTCCTGGCCGGATAGCCGCATCAGCTCGTACATGATCTCGTCGGTCACGGAACGCTGGATCAGCCGGTCATCCTCCATGCCGTAGTACCGGCTAAAGTCGAGTGGTTCGCCGAAGATCATCCCGATGCGCCGGATATTGGGCATCCGCTTGCCGATCGGCTGGACCTTGTCGGTGCCGATCATAGCCACCGGAATGACCGGCACACGGGCCTGCAGGACAAGCCTGGCCACGCCCACCTTACCGCGGTACAGCCGGGCGTCCGGGCTGCGGGTACCCTCGGGGTAGATGCCCAGCAGCGAGCCGTTCCTGAGCACGTCCATGCCGGCGTCGAGGGACAGCGCAGAGGCGGCTCCCCCGGACCTGTCCATCGGCAGCTGGTTCGTCAGCCGGAAGAAGGCGGCGGTCAGCTTGCCCTTAATGCCCGTGCCGGTGAAGTATTCCGATTTCGCCAGGAACACCACGGGACGGGGCACCATAAGGGGCATAAAAATGGAATCCGAGAAAGAAAGATGGTTCGAGGCGATGATGGCGGCGCCCTCGGCGGGCACATTGTCCAGACCCTTGACCCAGGGCCGGAACAACGTCTTGAGCACCGGGCCCAGAACGAACGTCTTCATGAACCAATAAAACACGTGGTGTACCCCTCCGGAAAGCGTCTGGCCGGCCCTCCGTCGGGTCCCGCCAGGACTTCATTGACACCCTACTCTAGTGAGTTTTGTCCCGAACAGTGACACGATGGGCACATGACCGGAAGCAGCACTCCCCTGGCGCCCGCGGCGTTCAGTTACCCCGGCCACGGCGGCAACGCGGGCGTCGGCGTAGCAATCTGTCACGGTTTCACCGGCAGCCCCCTCAGCGTCCTTCCCTGGGCAGAGCATCTTGCCGCCCAGGGCTTCGCCGTGTCCGTCCCGCTGCTGCCGGGCCACGGCACCGACTGGCATGACCTGGCCCGCCACGGCTGGCAGGACTGGTATAACGCCTTCGAGGCCGCGTACCTCGAGCTGGCCGCCGGAACCCGGGACTGCTTCGTCGCCGGCCTGTCGATGGGCGGAGCCATAGCCCTGCGCACGGCCGCCCGCCAGCGGGTCGCCGGTGTCGCCGTGGTCAATCCGGGGCTGAGCTTCTACGACCGCCGGGTCCGGGTCATCGGACTGCTTAAGTACCTCCAGCGGACCACTGCTCCGGCCCAGGAACCGAACCCGACGGCGTTGGCCACCCAGGACGGCGACTACGCCCGGACGCCGCTGGAGTCCGTCCACCAGCTCAGCCGGCTGTTCAAGGTAACCATCCGGGAACTGCCCGCGGTCAAGGCCCCGGCCCTCGTCTTCAAATCCGACTCCGATACGGTGGTCCCGCCGACTTCCCTTGAACTGCTTCGGAAGCGGCTCGGGTCACGGGAGTTCGACGTCGTCCGGCTGCCGGACAGCGGTCATGTGGCCACGCTCGACGTCGATGCGCCCCTGATTTTCGGGGAATCCACACGCTTCTTCCTGCAGCACGCGGCGACCGAGCCGCCGTCCCTTTCGTCTGCCGCTCCCTCGTCCGCCACACTGCCGCTTTCCCGAGCCACGGAGACCCCATGAGCATCCCCTTGGACCATTCCCCGTTCAGCAGCCCGTTCAACGGAACCGGCCCCAGGACCGGTGTTGTGGTGTCCCATGGCTTCACCGGCAGCCCGCATGGTGTCCGGGACTGGGCAATGTCCCTGGCCGGAGCGGGCTACGCGGTGCAGATGCCGTTGCTGCCGGGCCACGGGACCAGCTGGCAGGAACTGTCCCGAACCCGCTGGCCGGACTGGCATGCCGCCCTCGACGCCGCCTATCTGGAACTCGCCGAAGACTGCGAACACGTCTTCGTAGCCGGGCTGTCGATGGGCGGGGCGCTGGCCCTGCGGCTTGCCGCCACCCGGCCCGTCGCCGGAGCCGTGCTGGTGAACCCGGGACTCGTCGTCGACGACCCTCGCGCCCCGCTCGCCGGCATCCTCAAATTCGTCCTCAAGAGCACTCCTGCCATCGCCAACGACATTCTCAAGGCCGGAGCGGACGAAGGTGCCTATCCCCGGACCCCGGTCGGCGCCGCCCATGAGCTGAACAAAATGTTCAAGGACACCCTGCGGCTGTTGCCCCGGGTCACGGCCCCCGTCCGGGTTTACCGCTCCGCGGTGGACCATGTGGTCTCCGACTCGAGCATGACGGCGCTGCGGCGCGGGCTGACGAACGCCCCGCTTGAGGTGATTCGGCTGGAAAACAGCTACCACGTGGCTACCATGGACAACGACGCGCCCGGGATCTTCCGCGGCACCGCCGAGTTCATCCGGTCAGCAGTTGCCGGACGCACGCCAGACGCCGCCCACGCTAGCCAAAAGGACACGGCAGATGACTAGACCGGATCCCAGCTCCCCTGACCCCGATTCGTCGGACTCCGATCCATCGGACACCCCGTCCAACCAGGCCAATGCTGTCTGGCTGGATCTTGTTGCGCGGCTGGAAGGCAAAGATCCGGCCGGCGTCTCCGGGTTCCCTGAGGGTGCCGGGGGCACCGGGGGCACCGACGGTGCTGCAGCGGCCAGGCCTTTTAGCGATTTCGATCCTCTGGGGCTCTCCGTCGCCGCTCCCATAGAGCTCTCCGCCCGGGAACGGCTCGGCGGGACACCGGACACGGCCAACGGGGCAGACGGCGGGGCCACGGACGGGGCCGGGGACAGCGCCCGCCCGGGGTATCCGGCGGGCCCCCGGGATTATGAGGCAGACGGCGACGACCCCTTGGCCCCGGACAGCTTCGTGCCGGAGGAACCGCCCAGCCTCGCCGGCGCCGACCCGATGACCGTGCTGGCCTGGCTCGGCGCGGTGGGCGGCCCGATCGCGCTCATCCTCTCCACGATGTTCTGGCGCTCCGCACCCCTGCTGGCGATCCTGGGCCTAGTGGCCGCCTTTGCGGCCTCGGTGGTCTTTTTGATCATGAAACTTCCGGGCGAGAAAGACGACCAGGACGACGGCGCCCGCGTCTAGGCGCTGCACCGGCAGGCTTCCTCCACCGGCAGGCTTGCTGCACCCGCTGGCCCCGGCGCGGGGCATGTCCCTGCGCCCGGCCACGCGCCCGGACCCTCGACGAACCAACGAAAAAAAGCCCATTAGCTGCGCATGCGCCTGCTGACCCGGGACAGGTCAGCGGCGCCGATCAGGCCGGCGTCGGGGCCGAGGGCTGCCAGTTCGATCTGCGCCGCAGGCCGGAATCCGCGCCCGGTCAGGTTCCTGCCGAAAGCTTTCCGCGCCGGTGCGACCAGCAGTTCACCGGCGTCGCACAAACCGCCGCCGATCACGAAGGTGCCCGGATCCAGCGCGGCCGCAAGATTGGCGAGACCCAGGCCCAGCCATTCGCCGACCTCCTCGATCAACTCACGTGAGGTGGCATCCCCGGCCCCGGCCAGCCCGGTGACGACCGCGCCGGTGATGCGGTCCATTTGGCCGTCCACTGCCCTGAGCAGTTCCTGCGCCACCGGGGAGTTGGCGGCGGCCAGTTCGCGCGCCTCCCGGCCGAGGGCATTGCCGGAGGCGTACTGTTCCCAGCAGCCCCGGTTGCCGCATTCACAGCGGTGGCCGCCGGGCATGATGATCTGGTGGCCAAATTCCCCCGCCACCCCGTAGCGGCCGCGCTCGAGCCGCCCGTCCATCACCATGGCGCCGCCAATGCCGGTACCCAGGGTGATGCAGACCAGCCGGCTCTCGCCCCGGCCGGCACCGAAGCGCCATTCCGCCCAGCCGGCGGCGTCGGCGTCGTTGGTCAGGAGTACAGGGCGGTGCAGCAGCCGCTGCAGGTTGTCCCGCAGCGGTTCATTGCGCCAGGCCAGGTGCGGGCTGAACAGCACGGTACCGCCGTCGAGATCCATCCAGCCGGCAGCACCGATCCCGACGGACCAGATCCGGTGGCCTTCGCCCAATTCCTCGACGAGTTCCACGATGACCTGTTCGACCGCCCGCGGGTCGTTGCCCGGGGTGGAGCGCCTGGCCTGGCTGAGGATCCGGCCCTCCGCGTCCACCACACCGGCTGCCACCTTGGTACCGCCGATATCGACGCCGATTGCCAGGCCCTTGCGGCCCAGCCTCAGATGCTCACGGAAACCCTGCCCCGGAACTCCGCCGCCCGCACCCGCGAAGTCCCTGCGGCGCCAGGTGGCCGTCCTGCGGTCCGGGCCGGGCTGCTGTCCGGGTGTGGGTGTGTGCATGGTTCCCCAAGTCTATTGGCCAGGCGATTCCGCGCCGGCGTCAGCCGCCCCGAGTGGCGCGCCGGTACCCGGAGCCGTAAAGTTACTCGCCAGTAAGTGTTGTGGAACACATTCAACTCAGGGCCACGCACTAGTGTTAGCTGAACCCCTTGCGGGTCAATGGATATCAAAGGAGCTATCGTGCGAGAAATCAGTGTCCCGCCCCTGGTCAACGTCCCACCGGAATCAAATGTCACGGCCCTGGTATTGCGCCAGGCCGCGAAGGCTACCAACCCTGCCCTGTTCTCGCGCCTCGACGCTGCCGGCGAGTGGCAGGATGTCCGGGCCACCGACTTCCTGGCCGATGTTTCGCTGCTCGCCAAGGGGCTGATGGCCAGCGGTGTGGCCGCCGGCGACAGGGTGGGCATTATGTCCCGCACCCGGTACGAGTGGGCGCTGATTGACTTCGCGATCTGGTTCGCCGGCGCCGTCTCTGTTCCCATCTATGAGACGTCCTCACCCTCCCAGGTCGCCTGGAACCTCGGCGATTCCGGCGCGGTGGCCGCCTTCGGTGAGTCCGCCCACCATGAGGACATCATCCGGCAGGCCGCGGCGTCCGAGGGCCTGACCGCCCTCGCGAACGTCTGGCAGCTCTCAGGAACCGGCCTGGATGAGGTCAGGGCCGCCGGTGCCACGGTCAGCAACGAAGAACTCGAGGCGCGCCGCAGCCAGGCGTCCCTCAAGGACATCGCCACGATCATCTACACCTCCGGCACCACCGGACGGCCCAAGGGCTGCGAACTGACCCACGGCAACTTCGTGGAGCTCTCGGAGAACGCGCTGGCCACCTCGCTGAACGGAATCGTGCACGAGAATGCCAGGACCATCATGTTCCTGCCCCTCGCCCACGTCTTTGCGCGCTACATCTCGGTTCTGGCCGTGGCCGCCGGCGTCACGGTCGCGCACACGCCGGACATCAAGAACCTGCTGCCGGACCTGCAGAGCTACAAGCCCACGTTTATCCTTGCCGTGCCGCGCGTTTTCGAAAAGGTCTACAACTCGGCGCTCACCAAGGCCGAGGACGGCGGCAAGGGCGCAATCTTCCACCGCGCCGCGGACACCGCCATCGAGTTCTCCCGCGCCCGGCAGGCCGGCAAGGTCGGCGTGGGCCTGAGGCTCAAGCACACCCTGTTCGACAAGTTGGTCTATGGCAAGCTCCGGGACGCCATGGGCGGCCATGTCGCGCACGCGGTATCCGGCGGCGGCCCGCTGGGCGAACGGTTGGGCCATTTCTTCCAGGGCATCGGCATGCAGATCCTGGAGGGCTACGGGCTGACCGAAACCACGGCTCCGATCACGGTGAATACACCGGAACGGATCAGGATCGGAACGGTCGGCAAGCCGCTTCCCGGCAATGCCGTGAAGATTGCCGACGACGGCGAAATCCTCGCCAAGGGCGTCTGCGTCATGCGCGGCTACTACAAGCGCGACGACCTCTCCGCCGAGGCCTTCCAGGATGGCTGGCTGCGCACCGGCGACATCGGGCAGCTCGATGAACAGGGCTTCCTGACCATCACCGGCCGCAAGAAGGAAATTATTGTCACGGCCGGCGGCAAGAACGTTGTACCGGCGCTGCTCGAGGACCAGATTCGCGCCGACGCGCTCGTCTCGCAGGTGCTGGTGGTCGGTGACAACCGCCCGTTCATCGGCGCTCTGGTCACCCTCGACGAGGAGGCCCTCCCGGGCTGGCTCCACCGCCACAGCCTTCCGGCCTCCACAACCCTCGCCGAAGCGACCGGGAATCCGGTGGTCAGGGCCGCGGTCCAGGACCTCATCAACCACGCCAACCAGTCGGTCTCCCAGGCGGAGGCGATCAAGTCGTTCCGGATCGTGCCGGCGGACTTCACCGAAGCCTCCGGCCACCTCACGCCGTCGATGAAGGTCAAACGCTCCCAGGTCATGAAGGACTTCGAGAACGTGATCGAGGAGATGTACGGCACCCCGCGCGCCGTCCAGCATTAGCCGTCGCCCCCACAGCAACGCGGGCAGTCACATACGGCCCATCGGGGACCCCCTGATGGGCCGTATGTGACTGTGAGGATCCCCGCGTTGCTTTTGCTGCGCTGCCGCTACTCGACGACCAGCAGCAAATCCCCGCCCTGGACCTGTTCGATGGCGCCCACGGCGAGCCGCGAGACGGTGCCCGCGACCGGCGTCGTGATGGAGGCTTCCATCTTCATAGCCTCGATGGTCGCAACTGTGTCACCGGCTTTGACGGTGTCCCCGGCCTTGACTGTCAGGGTGACGGCGCCGGCAAACGGTGCGGCCACCTGGCCGGGCTGGGAGGCATCGGCGCGTTCGGCCGCCTTGACGTTGCTGACCACGGCGCGGTCGCGGACCACCACCGGGCGCGACTGGCCGTTGAGCGTGCACATCACGGTGCGCATGCCCTTCTCGTCCGGCTCGGAGACGGCTTCGAGCGAAGCGATCAGGCGGACGCCCTTCTCCAGCTCGATCTCGTGCTCCGCGCCGCGCTGCAGGCCGTAGAGGTAGTCGCGGGTGTCCAGCACCGAGAGGTTGCCGTAGGACTCCACAGTCTTCAGGTAGTCCTTGGTGGGACCGGGGAAGAGCAGCCGGTTGAGGGTCTGCTGCCGGGTCTTGGAGTCGGACCGGAGCGCTGCGCTGTCCTCGGCGCTGAGGTCGACGTCGCGGACCTTGACAGTCCGGCCCTGCAGGGCCTTGGTCCGGAACGGTTCCGGCCAGCCGCCGGGAGGATCGCCGAGTTCGCCGGACAGGAAGCCGATCACGGAATCCGGGATGTCGTACTTCTCCGGGTTGTCGTTGAAGTCGGCCGGGTCGGCATTGAGTCCAACAAGGTGCAGGGCCAGGTCTCCCACCACCTTGGAGGACGGCGTGACCTTCACCAGCCGGCCCAGGATGCGGTCCGCCGCGGCGTACATGTCCTCGATGGCCTCGAACCGCTCGCCGAGGCCCAGTGCGATCGCCTGCTGGCGCAGGTTGGAGAGCTGGCCGCCAGGGATCTCGTGCTGGTAGACCCGGCCGGTGGGGCCCGGCAGGCCGGACTCGAAGGGTGCATAGACCCGCCGCACGGCCTCCCAGTACGGTTCCAGCGCGCAGACGTTCGCGAGGCTCAGCCCGGTGTCGCGCGGGGTGTGGGCCAGCGCGGCCACGAGCGCCGAGGCCGAGGGCTGGCTGGTGGTGCCCGCCAGCGACGCGGACGCCACGTCCACGGCGTCCACGCCGGCGTCCACGGCTGCCAGCAGCGTCGCCAGCTGGCCCCCTGCTGTGTCATGGGTGTGCAGGTGGACCGGAAGGTCGAACCGCTCACGCAGGGCCGTCACGAGGCGGGCAGCGGCGGCGGGGCGCAGCAGCCCGGCCATGTCCTTGATCGCCAGGATGTGCGCCCCGGCATCGACGATCTTCTGCGCCAGCTCCAGATAATAGTCCAGGGTGTACAGCTTTTCGTCCGGATCCGTCATATCCGCCGTATAGCACAGGGCCACCTCGGCGACGGCGGTGCCGGTCTCGCGGACGGCGCGGATGGCCGGGGCCATCTGGTTGACGTCGTTGAGGGCATCGAAGATGCGGAAGATGTCGATGCCGGTGGCGGCGGCCTCGTTGACAAATGCCACCGTGACCTCTTCGGGGTACGGCGTGTAGCCCACGGTGTTGCGGCCGCGCAGGAGCATCTGCAGGCAGACATTCGGCAGCGCCTTGCGCAGCGCCGCAAGCCGGTCCCAGGGATCTTCACCGAGGAAGCGCAGGGCAACGTCGTAGGTGGCGCCGCCCCAGGCCTCGACGGAGAGCAACTGCGGGAGCAGCCCGGACACGGCCGGGCCGGCCGCGACGAGGTCGCGGGTGCGGACGCGGGTGGCCAGCAGCGACTGGTGGGCGTCGCGGAAGGTGGTGTCCGTGACCGCGACGGCGTTCTGCTCGCGCAGCGCCGTCGCGAAGCCTTCCGGGCCCAGCTCCAGCAGCCGCTGGCGGGAACCCGGCCCGGGCGCGGCGTCGCCCACGGCCGGAAGCTTGGCGGCAGGGTCGCTGTGTACTGTGAGCTCGCCGTTGGGCTTGTTGACGGTGACCTCGGCGAGCCAGGTCAGCAGCTTGGTGCCGCGGTCGGCCGAGACACGCGCCTTGAGGAGTTCGGGGCGTTCGTCGATGAAGGAGGTGGCCACGTTGCCGGCGACGAAGTCGGCATCGTCCAGTACAGCCTGGAGGAAGGAGATGTTGGTCGACACGCCGCGGATGCGGAACTCGGCGAGGGCGCGGCGGGCGCGGGCCACGGCGGCCGGGTAGTCGCGGCCGCGGCAGGTCAGCTTGACCAGCATCGAGTCGAAGTGCGGGCTGATCTCGGCACCCGAATAGACGGTGCCGCCGTCGAGCCGGACGCCGGCGCCGCCGGCGGAACGGTAGCCGGTGATCTTGCCGACGTCGGGCCGGAAACCGTTGGCCGGGTCCTCGGAGGTGATGCGGCACTGCAGGGCAGCACCCTTAAGCTGGACGGTCTCCTGCGAGAGGCCCAGGTCCGCGAGGGTCTCGCCGGCGGCGATGCGCAGCTGAGCCTGGACGAGGTCGACGTCGGTGACTTCTTCGGTCACGGTGTGTTCGACCTGGATGCGGGGGTTCATTTCGATGAAGACGTGCTGGCCGGCGCGCTCCCCCACGGTGTCGACGAGGAACTCCACGGTGCCGGCATTGACATAATTCAGTGCCTTGGCGAACTTCACGGCGTCGCGGTATAACGCCTGGCGGATACCTTCGTCAAGGTTCGGGGCCGGGGCAATCTCGATGACCTTCTGGTGGCGGCGCTGGATGGAACAGTCGCGCTCGAAGAGGTGCATCACGTTGCCCTCGGCATCGGCCAGGATCTGGACCTCGATGTGGCGGGGGCGCAGCACTGCCTGCTCCAGGAACATGGTGGGGTCACCGAAGGCGGCGTCGGCTTCGCGCATGGCTGCCTGCAGGGCCTCGGGCAGCGCCTCGCGGGTGTCAACCCGGCGCATGCCGCGCCCGCCGCCGCCGGCGACGGCCTTGGCGAAGATGGGAAAGCCGATCCGGTCCGCGGCGGCGATGAGCTCATCCACGTCTTTCGACGGCTGGCTGGAATTGAGTACGGGGACGCCGGCCTTGCGGGCTGCCGCGAGGGCGGCGACCTTGTTACCGGCCAGTTCCAGAACCTCGGCGGGAGGACCCACGAAGGTGATGCCGGCTTCGGCGGCGGCCCGGGCCAGACGGGGGTTCTCGGAGAGGAAGCCGTAGCCGGGGTAGATGGCGTCGGCCCCGGATTCCTTGGCGACCCGCACCACCTCGTCGACGTCGAGATAGGCCCGGACGGGGTGCCCCTCGTCACCGATCAGATACGCCTCATCGGCCTTCTGGCGGTGGATCGAATTGCGGTCCTCGTTCGGGAACACGGCTACAGTCTTGGCGCCAAGCTCGTACCCGGCGCGGAAGGCACGGATCGCGATTTCACCGCGGTTGGCCACCAGAATCTTCGAAAACATGCTTCTCCTGCATCTTTGCGGGCGTATCGGTAAGTGCTCACAGTGTCTAAGACCGGCGTGGGCAAATACAAATCATTGTGGCCACGGTCACAGCACTGCGCGTCACGTATGCGACCGCTGGCCGGGTCGCGGCACAACACGGGCCAGCGTAGCGGTGCGGGGCGTGGTGCGGGCGGTGGGCGCGGGTGGCCGGTGGCCGGCGAAGAGTGGGCATGATCTGCCGCCCCGGGCCCGATGAGGCAGGTTTCGGCGGAGCGTCAACATATGATGAGGGGGTGGGTGGCGCATGCACGCCCCGGCTCCGGAGAACGCAGGAGCCGGCAGGACCCCGTCCCGGCAACCGGCGTTAGGTATTGGTTTTTCAAGTGCAAGTAGTCAGCATCAGCAGCCTCAAAGGCGGCGTCGGCAAGACATCGGTGACCACAGGACTGGCGTCTGCGGCATTGACCGCCGGCATTCCCACCCTCGTCGTCGACCTTGACCCGCACGCGGATGCGAGCACGGCCCTCGGGGTCCGGCCGGGCGAGCATCTCGATATCGGCCGGATGCTCAAGGCTCCCCGTCGTGCCCGCCTCGCAGACAACGTCGTTCCCAGCGGCTGGGTGGAACGCGCCGGCGCCAACGGCAAGGCACCCGGCGGCCAGGCAGCAGCCATCCTGGATGTGGCAGTCGGCTCCGCCTACACCGGCATCTACGACCGCCCGGACCTCAGCCGCCGCGATCTGCGCCGCCTCTCCGCGGTGCTTGCCGGCGCGGAGAAATATGAGCTGGTCCTTATAGACTGCCCGCCCTCGCTCAACGGGCTCACCCGGATGGCCTGGTCAGCGAGCGACAAAGTGATCCTCGTCGCCGAGCCCGGGCTCTTCTCCGTCGCAGGCACGGAACGCACGCTGCGTGCGATCCAGCTCTTCCGTGGCGAATTCGCCCCGAACCTCTCCCCCGCGGGCATTATCGCCAACCGGGTGCGCAGCGGCTCCGCCGAACACACCTTCCGGCTCGCCGAAATGCAGTCCATGTTCGGCGAACTGCTGCTCGCACCGCACATTCCCGAGCAGGCCAACTGGCAGCAGATCCAGGGCGCCGCCCATTCAATCCACCAATGGCCGGGCGACTCCGCCAGGAACGCTGCGGCCTTGTTCGACTCGCTGCTCGCGAACCTGCTGGCTGCCGAGGGCACGCAGCCCGCCGGCGCAGTCCGGGACCGCGGCAGGCGCTAGCAAACCTCCCAGCCTCACGCCGGGGACTCCGCCGAACGAAGACAACGCGGGGTCACTTAGTGCCCATCCAGCACATCATGATGGGCGCTAAGTGACCCCGCGTTGTATTTTGAGGGACGGTGAGGTGGGAGCCTAGCCGATCTTGCGGGCCTCCCGGCGTTTACTGAGTTCGTCGCCAGGGAACGACTGGTCCCGTACATGCTCGCTGGGAAGTGCCGCGAGGCTGCCCTCCACTTCGCGCCAGACCCGGCCCACCGCGATGCCGAAGACACCCTGTCCGCCCTGGACGAGGTCGATGACCTCGTCGGCAGAGGTGCACTCGTAGACGCTGGCGCCGTCACTCATGAGGGTGATCTGGGCGAGATCCTCGACGCCGCGCTCCCGAAGATGCTCGACGGCGGTGCGGATCTGCTGGAGCGATACGCCCGTGTCCAGCAGCCGCTTGACGACCTTGAGGACCAGGATGTCGCGGAAGCCGTAGAGCCGCTGGGAACCTGAGCCGGCGGCGCCGCGCACGGCGGGCTCCACAAGTCCGGTGCGTGCCCAGTAGTCCAACTGGCGGTAGGTGATCCCGGCTGCCTTGCAGGCGGTGGGTCCGCGATAGCCAGCGTCCTCATCCAGGACGGGGAGATCCTCGGTGAACAGCAGGCCCTGGGCGCCGCTGGCGGGCATGGCCACACCGGCCGTCAAGGGCCTGAGCTCTCCTGCTTCGCCTTCCGGACTCACGTGGATCCTCCTTGTCGTGGCTCCCCTGCGGAAGTTGCAGCAACAGCAGGCTATCTCTAGCGGAACGAACCTTCGGCGGATAAAATTTCAACCGTGTGATTCGGCCGGGCCGCACTTTCCAGTGTGGCCGCAGCGGCTGTCGTATGCAACGGAAACCTTTAACTCCGACGTTAGGCCTGCGGGGGCTCAAGGTCAAAGACGTTCGGGCTATTCGGCAGGCGTGTCGAAACTTTCATCCTCGACTTTAACCTTAACGTGACCTCAGCCGGCGAAATCGTCCGGTTCGACGTCGTCGAGGAACTCCCGGAAGCGCCGCAGCTCGCCTTCTTCATCGACGGCCGGACCGGGGTGGGTATCCTCCCCCTCGTCGTGTTCGGTGATCCTGACGCCCGCCTCGTCCATGACGGCGTCGGCGCACCAGATCCGGCACTTTGCCCGCAGGGCAAGCGCCAGGGCGTCGGAGGCCCGGGAGCTGACGGTGGTGCCGTTCTCGAACTGGAGCTGGCCGTAGAAGATGTTGTCCTCCACCGCCACGATGTTGACGCTGACGATGGTGTGGCCCAGGGATTCGACGACATCAACGAGCAGATCGTGGGTCATCGGGCGGGGCGGGACGACGCCCTGCTGTGCCAGGGCGATGGCGCTGGCCTCCGGGGTGCCGATCCAGATCGGCACATGCCGCTCACCGCGCATCTCCTTGAGCAGGACGAGCGGCTGGTTGGACGGCAGCTCAATCCGCACGCCCACGATCTCCACCTCAATCATCAGATGTCCATCCTCGCGATGCGGTCCTGGACCAGGGCGCGGTGCAATGTGAGGCAGAGGTCACTGATTTCCCGCGCAGCTTCGGCGGCGCGGGCGTGCGAGGCCGCATCCTTGCGTGAGGTCAGAGTGGCCACCGCGCGCTCCACGAGGCCGAATTCCCGCTCGGCAGCGGCCTGGAACGGCCGCAGGTGCCGCGGCTCCAGGCCGTGGCTCTCGAGTTGCACGCAGGCGCGGGCCACCTGGAGGGCATGCTCGTCGAAGGTGCCGTTGACGTGCCCGATCAGGCCGAAGCTCAGCAGCGACTGGAGCAGCGGAACGCTCGCGCCGGACTCGGCCCGGAGCTGCTCCTCGCTGAGCTGGCGCACCCTGTTCTGCAGTTCGGCCGCGAGTTCGGCGGAGACGATCCGCGGGGACACCGTGACGCCGGCAGGCAGGTTGTCGGGGCGATCGCCGCGGTCGATCGCGTCGAGGTAATCCTTGATGACCTTCAGCGGCAGATACTGGTCGCGCTGAAGGGACAGCACAAACCGGAGCCGCTCGACGTCGTTCTCCGCGTACTGCCGGTAACCGGCCGGTGTCCGCTGCGGATTGATGAGCCCCTTTTCTTCAAGGAACCGGATTTTCGACGCCGTCATCGTGGGGAAATCGTCGCTCAACTGAGCCAGGACTTCCCCGATGTTCAGAATCTGGGGTCCGCGCCGTTCCGCATGTGCCATGGCCACAGGCAGCTACCCCGGAATCAGACGTTGCCTGCTGCGCGGGCAGGGCTCAGGTAGAAGGTGAGGCGGAACTTCCCGATCTGCACCTCGTTGCCGGACTTCAGCTCCACGGAGTCGACGCGGTCATGGTTCACGTAGGTTCCGTTCAGGCTTCCGGTGTCCACGACTTCGAAGCTTCGCGCCGTACGACGGAATTCGACGTGCCGGCGCGAGACCGTGACGTCGTCAAGGAAGATGTCGGCGTCCGGGTGCCGGCCCGCCGACGTGACGTCCGAGTCCAGCAGGAAGCGTGCGCCGGTGTTGGGCCCGCTGTGCGCCACCAGCAGGGCGGAGCCATAGGGAAGTGCCTCAACGGCCGCCCGCTCCTCGATGGAGAGCTTCGGCGTGATGGTGGGTTCGTCGCGAACCGGTGTGAGGTTGATCGACGTGGTCTCCGACGCTTTCACTCCACCCGTGCCGTAACCATCACCGGTGTCGTTCCGTTCGTGCCCAAACATTGAGTCCTCCTCATTCGTTGCAGGTATCCCCCCGCAAACAACGCATGCCGTCCGGAAAAGCCTGGCAGATCCGGTCTACAGCCCCCCGGCGGCGTTGTGTGGGTGATGTTCCCAACAACCCGCTCCGAAGGACATGTCCCTTTAGCCTACCTGCTGTCCGTACTCCGCCGCGCTGAGCAGCGAGTCGACCGCGCCGGCCTCTGCAAGCCTGATTTCGAGCAGCCAGCCTTCGCCGTACGGATCGGAATTGATCAGGGCCGAGTCCGTGTCCAGCGCCTCGTTGCGGGCCACCACCTCCCCCGAAACAGGGGCATAAATATCGCTCACACTCTTGGTGGATTCGACCTCGCCGACGACGGCGTTGGCCGTGATCGTGGTGCCCGCTTCGGGCATCTGGGCGTAGACGACGTCCCCGAGGGCGTCCTGGGCGAAGTCTGTGATGCCCACGCGCACCACTCCGTCGGCGTTCGGCGCCGAAACCCACTCGTGTTCTGCGGTGTAGGACAGTTCTTCGGGAATGTTGCTCATGACGGGCCTTTCCTCGGGTCAAACACCAAATGTCGACGGCGGTTTACTGTTCTGTCCGCCGCTGAAAGTATAGGCATATCCTCCCGGGCCCGGGAGGACTCTGCCATGATGGTGCAATGACGGAACCAGCACCGGTAACTTCCCTTGGCGGGACGCCCGGATCCGGTTGGCAGAGCCGGTAGCGGCCAGGTAATGCCCGAGCTTCCGGAAGTGGCGGCCCTGACGGATTTTCTGCGCGGACAGCTGCTTGGAACCGTTGTGACGAAGATCCAGATTGTCTCGTTCGCGGTACTCAAGACGGCGGATCCGCCTTTCTCAGACTTTGAGGGCAGGACCGTGACCGGGGTGCGCCGCTTCGGGAAATTCGTCTGTTTGGAAACCGACGGGCTGTATTTTGTCTTCCACCTGGCGCGGGCCGGCTGGGTACGCTTCACCGACGCGCCCACCGGGACCCCGCTGAAACTGGGCAAGGGTCACATCGCGGCGCGGCTGTCGTTTTCCAGTGGTACCGGCCCGCTCGACTTCGATCTGACGGAGGCCGGAACGAAAAAGAGCCTGGCGGTCTATGTGGTCCGGGACCCGCACGACGTTCCCGGGGTCGCGGTCCTCGGACCGGATCCGTTCAGCCCCGGGTTCGACGTCGATATCCTGGCGCGGATCCTTGGGTCCAGTTCCCAGCAGGTCAAGGGTCTCCTGCGGAGCCAGAGCGTGATTGCCGGCATTGGGAACGCCTACAGCGACGAAATCCTGCACGCGGCAAGGACGTCACCTTTCGCCATCGCCAAATCCCTGGACCGGGACACGGTGGGGCTCCTCTTCGACGCCATCCATGAAATTCTTGGGACAGCCCTGCAAGATGCCCGGGGCAAGGCGCCGCATGAGCTCAAGGACACCAAACGGGGTCACCTGCGGGTCCACGGCCGGACCGGCGAAGCGTGCCCGGTGTGCGGCGACACCATCCGCGAGGTGTCATTTGCTGACACCGCCCTGCAGTACTGCCCGGGCTGCCAGACCAAGGGAAAGATTCTGGCAGACCGCCGGACGTCGCGTTTCCTGAAATAGGCGGGCCTTCGGGCCGCGGCTTCCCCTTGCTGGCGGGAGTTTCCGGGTCGGTGGTGGCACGCCGGTTTAATAGCGACACGTCACGGCCTACCCGGTGTGCGCTGACTCATGCGCACAGCGCGCCGCCTGAGCGCCTTGTCGGCCTCCATAAGTCCGAGGAGACCCAACGCGAGAAGGACGCCGGCCGCCAGCTCGGCAGGGCTGAGCGGCACGGTACCGAAGATGTCCTGGGCGAACGGCAGGTAGACCACGCCGAGCTGCAGGACGAGCGCAACAAGGATCATGCTTACCAGAACCCTGTTGCCGCGCAGCCCTGTCCGCCAGACCGGCTCGACGAACGAGCGGCTGGCAAGGGCCCGGGCGAGTTGGATGAAGGCGAGGCTCGTGAACACGATGGTGGCGAGCAGCGCCTCGGCTTCGGGGGTGATCGAGCCAGCACCGCCGCCTGAGTTGTTCCAGACAGCCCAACCGACTGCAATGAGGGCCACCCCGATCACCGGACCCAGCCAGGCGATCTGGATCCCGATGCCGCGACTGAGGATACTCTCCGTCGGCGAGTAGGGCGGGCGGCGCATCGTGTCGCGCTCGGCCTTCTCGACGCCCATCCCGAGCCCCAGCAGACCATCCGTCAGCAGGTTGGACCACAGGATCATGATCGGGAGCAGATAGAGCGGCAAGCCGAAGAGCGGCGGAATCGCCACGATCAGCACTTTGGCAAAGTTTCCGGAAATCGAAAATCCTACAAAACGGCGCACGTTGTCGTAGACCACGCGCCCCTCCTCAACGGCGGCCACGATAGTGGCGAAGTTGTCATCGAGCAGGACTACCTCGGCGGCCTCTTTGGCGACGTCGGTTCCCGATCCCATGGCCACACCGATGTCCGCTTTTTTGAGCGCTGGCGCGTCATTGACCCCGTCTCCGGTCATGGCCACGACTTCGCCGTTGGCCTGCAGAGCCTCGACAATGCGCAGCTTGTGCTCAGGTGACACGCGCGCGAAGACGGAGGTGATGCGCACTGCGGCGCGCAACGCGTCGCTGTCCATCTGCTCAAGCTCGCGACCCGTCAGGGTGGGGCTGTCCGGTGCGGCCATGCCGAGATCGACGGCGATGGCACGCGCCGTTCGCGGGTGGTCGCCGGTGATCATGATCGGGCGTATTCCTGCAGTCGCGCAGCGCGCGATCGCGTCACGGGCTTCCGAGCGGGGTGGATCGACCATCCCGATCAACCCGAGCAGCACGAGGTCCCGCTCCACCTCCTCGGCCTGCCCGTCGGATGGAACTTCCGTGAGGCCGCGGGCGGCGACGGCAAGAACCCGCAGGCCGTTTTCGGCCATCCGCTCGATCGAGGAGTGGAGACGCCTTCGAGCGGCGTCGTCCAACAGGCGGATACCGCCGTCGTGCACGATCCGGTTGCAGAGGTCCGGTATTCCGTCGCCGGCGCCTTTGACGACGGCGAGCAATGATGCGCCGTCGGCAACCGTCACCAGCATGTCCAGAACGCGCGAACCACCCTGAGGTGTGCAGTGCATCGTCGTCATGCGTTTTCGGGTCGAGTCGAAAGGAACTTCGCCGACGCGTGGCAGCCCCGAGTCGAGATCTTCCTTGCGCAGCGCGAAACGATCCGCCGCGATAACGAGGGCGCCCTCCGTCGGATCGCCGACGGCTTCAGGGTGTCCGGACCGCCGGTCAAGGACCGCGTCGTTGCAAAGGGCTGCCACGGCGAGCAGAACGTGAGCGTCATCGTTCAGTTCGGGGGTTTTGCCCGCGGCCAGGTCGAAGCTCCCGTGCGGTGTCTCAAGCACCGTCACCGTCATCCGGTTCTCGGTCAACGTGCCGGTCTTGTCCGAGCAGATGACGGTGACCGAGCCGAGTGTCTCTACCGCGGCGAGCCGCCGCACCAACGCCCGGCGCACGAGCATCCGTTGGGCGCCGAGGGCCAGCGTGAAGGTCAGCACGGCAGGAAGCCCTTCCGGGACGATTGCGACGGCGAGCGAGACTGCTGTGAGAAGGATCAGTGATGTCTCCTCCCCGCGGATGAGGCCGCTCAGGAAGACGATGACGGCGATGACGACGGCAACAGCAGCAAGGAGCTTCGCGAGCTTGTCGAGACGCTTCTGCAGCAAGGTCGGTTCCTGCGCAACGTCCTGGATCAAATCGGCGATGCGTCCCAGCTCGGTCGTCATTCCGGTCGCGACGACCACAGCAGAGCCGCGCCCGTAGGTTACCGAGGTGCCGAGAAAGGCCAGATTGGTGCGGTCTCCGAGCGGAATGTCGACGCCGTGAATAGCGTCGACGGTCTTGTCGACCGGTTCGGATTCACCCGTCAGCGCGGCCTCCTGGGTGCGCAGATTCACGCTTTCAACGATACGCACGTCTGCCGGAATCACGGATCCAGTCTCGAGGCGCACGAGATCGCCGGGCACGAGTTCGCGGGCCGACAGCTCGCGGACCTGCCCATTGCGCACCACGCGCACGAGCGGCGCTGCCATCTGTTTCAGTGCGGCAATCGCTTTCTGCGCCCGGTACTCCTGGACGACGCCGAGTACGACGAACAGAACGACGATGGCAAGAATCGCTGTGGCGTCGATAGCCTTTCCCAGCGCCGCTGCCAGGCCGGCGGCCACAACCAGGATCACGATCAGAATCGACGACACCTGCTCCCACAGAATTTTCCAGACCGACCGGCCAGCACGCTCCTCCAGTTCGTTGTAGCCGAACTCGCCCAGGCGCCCGATTGCCACCTGTTCGTCGAGGCCGACCGTCGCATTGGTCCCCAGCTCCGCTGTGACAGCCGTGACTTCGCGGCCGTGCCAGTCTGCCGATGAGTGTTCCGTAACGGTGCTCATGACGTTTTCGCCTGCTCCTCCTGATAGTGGTGGTATCGCTCGAGCAGATCTGGTTTGACCCGCTTGAGCTCGGCGGCGGGGAAACGTGCCAGCAGCTCCCATGCCAGGTCAAGAGTCTCGACGAGTGTGCGTGAGACTCCGGACTGGCCGACAAAGCGCTGCTCGAAGTCTTCGGCGAACGCCAGAAAACGCCGGTCCTCAACCGACAGGGCCGCCTCGCCGACGATCGAGGAGAGCTGGCGCAGTTCGCGCCCCCTCGCGAAGCAGGCCTAGAGCTGGTCAGCCACTCCGCCATGATCTTCGCGCGTACGTCCCGCGCCGATGCCTGCGTTCATGAGCCGGCTCAGCGACGGCAGGACGTCGATGGGCGGGCTGATGCCGCGCCGGTTGAGGTCCCGCGACAGTACGATCTGCCCTTCGGTGATGTAGCCGGTCAGATCGGGAATGGGGTGGCTGATATCGTCGTCGGGCATCGAAAGGATCATCAGCTGGGTTACAGAGCCCTTGCGGCCACGCATCCGGCCGGCCCGCTCGAACAACGACGCCAGGTCGGTGTACATGTAGCCCGGATAGCCGCGCCTGCCGGGAATTTCCTCGCGGGCCGCGGCGACCTCACGAAGAGCCTCGCAGTAGTTGGTGATATCGGTGAGGATCACCAACACATGGCGGTCCTCCTCCCACGCGAGGTACTCGGCGGCCGTCAGGGCAGCGCGGGGGGTCAGCAGCCGCTCGACCGTTGGATCGTCGGCGAGGTTCAGAAAAAGCACCGTGCGTTCGAGGGCGGCACTATCGGCGAACTGGCCACGGAAGTAGGCTGCCTCGCGTTGCGTGACCCCCATCGCAGCGAAGACGACGACGAAATCCTCGTCACTGCCGACTACCCTCGCATTTGCGGCGATCTGCGCTGCCAACTCATTGGCGGGCAGGCCGAAGCCGGAGAAGATCGGAAGTTTCTGGCCGCGGACCAGGGTATTGAGACCATCGATCGCGGAAATGCCGGTCTCGATGAACTCAGAGGGGTGATCACGCACGGCCGGGTTCATCGGGGCACCGTTCACGTCGTGCTCGGCCACCGCGAGCAGCGGCGGGCCGCCGTCGATGGGCACGCCGGCGCCGTCGAGGATCCGCCCGATGAGGCCGGGCCCGACGGGCAGCCGGGCGAATGCACCCCGGGTCCGAATGACGGTATCCCGACGGTCGAGACCCCGGGTGCCCTCGAGCACCTGAACGACCATCTTCTCGCCGTGCACCTCAAGGACCCGACCCCGTCGTGTGCCGCCGTCGGGGTCGATGACGTCAACCAGTTCGTCGTACCCGACGCCGTGCACCTGGTCGGCTATGAGCAGGGGTCCGGAGACGTACGCCACCGTTCGATGGTCGACGGAGAGCTTGGTGGTGGGGCCGGCGTCCGGCGATAGGGATGTCATCGAAGTTCCTCGAGTTCTGTGCGGATGCGGGCGATCAGGTCATGCGAGCGGTGTGCCATGTCGGCCTCGGGCCAGGTGCGCATGCGCCCGATCTCGAGCAGCGACGCTACAGCCGACGCGGTGTCCGGCGTCACCCCCCGCTCCACCGCCACCGCCAGCGCTGCGTCCGCCGCGTGAATCACGGTGAGCATCGTGTGCTGCTTGGCGAGCGGACAGGATGCGTCGTCCTCATCGAACGCGGACTGCTGCAGAAAGTCTTCCCGCAGCAGCCGCCCGGTGGTGAGCACCACGCGCTGTGGTGCGGCTAGAGCGTCCGCTCCGAGCAGTTGCACGATCTCAAGCAGCGACGTCTCGCGTTGCAGCAGGTCCAGGGCCCAAGCACGCAGCTCGGGCCAGTCCGCGGAGACCGCCTCGGCAAACCATCCGTCGAGGTCGTAGAGGGTGTAGCTGCGAGTCCAGTTGATCGACGGAAAATGGCGGCGCCTCGCCAGCGTGGTGTCGAGCGCCCAAAAAGTTCCCGCCAACCGCAGACTGTGCTGGGTGATGGGTTCCGAGAAGTCTCCGCCAGCCGGCGATACCGCACCGACGACAGTGACGGAACCTGTCCGGTTCTCCTGGCCGAGGCAGCGCACTGCCCCCGCCCTTTCGTAGAATTCGGCGAGACGCGTGGCGAGGTACGCCGGGTATCCCTCCTCCGCCGGCATCTCCTCCAAACGGCTGGAAACCTCCCTGAGGGCCTCGCCCCAGCGGCTGGTGCTGTCTGCCATCAGCGCGACGTGCAGGCCTTGGTCCCGGAAGAACTCCGCGATGGTGATGCCGGTGTAGATGCTCGCCTCGCGGGCAGCGACGGGCATGTTCGACGTGTTCGCGATCAGCACCGTCCGTTGCATCAGCGATGTGCCCGTGCGGGGATCCACCAGGGCCGGAAACTCCTCGAGCACCTCGGCCAACTCGTTACCGCGTTCCCCGCAGCCGATGTAGATCACCACATCCGCTGTGGACCATTTCGCCAGCGATTGTTCGAGGACGGTTTTGCCGGTGCCGAACCCTCCCGGGATCGCCGCGGCTCCCCCGCGCGCGATGGGGAACAGGGTGTCGATGATGCGCTGGCCGGTGACGAGAGGCACATCGAGAGCGAGTCGCTCCGACGCCGGCCGCGCCGTCCGCACCGGCCAGTACTGCAACATCGCCACTTCCGCGTCGCCGACGCTTGCGACCGGGTCGGTGACAAGCAGTTCTCCGGTGCGCAGGTTGCGGACAACACCGCTCAGCCCCGGCGGGACGAGGACACGGTGCGGGATGGCCGCATCCGGGACAGTGCCGAGAAGGTCTCCTGGCCCCACCTGATCACCATTGCGGACCGCGGGCGAGAAGTCCCACCTGCGCTCGCGGTCCAACGCCGCTGCCCGCGCCCCGCGCGCGATGGTCGCGACGGCATAGGGGTCATCCCCGACGCGGGCGAGCACCGGCAGCGGCCGTTGCGTTCCGTCGAGGATCTGCCCGAGCAGCCCCGGTCCCAACTCGACCTGGAGCGGTCTGCCGGTGCCCACAACAGGTTCCCCCACGGCGAGGCCCGCAGTGTCCTCATACACCTGGATCACGCATCGATCACCGTCGATCCGAATCACCTCGCCGGGCAGTCGTGCCGTGCCGACGAGCACGACGTCGTAGAGCCGGGCGTGGAGGCCCGTCGCCTCGGCCACGGGGCCGGCAACCCGCCACAGGGTTCCGGCACTGGTCAGAATCTGTGTGCTCATTTCGGGCCTTCCGAATCGAATGTGATTTCATAGCCGACTGCCTGCCACAGCCTCTGGAGGAGCCGTTCCCGCCGGCCGGAGTCGCCCTGCAGCAGCTCACCGGCAGGGAGCGCCACTACCAGTGGGGGCAGGGTTCTTTCCAGACGCCGGAGCAGCGGCGGGTCCAGGGCCGTGAAGTACGGCTCGTGGACAGCGATGACACCCACCTCGTCGCCGGCGTTGAGGAGTTCAATGAGCTTCGCACCGGCGGCCCCGGCATCGGCCACCACCAGGACATCGGCACCGGCGAGACGGTACCCGACAGCCAATTCATCGATCGTGACGACAAGCACCCGGGAACGCACGTCCGGCTTCGCGGTGGTCATGGTCGGGCTTCCGGCAGCAGAAGCTGCTTGCCGAGATCATCGGGCGAGGTTCTGAGCGCAGCACCCTGGGCCAGCACGCGCAGGTTCCGCGTCTCGAGCTCCAACTCGGCAACATAGGCGATCGGCATGGCGATTCCCATGGGGTCCCCCCGTCGAAACAGCGAGATTTGGTCCAGCACCCGGCGTTGTTCCAGCACACGCTGCGCCGCGGCCAGATCATGGTCACGCGACCAGGCTTCCAGCGGTGTGCGGAGGTAGCGGGCCGAAGCGGAGAGAATTGACGAGGTCTCGGCGTCTGCGACTTGCCTCAATGCGGACTCCAGTGTGGACGTGGCGATGCTGCCGCCCGGTGACCACGGTGCAACGCCGGGCAGCGTGTCCAATTCGCGCCCGGATAGTGCGGATCGAAGTCGAAGCAGCGCCATCACGTTGGTTTCGTCGACGCTGCGGGCGAGTGATGCGCGGAGGTCCGCCGCTTCGGAGCCGAGGTGGTCGAGTTCGCGAACGATCCGTCCCGTGTGGGCGGCGATGACTGCACTCTCGAAGTGACCGAGGTTGGCATCACGCTCATAGGCGGCGAAGGCATTCACCGTGGCACGCGCAGTGACGGGATCCGGCAGTTCCCAGCCCGCCAGCAGCGCGAGAGCAGCAGCCGGCTCATGCTGACGAACGATTTCACGGGCGAGCACATCGGTGAAGGCTCCAACGGGAATGATGTCCTCGAGCACCTGCTCCTCGTCTGCGCGTCGCAGCACACCGCGCAGCAGAACGAGCAGATTGTGCAGGTCAAATCGCGCCAGCAGAAGGTCCACCAGCGATCGTGCGGCGTCACTGTAGAACCCGCGCATCACTTCGAGTTCGCGGGCTTCGTGTGCCCTTAGGGCGGCATTCAACCGCCGCACACCGCCGCCGCGGGCGAGCGCGGCTTCAGCCTCTGTGCGCAGCGCGGTCGAGGCGAGAGCACCGAGGAGTCCATCAACGTCACGTCCCATCAACTCGGTCAGTTGCTTCTCGCCCATCCGGTCGAGTCGGCGGACCCGTAGGCGGGTGTTTCCGTATTCGAACCGGGGACGGGCTCGCAGAATAGTCATCGGCGGTGCTCCTCGCCCGTGTTGACGATGGCCCTTGCGAAAAGAATCCGAAGGCGGGATTCGGCATCCGAGAGGCGCTGTTCAAGAGTATTGACGACGCTGCGGCCGTCGGCGTTGACCGCTTCGACTCCACCCCACGACTGCAGGCTAGGGTCGAGTGTCACGGCGGGAACGATGTCCGCCACCTGCTCCCGGACAAGCTCCGCATCGCGGGGATCGATTCGAAGCCGCGTCGTGTCGGGGAGTGCTTCCATCGCCCCGCGGATGAGCTGCGCCAGCAACTCCGGATAGCTGCGCGTGTCACGCGTGGCGCGTAGTCCGCTGACGAGTTCCGTGCGCAGCGCGAGGAAGGCATCCTCGCGCGCTGAACGAACGCGGGCGGCGGCGGCAAGCCGGGCGGCGGCAAGCCGCCGTCCGGCCTCGACCCGCGCCTCGGCCCCGGCATGGACCTCAAGCTCCCGCTCCAGGGCCGCGGCTTTCACCGATGCCTCGGCGACCACCGCGTCCGCCTCAGCCTGAACTGCCCGGCGGTCCGCCGCGATCTCGTCGTCGGCTTCAGCCTGAATGGCCTTCAGCAGGTCACTAAGCGGCATTAGACCGGCAACAGAAGGATGGCCATTGCAGCCACCGCAAAGCCTAGGATAACGAGGGTCTCCGGTATGGCGACGAGCAGAATAGCCCTACCGGCAAGTTCTGGCTTCTCGGCGATGGCGCCCATGGCTGCGGCCCCGATTCGGGCTTGAGCCAGTCCGGTTGCCAGTGCCGAGATGCCTACCGCGAGGGCGGCGCCAATAGCGATGAGTCCGATTCCGATGTCCATTTTATTCTCCTTGGTTGTTGGCGGGTTGGTTGTTGGCGGGTTGTTAGCGGGTTGTTCCGAACGGGGTGAAGGCGTGGCCGCCGCCGATGAAGAATTTCGAGAAAAACTCGACGTAGTGAAGTCGCAGTGCCTGGATCAAGGGGCTGAATCCGGCGAGCGCGAGATTGAGTACGTGAAAGAACGTCGCGACGATGATGCCGAGCCAGAGCGGTCCGACGGTGGCGAGCTCGTTAGCGACGATGGCGAGGTACACCGATGCGAGGCCTACGGCTGCCAGGCGCAGATAGGAGAGGATGTTCCCGATCGCACCGAGCAGCTCCAGCGGCCCCATCATGAGCCCAAGAGTGCCGTGGAGTGACATCACGAGAACCAGCCCCACCACCGTCAATGCTATGGCCGGCGTCATGAACCCCGGCGGCAGGGCTCCTGCCGCGAAACCCGCCAAGGCGAGCATTCCGCACAGGAAGGCGAACGTACCCAGGCGGTCGAGGAGCTGACGGTGTGCGCGGTCCCGCCACGATTGCCACATGCCGAGGACAACGCCAAGCAGTACGTGCGCGGTCCCGATGGCGAGGGCAAAGAGCAGGAGCGGTTGCAATGCGTCTGCTCCGCCGCGGTAGAACCACAGCGAAAAGTCGCCGAACACGTTCTTCCCGAGATTACCCAGAGCTTCCCCGAAGAGGAATCCGAAGATGATTGCCCAGATCGCACCGAAGACCAGGACGCTGCACAGGTCCGCGACGGCGGGCGAATCCTTGCCGAACTTTCGTCGCGCCCACACCCCGGCGAGAAGAAGCAGGGCCCCGTACACGACGTCGCCGACCATCACACCGAACATCAGCGGCAAGAATATTGCCATCAGCCCGGTCGGATCCAGACTCGCGGCGCGCGGGTTGTCGAGAAACCGGGTCAGAAAACCGAACGGCCTCGCCGCGCGGCGCTCTTTCATCAGCACCGGTGTGCTGTGTGCACGCACATTGTGGGCCAGTTCCTCGATCACGAGCGGGCCCAGCGAAAGACCGTGGAGTTGGCCGATGAAACGAGCCACGCCCGGACGCGGGACCCACCCGACGATGGCGAACGCACGCTCGGTCACTCCGACCGCGGCCGCGGCAGCGAGCTGCTCGAGTTCGGCGCGCGCGCCCGCCAGCGTGGTGTGCCACGCCACCGCATGCGGCCGGATGAGCTCTTCCAGTGCCTGATGAGCGTCCGTGATTTCGTCCGGCAGCGCATCCAGCCGGGTGCGCATCGCAGCCAGAGCCCCAAAGAGGGACTGGCCGGAGTACGCGCTCGGAAGCGGCAGGTGCCGGACGTGCTCCTGGCCCAGAAGGGTGTGAAGGCGTGCGGTATCGCGGTGTGAGAACACGAGCAGACACCCGATCGCGTCAGCACCGACCCGGGCCGAGGTGAGGTCGAAGCGGGCTCCGAATTCCTGGGTGAGCTCACTCCGTAGCATGTCGACCAACGTGTCATCGGAGGTGCTCAGCACAAGAGCCGCGGTGTCCAGCCCGAGCTTCTGCAAGTCGTTCTCGCTGAGGCCCGCGAGCTCGGGTACCAGATTCGCCAACTTTTCCAGCGGATTCAGGTACCGGGGCAGCACCGCCAGCTCGTCCGCGAGCATATCGAGCCGTCGGGCAGCCGCCTCCACCAGGATGCTGACGCGATCGAGTTCGGCCTCGACGGCGGACAGGTCAACAGCGCCGCGTACAGGATCCGGGTCGCCCTTGGTAAGCGGTTCGATGTTGTCATCGCTTCGAATCAGGGTGAGAAGCGCGTCGAGGCGGGCGACGAGGAGTTCAAGACGCGCCTGCGAGCCGGCGTTCGCGGCATCGAGCCCGGCCGCGTCGACGTCGAGCGCGGAGTCCTTCGATACGTCGACCAGTTGCATGCCCTGGAGCCGGTAGATGCCTTCGAGAACTGCACTCAGCTGCTCTCGCTGGCCTGCGATCTGCAGTTTGGCCATGGGAATCAGCATCAGTCACGCCTCCTTAGGATCGTGCGCTTCCGGAAGAGCGACGGCCCGCATACCGGCAAGCAGTTCGGCCCGCATCGTGGTCACCCGCAGGTGGAGCGCGGCGATCTCGTGGTCCGCTCCCGCCAGGATCGACGCGGTTTCGATCTCGGTGGCTAAACGGACTTCCTGGCGGGTGCGCTCCGCCGCACGCGCACCACGCTCACGTGCTTCGGCGAAGAGACCGTCAGCCTCCCGCCGGGCAGCCTGAGAGCTTTCGGCGGCGAACGCACGGTGCTTTACCCGGTCCGACAGCGCGCGTTCCAGATCCCGGATGGCGTCCAGCGCGCCCGGCGTGTTCTGCTCGCCCCGGGCCGTCACGCGAGAACCACCACTTCGTCGCGGGCATCCACCCGCATGCTCTTCGCGCGCATCAGCCGCACCCTGTCCTCCAGTTCGCGTTCGTCGAGCACCAGGGCGATAAAGTCGCGCTCACCTTCGAGCCGGGGTATCACAACGTGCTCGAGTGCGCTCACGCGCCGCGTCGTGCTGGCAATCTCTTCGGCGAGGCGCCGCAGCGTCAGTTCGACCGCCGCGAGATCCAGGAGCCGCTCCATTTGACGCTCGAAGGCGTCGCCGGCGACATCGACTCGTGCCGACGAGAAGGGCAGCCCGTAGCCGCGAGCCATACTCGATCGCGCCACTGGTTCGTGGGACAGTTCAGCGATCCGCACCCCGGCCACCGAGCGGGTGGTGAGCTCAACACCGATACTGGACGAGGCGGCGACCGCCGCGGATCCGACGAATTCCGGACCATCCAATGCGAGGGCCTCCCCGAGCGCCCGCCGGGCGGCTGCCGCGCCGCGCTCGAGTTCGCGCATTGCCTCGAGCACGGAGGTACCGAGTCGTTGAAACTCTTTCATCAGGGCCGCCCGCTTTTCACTCAGCAGATCCCGGCCCTGACCGGCGAGCCTGATCTGGCCGCGTCGTGCCAGAAGCTCGCTGCGCGTAGCACTCACCTGATCCATGAGCCCAGTCTTGCAGTTTGACCGTCCGCACCCGGAGAGACAACCGAATGAAACTTCAGCTAGGCGCCGGAGCCGATCGGAGGTCCTCCGATCGGCTCCACCGGCCGTCGATCAGGCCGTTTTGGAGCGCGCCGGCACCGGCAGGCTCACCCGGACCTGTGTTCCCCGACCGTCTGTACCGGCGGCATATTCGAAGCTTCCTCCGATCGCCGAGGCACGCTCGGCGCAGGAGGCAAGACCAATATGCCCATTCAGCGGAGCTTGCTCAACTTCGCTCACATCGATCCCCACGCCGTCGTCAACCACGATCATCTCGACCGTGTCGGGAAGCCTCCGGACAGAGACCGACAGGGTGTCGGCGTGGGCGTGTTGGACACAGTTGGCGATCAACTCACGGGCGATCGCGAACAGCAGCTGATCGTGCACTCCACTCGCGGCCGGCTGGACCTCGACGAAGGCTGCAAACCCTCCGCGATCGCCCGCGCGAGCGGCGATGGCGTGGATAGCACCACGAAGTCCCACTGGATCGAGGACATACGGGTGGAGGTCAAAGACGGCCTCCCGTATCTGCGAGATGCCGCGGTCCAGCCCCTCGCTGATCAACGTGGCGTTCTCGCGCCCTTCGGACCCCAGAAGGTGGCGGGCCGCAAGGAGATTTTGAAGTGCGTGATCGTGCAGCGACGTCGCCAACATTTTTCGCGCCTGGTCTTCAGCATCGAGGGCTTGCGCCACGAGACGGCCGCGGACCGCGGAAAGCTCCGAGACTTCGCGCGTCCGGCGGGCCAGAATCGCCGACAGGACGGTTGCAGCGGCGCCGGTCCAGGCCAGGAACAGAATCTGCGTAACTTCGAACCCCACAGCGTCCCTCCGGACCTGGGTGGATTCCGGGTAGGTGACGGCAATGAGGGCGTACAAAACCAGTCCGGCTGCCGAGAACGTTGCAGTCAAGCGGGGGTTCATCAGCAGCGCCGCACCAATGGGCAACAGGAAGAACGCGTATCGAAGCTGCGAGAACGGACCTCCCGAGGTCGCCACGAGGGCAGCAATCAAGATGATGTCGACGGTGGTGAGCACGGCCGGGGTAATGAGCGGGCGGCCGCGCAGTTCCGAGGCCATGGCGGCAGCGGCGTAGAGAGCGGCGAGCAACAACATCGGGGGGAACGGAGCTTGATTTGCCTCGGGATGTTCAACGAGACGTTCGGCCAGGAAGAACACGGGCACCGCAACTAACCGGATGACGGCCAAAGCTCCGCCTGGGCGAGACATCACACGGGTACGCGGACTCATTCCAGCAGCCCGCGTCGCATCCCCTCCGCCACTGCCGCGGCGCGATCCGATACCCCGAGCTTCTCATACAGGCCCTGCAGATGACTCTTGATGGTTGCGGTGGACAGAAAGAGGAGTTCCGCTATTTGCGGGGCAGATCGACCCCCAGCGACGTGCACGAGTATCTCGAGTTCACGCTTGGATAGAGCGGGGCGGGCCTGTGCGCCCCGGAGGCGGATTTCGGCTGCCAACGAGGCCTGCACATCGGACCCGAGCACTGTCTCACCCCGGCTCACAGCCCGAATAGTGTCCGTGAGGAGTTTCGGGTCAACGCTCTTCGAGAGATAGGCGCTGGCACCTGCGGCCACGGCGTCGAAGGCCACTGAACCGTCTACGTAGGCCGAAAGGAGAATAACCCGGGTGGAGAGCTCGTCGCGACACAGGGCATTGACTACCTGGAGGCCATCGAGTACGGGCATCCGGATATCGAGCACCGCGACATTCGGGGATAGTTCGCGGATCAACTCCATCGCGTGCCCACCATCCGAGGCCTGGCCGACAAGTTCAAATTCAGGCTGATCCCTGATCGTCTGCACCAGCGCACGCCGGAACAGCGGATGGTCATCGGCCACCACGATCCGTACACGGGAACCCACGGTATGCACGGACCCAGCATAGCCTCGATGCACCGATCTGCCTGGCGTTCCACCGGCGGTCCGCGAATCCTGACGGGCCGGAAAAACAGGACCCGGTAACAGGACCCCGTATCCGTGCCGGGAAACAGAAAACCCCGCCACTCCCTTGGCAGGAATGGCGGGGTACTTTCTGTTGGTCGGGCTGACAGGATTTGAACCTGCGACCCCTTGACCCCCAGTCAAGTGCGCTACCAAGCTGCGCTACAGCCCGTTGATTCCGCCGTTCTCCGCTCACGATGTAGTCCTCTTGTGTATCCAAGGGATTTCATCCGAGCAGTCCGGCCGAACCACCTCCAAAAGCTTACACGATTCCGGGGTGGGCCAGTGACACGTTCAGCACCTCCCGGACGGGTGGGCCGGAATCAGCGCTTCTTGCCGCGCTTTTCGCGGACCCGCATGTTGACCTCGATCGGCGTGCCCTCGAAGCCGAAGGTTTCGCGGAGCCGGCGGGTGATGAAGCGGCGGTATCCCGGGTCGAGGAACCCGGTGGTGAAGAGCACGA
The DNA here is from genome assembly GCF_059383435.1 of Pseudarthrobacter sp. HLT1-7. Taxonomy (NCBI): domain Bacteria; kingdom Bacillati; phylum Actinomycetota; class Actinomycetes; order Micrococcales; family Micrococcaceae; genus Pseudarthrobacter; species Pseudarthrobacter sp. HLT1-7. The sequence continues at coordinate 97,832 of NZ_JBWZCH010000008.1, read as the reverse complement.
ACTTCGGCGGGCGGCTGGAGGCCTGGGTGCCGAAGAGAATGCGGGGCTGCTTGCCGCCGCGGACCGGGTGCGGGTGCGCGGCCACAAGCTCGCCGAGGAAGGCGTTGAGCCGGCCGGTGGGGATGCGCTTGTCCCAGCTTTCCAGGGCGGTGTCCAGCGCCGGTACCAGCTTGTCCTTGTGCCAGCCGGTCAGAGCCGAGATGTTGACGCGCGGCGCCCAGGCCACGTGGGCGAGGTCCTGCTCGATTTCTCGCTCCAGGTAGCTGCGGCGTTCGTCGTCCAGCAGATCCCACTTGTTGAAAGCCAGAACCAGCGCGCGGCCGGATTCGATGGCCAGCTGCAGGATGCGGACGTCCTGCTCGCTGAGCACTTCGTCCACGGCGAGGAGCACAACCGCCACCTCGGCCTTTTCCAGCGCACTCTGGGTCCGCAGCGAGGCGTAGTAGTCCGCGCCCTGGGCCATGTGCTGGCGGCGGCGGATGCCGGCGGTGTCGACGAAGCGCCAGGTGCGGTCGCCGAGTTCGATGAACTCATCGACCGGGTCCCGCGTGGTCCCGGCAGTGTTGTCCACCACGACCCGCTCGGAACCGGCCAGCTTGTTCAGCAGCGAGGACTTGCCGACGTTCGGGCGCCCGATCAGGGCGATGCGGCGGGGGCCACCGGAGCGCTCGAGTCCTTCGATCGTGGAGAACTCGGGGAGCGTGTCGATAACGTGGTCCAGCAGGTCGGCCACGCCGCGGCCGTGAAGGGCGGAGACCGGGTACGGCTCGCCAAAACCGAGGCCCCAGAGCGAAGCCGAGTCGGCTTCCTGCGCAAAGTCATCCACCTTGTTGGCCACCATGATGACCGGCTTCTTGGACTTGCGGAGCATCTTCACGACGCCTTCGTCCGTGGCGGTGGCACCGACGGCGGAGTCGACGACGAACAGCACGGCGTCGGCGAGTTCCACGGCCATTTCGGCCTGCTCGGCGACGCGGGCGTGGATGCCGCGGGCATCGTGCTCCCAGCCGCCGGTATCAACCACCGTGAAGTTCTGGCCGTTCCAGGTCGCGGAGTACATCACACGGTCCCGGGTGACTCCGGGGGTGTCTTCCACGACGGCCTCGCGGCGGCCCAGGATCCGGTTGACCAGAGTGGACTTGCCCACGTTGGGCCGGCCGATGATGGCCAGGACCGGGTCAAGCTTGACCGGACCGTCGAAGTCCTCGTCGTCGTAATCGCCGCTCAGGAGGGCGGCGTCTTCCTCATCCAGCTCATAGTCGTCCAGGCCGGCCCGGAGGGAGGCCGCGCGGACCTCTGCTTCCTCGTCGTCCAGGGCGGCAAGATGCTCGGCCACCTGGTCCGTGCCGGTGGGCGTGTATTCGTCTTCGCCGGCGCCAATGTGGCCGGAGGTTTGAGTCGTATCGCTCATTGCACTTTCCTTATGGGGTGATCTGCCGGCGTCCCGGCTACTGCTTCATGGCGTTCTTGCGGGGAATCCGCGTCGGGCAGGGGCTGCCCGGTTCTGAGGATGGAGTCCTGGACATGGCGGGCCAGCGCGGCGCGGATCTCGGTTCCGGCCCTGTCCATTGAAACACGCCCGGTCTCGCCGGGCCTGCGGCTGACATTGAGGGCCCCGCCGAAGCTGACGTGCAGCCTCCGGCGGAACCGGGGAACGGCGTCGAGGTGTTCGCCGCCGATCCGGGTGCCAAGGATGGCCACGGGGACCACGGTGGCCCGGGAGTTCAGCGCGAGCCAGGCCACGCCGTTGTTGATCGCGGCGGCTTCGCCGCTCCCCCGCGTTCCCTCCGGCAAAATCCCGACGCACCGTCCGGCGTCGAGCACCCGCTTGGCCAGGTGGAGGGCAGCACGGTCCCCCGCGCGGTCAACGGGAAGCTGGCCGGAGGCCTGCAGCACCCGGCCCAGGCGGCCGGCGAACATTTCCTTCTTGACCAGGATATGCATGGCACGGGGCGAGGCCCCGAACATGACAGGCCCGTCGAGGAAACTGATGTGGTTCGCGGCGAAGATCACCGGACCCGCCGCCGGCACGTTCGAACGTCCCGACACCGAGGTCCGGTAGAGGACATGGTCCAGGATCCAGCCGACCGGCCGGCTCCACGCCGTCGTCCAGCGGGCCGGGAGCGCCGGATCTGCGTCACTCCGCGTCCGCGCCTCAGTCACGGTTGATCGCCTTGTGGTCGATGATGCCGGTCACGATACTGAGCGCCGCGTCGACGGTTTGGGCAAAGTCCAGTTCCGAGGAATCCAGCGTGACGACGCCGTCGGCCGCCTGGCTGAAGTTCACCACAGTGGAGTCCCTGGCATCACGCCCGGTGACCTGCGCGGCAAGCTGTTCAGCGCTTTGGCTGCCGCCGAGCTGCATGCCCCGGCGGCGCAGGCGCGCCTCTTCGCTGGCGGTGAGCAGCAGCCGCACTTCGGCGTGGGGCGCGACGACGGTGGTAATGTCGCGGCCCTCGACCACCATCCGGCGGTGGTGCTGTTCGATCAGCTCACGCTGGCGTCGGATCAGTTCGGTGCGGGCGCCGAGAGTGGTGGCGACGGCACTCACGGCGGCGGAAATCGACGGTTCACGGACCGCGAGCGTGACGTCGGTTCCCCCGACGCGCACGTACTCCTCCAGCGGGCTCGTGCTGATCTCCAGCGGCAGGCTCTTGGACGCGGCCTCGACGGCGGCCCGGTCCGCCAGGTCCGTGCCGCGGTCAAGGCAGAACCACGTCAGGGCACGGTACATTGCGCCGGTGTCGAGGTACGCCAGTTTCAGCCGGCGGGCCACCTCTTTGCTGACGCTGGACTTGCCGGAGCCGGACGGACCGTCGATGGCCACCACGAGGCTTTTGCCCGGGCGGAGAACGTCCACAATCTCGATGAGTTCCTGGGTCATTACTGGAGTACCTGCCATCCGCGGTCATTGAGGGCTTCGATTAACAGGTCGTGTTTGTTCGGCAGTACGGAGATCTCCACCATGCCAACGTTCTGGCCCGAGGAATGGTCCAGGCGGAGATCCTCGAGGTTGACGCCGATCTCGCCGATCTCCGTGAGGAGCCTGGCGATCTGTCCCGGGGAGTCATCCACCAGGACCGTCAGCCAGGAGTACGCCTGCGGCGGCCCGCCGTGCTTGCCCGGAATGCGGGACTGGCCTGCGTTGCCCTCGCTGATCAGCTGCGCGAGGTCCAGCCTCGCGCCGGGCGCCGTCGGGTTCTCGAGCGTGCCGATCACCCGGTTGAGGTCCTCGCGGACCCCGTGCAGGACATCCACCACTTTGTCCGCGTTCGCGCCCAGGATCTGCACCCAGAGGGTGGGATCGCTGGCGGCGATGCGGGTGACGTCCCGCAGCCCGTTGCCGGCGAGGGACAGCGCATGCAGGGGCGTGCCCTGCAGCCGGCTGGCCACGAGCGAGGCCACCACCTGGGGCACGTGTGAGACAAGCGCCACGGCCTCGTCGTGTTCCCCGGCTCCGAATTCGGAGACGACGGCGCCGAGGTCGCCGGCCAGCGCGCGTGCCGCCTGGAGCGATTCGGGCAGGGTCTCCTCCGAGGGGCACAACACCCACGGCATCGAGGTGAAGAGCTCGCCGCGGGCAGCGACGGGCCCGGACTTCTCCCGGCCCGCCATGGGGTGGGTTCCCACATAGCGGCCAAGGTCCGCGCCGCGGGCACGCAGATCGGCCAGGATTCCGGCCTTGACACTGGCGATGTCAACGACGACGGCCTGGGGGTAGTCCGCGAGTGCCCGGTCCACCACCTCAGCCGTGACGTCCGGCGGCGCGGCGACCACCACGAGCTCGGGCTGTTCCCCGTCAAGGCGCGCCAAAGGCAGGCCGGCGCCGATGTCGACGGCGACGGCCTGATGGGTGGGCGAGGGGTCGGAGAGGAACACTGCCACTCCGCGGCCCCGGAGCCCCAGCCCGATGCTGGTGCCCAGGAGCCCGGTGCCCACGACCACCACCGGACCGATCAAGTGGCCGCGGCCGTGGGTGCGAAAGGCGGACATGCCCTACAGCCCTACGGATGCCAGCAGGTGGCCGACTTCCTGCTTGCCGAGGTTGCGGATGCTGCCCTGGCGCTGGTCGCCCAGGCCGATGGGGCCGACCTTGACCCGGACCAGGCGCAGCACCGGGAAACCGACGGCGTCGAAGAGCCGCCGGACGATCCGGTTCTTGCCCGAGTGCAGCACCACCTCGATCAGCACGTGGCCCGGGGTGGAATCCACGAGTTTGAAGGAGTCCACCGAGGCGATGCCGTCTTCGAGCTCGACGCCGCCCTTGAGTTCGGCGCCGATGCCCTGCGGGAACGGCCCGCGGACCTGCACGAGGTAGGTCTTGGGGACTTCGTAGGACGGGTGCGTGAGGCGGTTGGCGAGTTCGCCGTCGTTCGTCAGCAGCAGCAGTCCCTCGGTGGAGACGTCGAGCCGGCCGATATGGAAGAGTCGTTCGCCGTGGCTGTTGCGGACGAAGTCGCTGACGCAGGGCCGGCCGTCCGGGTCTTCCATCGTGGAGACAACACCCTTGGGCTTGTTGAACACCATGTAGACCATGTTCTCGTCCAGCTGGATGCGGAGACCGTCGACGTGGATCACCGCGGTGGTGGGATCGACGCGGACGCCGAGCTCGGTGACCACCTGGCCGTCGACCTCGACGCGGCCTTCGGCGATCATTTCCTCGCAGACCCGCCGTGAGGCGACGCCGGCTGAAGCCATGACCTTCTGGAGGCGGGTGCCGTCCTGGTCGTGCATCTCAGACTGCGGCACCTCGGCGCGGGGTCCGCGCTTGCGGGCCGGCTTGCGCACGGGGCCCAGATTCTGGCCGAAGCGTTCGCTGCCGAAGGCGCGGGGGCCGGCGAACTTCGCGGCGCCGGTGCGGGGCTTGGGCTTCAGGGCACCGGGGGTCCCCGGCTCTTTGCCGAAACCTGGCTTGCCAAAACCTGGTTTGCGGGCGGCGGGCTTGCGCCCGGCTCCCTTTCCGGAAGGCCCGCTGGACTTCCAGTCGCCGGAGGCCGGGCGGTCTGCGGCTGCGCCGTCGGGGCCCTGCAGGTCCGGATCGATGAAGGCCTCTTCGCGGGGCTTGGGGTGTTTAAAGGGGCGGTCTCCGCCGCCCTTGAAGCCGGCTCCGCCGGTGCGGCTACCGCCGCCCTGGAAACTGCGGCCGTTCCTGCCCTGTGCCGGGCGTCCGGTGCCGTCTTGCTGGGGGCGGCCGGAACCGCCTTGTGCGCCGCGGCCTGAGCCCTGCGCCGGGTTTTGTCCGGCACTGTTTTGTCCGGCGCTGTTTCGTCCCGAACTGTTACGTGGTGAACCCTGGCGTCCCGCCTGTGTCATGACCCGTCCTTCGTTTGTTTGCCAACGGCCGCTGTCTCCCGACAACACCCGCCGGCTGGGGCAAAATGGTTCTGCCCTGGTGGATACTCGTGCGCAGGCAGTGGTCCCTGCCTACATTCTTCCTGCGTCGTAGAACTCTTCGATGCCTTCCAGCCCCGGAAGATGGGGTGAAAGCTGCGGCAGTTCCGCCACCGAGCCGATTCCCATGCGCTCCAGGAAATACGACGTCGTCCGGTACAGGATGGCCCCGGAAACAGGTTCCAGTCCCGAATCCTCGATCAGCCCGCGCTGCGTCAGCGTCCGCACGACAGAGTCAACATTGACTCCCCGAATTGCAGAAACCCGCGCCCTGGATACGGGCTGGCGGTAAGCGATCACGGCGAGCGTTTCGAGCGCCGCCTGCGTCAGCCTGGCTGTCTGTCCCTCCAGCACGAAAGCACCGACAATATCGGCGAATTCAGCGCGGGAATAGATCCGCCAGCCTCCGGCGATACTCCGCAATTCAAAACCCCGGGGGGTGGAACCGAAGCCGTTGAAACTGGCGTCATCCACATCCGGGGCACTAACAGTATAACCGCCATACTCCCGCTGCAGTTCCGCGAGCAGCTGCTCGACGACGTCGACGGTGAGGTTCAGCCCCGCGGCCAGCTCGGTGGCCGTGGCCGGCTGGTCGATCACCATCAGCACGGCCTCGAGGGCCGCGCGGGCGCCGCCGGGAAGGCTTCCGAGCCCCGCGTCTGCTGCTGCTTCCGGCGTTGCCGCCGCGGACTCTGTCCCGGCGGCTGCCGGCTCAGGCTGGGTCCAGCTCACGGCTGCTCCTCATATTCTTCATATTCTTCGCGGGTGTCGCTGCTCCAGCTCCCGCGGTCGGCGGTCCAGTGCACGGTCAGGTCGCCCAGCGGCACCAGCTGGTCGAAGGCGACCACCTGGTCCCGGAACATTTCCAGCAGCGCCAGGAACCGTGCCACCGCCACGAGGGTGGATTCGGCGTCGGCGATCAGGGCCCGGAACGTGAGCGGGGCGCCGAGCCGTAACCGGTGGCCCAGCAGCTCGGCCTGTTCCCTGACGCTGACCGGCGAGCCGTGGAGGTGCGCCAGGCCAACCTTGGCCGGGGCGGCTTCCCTGGGCTTCAGGGCGGCTTCCGCCAGGGCGGCGAACTGCTGCGGGGTGTGCCGCCAGATGAGCTCCGGGAGCAACGCGGCGACGTGCGCCTCCAGCGCGACCTGCCGCGGGTAGCGCCGGGCCTCGAGTTCCAGCGTGGAGCCGATCATGCCGGCCACGTGTTTGAAGGCCTTGTACTGCAGGAGCCTGGCGAAGAGCAGGTCCCGGGCTTCCAGCAGCGCGATGTCCTCATCGTCTTCGACCTCGCCGGCGGGAAGCAGCCGGGCGGCCTTGAGGTCCAGCAGCGTGGCGGCGATGACGAGGAATTCGCTGGCCTCGTCCAGGGCCCAATCCGCCCCCTGCTTCTGCAGGGCCTTAATGTACTTGATGAATTCATCGGTGACCGTGGACAGTGCCACCTCGGTGATGTCCAGCTGATGCTTGGAAATCAGGCCAAGCAGGAGATCGAAGGGCCCGGTGAAGTTGGCCAGCCGGACCTCGAAACCGGGCTTCTTGCCGGCGCCCGGCGGCGGCGGAATTTCCGGGCCCGCAGGTCCATCCAGCCCGGAGTCAAGCTCCGCCGGCACATCGAGCTCCGCCGACACCTCGAGCTCCGCCGTGGGAGCGCCTGACTTTGCCATGGACCTGGCTAGGGCGCGCCGCCGCGCGAAATAAGTTCTTTGGCGAGGTTGCGGTAGGCGTCGGCGCCGATGTGGTTGCCGGCATAGCTGGTGATGGGCTCGGCGGCGACGGTGGCGTCGGCGAACTTGATGGAGCGTTTGATGACGGTCTCGAAGACCTTGTCGCCGAAGGCCTCCACGAGGCGGGAGATGACCTCGCGGCTGTGCAGGGTGCGGGCGTCGTACATCGTGGCGAGGACGCCGTCGACCTGGAGCCGCGGGTTCAGGCGGTCCTGGACCTTGTCGATGGTCTCGACGAGCAGCGCCACAGCGCGGAGGGCGAAGAACTCGCAGATCAGCGGGATGATGACGCCGTGGGATGCGGTCAGCGCATTGACGGTCAGCAGGCCCAGTGAGGGCTGGCAGTCGATGAGGACGACGTCGTAGTCATCCTCAACTTTCTTCAGCGCCCGGTCCAGCACCTGTTCGCGCGCCACTTCGTTGACGAGCTGCACTTCAGCGGCGGAGAGGTCTATGTTGGCCGGGAGTAAGTCCAAATTTTCCACACCGGTCTTGTGGATGGCATCGCGGATGTCCACCTTGCGGTCCATCAGGACGTTGTAGACCGTGAGATCCAGTTCGTGCGGGTTGATACCCAGGCCTGCGGAGAGGGCACCCTGCGGGTCGAAGTCCACCACGAGCACACGGCGGCCGAATTCGGCCAGCGCAGCCGCCAGGTTGATGGTGGAGGTGGTTTTCCCCACTCCGCCCTTCTGGTTGACCATGGCGATGACCCGCGCGGGGCCGTGGGATGACAGCGGTGCCGGCTCCGGAAAGTCGCGATAAGGGCGCCCGGTGGGGCCCATAATGGCGTCTTCCAGATCCAGTTCGGTGCCTTCCAGAGTTGCTGAACCCTGTTCGCTGCTCACGTATCTATCCACACTTTCGATGACGGTGATTGTGGTGCTTGGTATTGCTGCCTGCTTGATACTGCTGCCCTTGGTACTTAAACCCTTGGTACTCAAACCCTGGGCTTCCAGCGCCGATCTTATTCCTCCCAAGGTTACAGCGCCCGACACGGTATTCGGCGGACCTTGACAGCGGCCGATATTTGAGCCTCAACCTTCTGGTTGAAGTCGAAGGTTACGGCCGTGCCAGGAAAAACCGCCCGGATGCCGGCTGGCGTCCGGGCGGTTCACCGGGGTCCGGCTGCCGCTGATCTGCTGCGGCGCCGGCCCCTGGGTCGCTGCGGGTCAGGCGTTCGCCATCACCGGTCGGGCCGGCTCAGCGGCGGCATCCGCGGCTGTGTGGTGCTCACCGTGTCCGGCCAGCATGGTCTGTTCATCGAAGGGCTCGTTTCCGGAGAGAACCCGTTCAACCTGTTCGCCGTCGATCTCCTTGACCCAGGTGCCGATCAGCACGGTGGCGACGGCGTTGCCGGTGAAGTTGGTCAGGGCGCGGGCCTCGGACATAAAGCGGTCGATGCCGACGATTATGCCCACGCCGCCCAGAAGCTGGGGCGCATGCGCCTGGAGTCCGGCGGCCAAGGTGGCCAGTCCGGCGCCGGTGACGCCGGCGGCACCCTTGGAAGCGATGATCATAAAGACCAGCAGGGAAACCTGTGCACCCAGGTCCAGCGGGGTGCCCATGGCATTGGCGACGAACAGGGAAGCCATGGTCAGGTAGATGGCAGTGCCGTCGAGGTTGAAGGAGTAGCCGGTGGGCACCGTGACGCCGACGACCGGCTTGGACACTCCGAGGTGCTCCATCTTCGCGATCAGGCGGGGCAGGGCGGCTTCGGAAGACGAGGTCGAAAAGATCAGCAGGTATTCACGGCCGAGGTACTTCATGAGCCGGAAGATGTTCATGCCGGCCACGACCTTGAGTAGCCCGCCGAGGATCACAGCGATGAACAGCGCACAGGTAGCGTAGAAGGCGACCATCAGGGTTGCCATGCTGACGATGGCCTGGACGCCGGTGGCGCCGACGACGGCGGCGATCGCACCGAAGGCACCCACCGGGGCGACCCACATGATCATGATGAGGATCCGGAACACGAGGACCTGCCCGTGTCCGATGGCCTTGAGGATCGGGGCGCCCTGGGTGCCCATCCTCTGGAGCGCGAAGCCCACCAGGATCGCTGCGAAGAGGGTCGGCAGCACCGGGATGTCACTGGGGATGATGCCCAGCAGGAAATCGACCGTACTGTCCGTGGCAGCCTTCTTGTTCGGATCATAGGGGGCGAGCTTGAGGCCCTCACCCGGGTGGACCAGGTTGCCCACCACGAGGCCGATGGCGAGCGCAAACGTTGACATGACGATGAAGTAGCCCAGGGCCAGCCCGCCGACCTTGCCGACCGTGGCAGCCTTGGCGATCGAGCCGATGCCCAGCACAATGGTGCAGAAGATGATCGGGGCAATCATCATCTTGATGAGTTTGATGAATCCGTCGCCCAGCGGCTTGAGGGACTTGCCTACCTCGGGGAACAGCAGTCCGACCAGGGCGCCGAGGACGACCGCCACGATGACCGCGATGTACAGGTAATGGGACTTGTCGAGTCCCTTGCGCTTCTTGACCGCGGTCGCGGCGGGCGCCGCTGACTCTCCTCGTTGAGAGGCCATGGTGTTCTCCTTGGATAGGCTGGACACTGGTGCGGCGCAGGCTGCGGGCCCCATCACGTCCGTTTTGTGTGTAACCCCATCATTGATGACGGGGTGACGCGCATCACCCTTGCGTTCATATTGGTCATGGAAGGTGTTGATGATCCACCGCTGGAGCATCGCCCGCAGGCTTTTTGTGGCCCACCTGCTGTTTATGGTGGCACTGACGGCCATCGTCGGTACGGCCACTTTCGTTGATGCGCGCGACTCCGCCTACGAGGAGGCCGGCCGGCGGATGGCCGGCATTGCGGTCGCGATGGCCGACACACCCTTCGTGCGGGAGGCGGCGGGCACCGCCGATCCGTCAGCGCTGCTCCAGCCTTATGCCCTGAAGGTTATGCAGGATGCGGATGCGGACTTCATCACGATCATGGCCCCGGACCGCACCCGGTGGACCCACCCCCGCGAAGAGGAGCTGGGGAAGCCCTATATAGGTTCGATAGACACGGCTCTCGACGGCCAGATCTTCACCGAAATCACCGCCGGCACGCTGGGCCCCTCGGTCCGCACCATCGCGCCGGTGAAGGACGCGGACGGTACCGTCCTGGCGCTCGTCTCCGCCGGCGTCACGGTCCGGACCGTGGATGTCGCCGTCTCCGGCCGGCTGCCGGCCCTCGTGGCTTTGGGCCTGGCCCTGCTCGCGGGCGGTTCGATGGCGTCCTGGCTGCTGGGGCGATACCTGCGCCAAGTGACGCGGGGATGGGGTCCGGAGCAGCTGGCCCAGCTCTTCGCCTACTACGAATCGGTGCTCCATTCGGTGCGCGAGGGCGTCATCCTGATCGACCCCAAGGGCAGGGTGGTGATGTACAACGATCAGGCCGCCGTGCTGATGGGGCTCCCGCCCGGCCCGTCCGACGGCGGCTCACCGCCGGACCAGCGGGGCGGCCGCAGCCTGGCGGCGCCGTCGCTCGCCGAACTGCCGCTTGCCCCGAGCCTCAAGGAGCTGTTCGAATCGGGCAGGACCGCGCTCGATGAGATCCATTTGACCGGCCCGCGGATCCTCGTGGTGAACCAGGGCCCTGCGGTGGGACCGGGCGACGCCACGGGACGGCAGCGCGCGGCCGTTTTCGGCACCGTAGCCACGATCCGGGACCGCACCGAGATCGAATCGCTGGGCAGCGAACTCGAAACCATGCGCACGCTCTCCGATGCCCTCCGTGCCCAGACCCACGAACACGCCAACCGGCTGCACACGATCGTCTCGCTGATGGAGCTGGGCCGCGGCGCCGAAGCACTGGATTTCGCCACCAGGGACCTCGAACTCAGCCAGCGGCTGACCGATGACGTGGTGAGCTCCATCGAAGAACCCGTGCTTGGTGCCCTGATCATGGGCAAGGCCGCCGAGGCCCACGAGCGCGGCGTCGAACTGACCCTCACCACCGCAGGGAACAGGACTGGCCCCACCGCCGTGACCGGCCTGGCCGTCCAGGACCTCGTGGCAATCCTGGGCAACCTGCTGGATAACGCCATCGATGCCGCGGCCGAGGCTCCGGCGCCCCGGCTCGTGGACCTGACGGTCGAGACCGTCGCCGGGGCTCTGGAGATCACGGTGGAGGACAGCGGGCCGGGGATCGATCCGGAGGCCGTGGAGGACATTTTCCGGCATGGCTTCAGCACCAAGGCGGCGGGACCCTACGGCCGCGGCCTCGGGCTGGCCCTGGTCCGGCAGGCGGTGCACCGCCTGGGCGGTAGCATGACCATCAGCAGCCCGGCCGGGGCACTGTTCCACATCACGCTGCCGACGGCTCCGGCGGCATCGCCGGCGACGTCCCTGACCACTACGACGAAGGGACAGCAGTGAGCGCCATCCGCGTACTCGTCGTCGAGGACGAGCCGATCGCCGCAGCCGCCCATGCGGCCTATATCGGCCGGCTGGCGGGATTCACCCTCGCCGGCTCGGCCCCCGACGGGCAGACCGCCCTGCGGCTGATGACGGAGTTCGCAGCCGCCGGGAACCCGGTGGAGCTGGTGTTGCTGGACATGAACCTCCCGGATCTGCACGGGCTCGACATCGCGCGCCGGATGCGGGCCGCGGGCCTCTTCGCGGACATCATCGCCATCACCGCCGTCCGCGAACTGAACATCGTCCGCAGCGCGGTGGCCACCGGTGTGGTCCAGTACCTGATCAAGCCGTTCACCTACGCCACCTTCGCGGACAAGCTGGCCAGCTACCGGCTCTTCCGGCAACAGCTGGCCTCCCCCGGCACGGGTCATTCCGGGGCCGGCGCCTCCCAGAGTGATGTTGACCAGGCGTTCGCGAGCCTCCGGGCACCCTCCGAGCTGCCGCTGCCGAAGGGACTGGCGGAGTCCACTCTGGAGTCCGTGCAGGAATTCATGAAGCAGCAGACCGGGGCTGTGTCTGCCAGTGAAGTGATGGACGCGCTCGGTATGTCACGGGTGACCGCGCGGCGCTACCTCGAGTACCTGGCCGACGCCGGCACGGCCTCCCGCGCTGCGCGTTACGGCGCCCCCGGCCGGCCGGAGAACGAATACCGCTGGACCCGGCCGGGACCGTAGCGCAGGAGCCTGACGGCAAGGTACTCCCCCGCCGGGCGTCACGCACCGCAGAGTTTCGAGAGGGCCCCTCCGCCGCACTGCCGGATTCCCGCCGTCGGGCCTGCCGGAGGCGCCCAAAAGCCCGCTGTGCGTGACGCGGCTACGCCCCCGTCATTCTGTGGGCGGCGGGGCGCAGGGTCTCGATGAGCTGGTCGATCACGCCGGCGTCCTCGATCGTGGACGGCACCACATAGTCGTCGCCGTCGGCGATCTGGCGCATGGTCTTGCGCAGGATCTTTCCCGAGCGGGTCTTGGGCAGCGCGTCCACGACGGTGACGTGCTTGAAGTCCGCCACGGCACCGATGTCGCGGCGGACCAGGGCGATCAGCTCCTTGACCAGGCTCTCCGCGGGGATGTCGACTCCCGATTTGAGCACCACGTAGCCGCTGGGGCGTTGTCCCTTGAGCGGGTCCGCAACGCCGATGACGGCGCACTCGGCCACCGCGGGGTGCTGGCCGATCACCTGTTCCATGGCCCCGGTGGAGAGCCGGTGGCCGGCCACGTTGATGATGTCGTCGGTCCGGCCCATGACGAATAGGTAGCCGTTGTCGTCCCGGTAGCCGGAGTCCCCGGTGGCGTAGTAACCCTCGAACGCCTGGAGGTAGGAGGAGACATAGCGCTCGTCGTCGCCCCAGAGCGTGGTGAGGGTGCCCGGCGGCAGCGGAAGCGCCAGGACGATGTTCCCTTCCGTCCCGGCTTCGACGTCCTCGCCGGCACCGTCGACGATGTTGAGCTTGAAGCCGGGCATCGGCACGCTGGGCGAGCCGGCCTTGATGGGCAGCTCATCGAGCCCGCGCGGGTTGGCGCAGATGGCCCAGCCGGTCTCGGTCTGCCACCAGTGGTCCACCACCGGTACGCCGAGGATCCGGGACGCCCAGTGGTACGTGTCGGTGTCCAGCCGCTCGCCGGCCGCGAACAGGGTCCGCAGGCTGGAAATGTCGTACTTCTCCAGCAGTTTCGCCTCCGGGTCGGCCTTCCGGATGGCGCGCAGGGCGGTGGGCGCGGTAAAGAGCACGTTGACCTTGTGGTCCTGGATCACCCGCCAGAAGGCTCCGGCGTCGGGGGTGCCGACGGGCTTTCCTTCGTAGATCACCGTCGTGGCGCCGGCCAGCAGCGGCCCGTACACGATGTAGGAGTGCCCTACGACCCAGCCGACGTCGGAGGCGGTCCACATCACGTCGCCGGGGCCGACGTCGTAGATGTTCTCCATGGTCCAGCGCAGCGCCACGGCATGGCCGCCATTGTCCCGCACCACGCCCTTGGGGGCGCCGGTGGTTCCCGAGGTATACAGGATGTAGAGGGGATCCGTGGCCTTGACGTCGACCGGCGCGGCGGGCGCGGCGGTGGCCATCTCGGTGTCCCAGTCCAGCCAGCCGGCGTGGTCGGCAACCGAGGAGGCAAAGCCGTCCCGCGCCTTGACCAGCACCGGTGTGTCCGGTGTTCCGGCCAGGCCGAGGGCTTCCTCGACGGCGGGCAGGTACTCGATCCGGCGCGAGGGCTCAATGCCGCCGGAGGCCGTGACTACTGCCGCCGGGGCGGCGTCGCGGATGCGGGCGGCAAGTTCCTTGGGGGCGAAGCCGCCAAAGACGACGGAGTGCACGGCGCCGAGGCGTGCGGTGGCCAGCATGGCTATGGCGGCCTCGGGGATCATCGGCAGGTAGATCACCACGCGGTCCCCCTTGCCGACGCCGTGGCTGCGCAGGACCCCTGCGAAGCGGGCCACGAGATCGGTGAGTTCCGCGTAGCTGTAGCGTTGCTGCGTGCCGAGCATGGCGGAGTCATAAATCAGGGCGTCCTGCGCGCCCCGGCCTTCCTCGACGTGCCGGTCCAGGGCATTGTAGGACGTGTTGAGGACGCCGTCAGGGAACCAGCGGTACAGCGGCGCCCTGCCGGCATCAAGGCCATGCTGCGGCGGAGTGGTCCATGAGATCTTCCCGGCGGCTTCCAGCCAGAATTCTGCGGGTTTCGCCAGGCTGCGGGCGTAGCTGTCCTGGTAGTTCTTGGTAACCATGAAATTGAATCCCGTCCACGACAATGTGATGAGGCTCATGGTAGCCCTGTCCGGGCGCAGGACACAATGCCTGTGTATACATAACTGCGGTTTTTAGGCCTGTTTTGTGGAGATTACTGCGTAAATATGAGTAGCGTGTATACACTGGACTCCGTTAGCCACTCGAACCCGTCAGCCGATGGAACCGTCAGTCAATGAAGGAGGCCGGATGCGCGCCAGCGATAAGGCCTACGCGGCCCTGCGCGAGGACATCATCGCATGGCGCCTCCTCCCCGGAACGGTCCTTGCGGAAGTGGAGCAGTCCGGGCGCCTCGGCATCTCACGCACGCCGCTCCGGGAGGCCCTCAGCCGCCTCACCGCGGAAGGACTGACGACGACGGCAGGCGGCCGCGGCGTCGTCGTCACCGATATCTCGCTGGAGGACATCGACGAACTCTTCGAACTGCGCGGGACCCTCGAGTGCAGGGCCGCGGCGCTGGCTGCCGAACGCGGCGACGCCGCCACTTTCGAACAGCTCCGGATTGAACTTCTCCTGGCCCCCGCGCTGATCAGCGCCGGGGACCCGGCCCGGCACGACTACTACGGGCTGGTCGGGCGGCTGGACTCGGCCATCGACGCCGCGATCTGCAATTCCTACCTGGCCCAGGCGATGCGCAGCCTGCGCGTGCACCTGGTCCGCGTCCGCCGGCTGGCGGCCGACGACGCCGAACGGCTGACCGCCGCCGCCGCCGAACACGCCGCCATCGCCGAGGCGATCGCCGCCGGCAACCCCCGGCTGGCGGAAGCCGCCACCACCCTTCATCTGCACCGAAGTCTTTCCCACGTCAAAGCCACCCACGCACCTCACTAAAACCCACGTACCTCACTAAATGAAGGAGCACCATGGTTAAGGAACACCACGTCCGCGTGTACAAGAGCGAGGAAAACCTGCCCCGCGAGGACCAGCTCGCCTTCAAGATCGCCAAGGTGGCCGCGGATCCCGTCGCCGTCACCGCCGAGGTCACCGACATGGTGATCAACCGTGTCATCGACAATGCCTCGGTGGCCATCGCCTCGCTGAACCGCGCCCCGATCGTAGCGGCCCGCGCCCAGGCCCTGACCCACGGCCCCACCACCGGCGGCAAGGGCTCGAAGGTCTTCGGCATCGACGAGCGCGTTGCCCCGGAGTGGGCGGCCTGGGCCAACGGCGTCGCGGTCCGCGAACTCGACTACCATGACACGTTCCTCGCCGCGGAGTACTCCCACCCGGGCGACAACATCCCGCCCATCCTGGCCGTGGCCCAGCACGTGGGCGCCAGCGGCCAGGACCTCATCCGCGGCATCGCCACCGGCTACGAGATCCAGGTCAACCTGGTCAAGGCCATCTGCCTGCACAAGCACAAAATCGACCATGTGGCCCACCTCGGCCCCTCCGCAGCCGCCGGCATTGGCACCCTGCTCGGGCTTGAGGTCGAGACCATCTTCCAGTCGATCGGCCAGGCACTGCACACCACCACGGCCACCCGGCAGTCCCGCAAAGGTGAGATCTCCACATGGAAGGCCCACGCCCCGGCGTTCGCCGGCAAGATGGCCGTCGAATCCGCGGACCGTGCCATCCGCGGCCAGACCTCCCCGGTGCCGATCTACGAGGGCGAAGACGGAGTCATTGCCTGGCTGCTGGACGGCCCCGACGCCTCCTACACCGTGCCGCTGCCAACGCCCGGCGAAGCCAAGCGCGCCATCATGGACACGTACACCAAGGAACACTCCGCCGAGTACCAGGCGCAGGCCTGGATCGACCTGGCCCGCAAGCTGAACGGCGGGCACCCCGAGGTCACCGACCCGGCCAACGTGGCGTCAGTGCTGATCAAGACCAGCCACCACACCCACTATGTGATCGGCTCCGGCGCCAACGATCCGCAGAAGTACAGCCCCACGGCCAGCCGCGAAACGCTGGACCACTCCATCCCCTACATCTTCACGGTCGCCCTGCAGGACGGCGCCTGGCACCACGTTGATTCCTACGCCCCGGAACGCGCCGCACGCCCGGACACCGTGGAACTCTGGCACAAGGTCACCACCGTCGAGGACCCGGAATGGACCCGGCGCTATCACTCCCTGGACATCGCCGAAAAGGCCTTCGGCGGCACCGTGGTCATCACGCTCACGGACGGCACGGTCATCACCGAGTCGATCGCCGTCGCCGACGCGCACCCGCTGGGCGCCCGGCCGTTCGCCCGGGAACAGTACGTCCACAAGTTCCGCTCCCTCGCCGCCGGCCTCGTCGCCGAAGAAGAAATCGAACGCTTCCTCGCCGCCGCCGCCCGCCTGCCCGAACTGGCTGCCGGTGAGCTGGACCAGCTCAACATCCAGGCCGCCGACGGCGTGATCGACCTTGCCGCCGCACCGAAGGGACTCTTCTAAATGCTGTACTCGAAGGTCACCCCGGAGCAGAAACGGGTCCGTTTCCGCGAACTCCTGGCGTCCGGGACGATCCAGCAGTTCCCGGGCGCGTTCAACCCGCTCTCGGCCCGGCTGATCGAGGAAAAGGGCTTTTCCGGGGTCTACATTTCCGGCGCCGTCCTGGCCAACGACCTGGGCCTGCCCGACATCGGGCTGACCACGCTCACCGAGGTGGCCACCCGCGCGGGGCAGATCGCCCGGATGACGGACCTGCCGTGCATCGTTGACGCCGACACCGGCTTCGGCGAGCCGATGAATGTGGCCCGCTCGGTCCAGGAACTCGAGAACGCAGGCCTCGCCGGACTGCACATCGAGGACCAGTTCAACCCGAAGCGCTGCGGCCACCTGGACGGCAAGAACGTGGTGGACCTCGACACCGCCACCAAGCGCATCCGGGCGGCGGCAGATGCCCGGCGGGACCCGAACTTCCTGATCATGGCGCGGACCGACATCCGCGCCACAGACGGATTGCAGGCCACACAGGACCGAGCCAGGGCGCTCGTGGACGCCGGCGCTGACGCCATCTTCCCGGAGGCCATGAAGGATCTCAGCGAGTTCCAGGCGATCCGCGATGCTGTCGACGTGCCGATCCTGGCCAATATGACCGAGTTCGGCCAGAGCGCGCTGTTCACGGCGGATCAGCTCGCCGGCGTCGGGGTTAACATGATCATCTACCCGGTGACGCTGCTCCGTAGTGCCATGGGCGCTGCGGAGCGTACGCTGGAATCGATTAAGGCTGACGGTAGCCAGGAAGCCCAGGTCGGGACCATGCTGACCCGGGCGCGTTTGTATGACCTCGTCGACTACGAGGCCTACAACAGCTTCGATACCGGAGTTTTCAATTTCCAGATCCCGGGACAGTAGGCCCCGCAACGGGCTCCCGGCTCCGGCCGGTCCAACACACGCGACAGGAACAAAGGAGTTTCAGCATGGCTGAACAAGAGATCAAAAAGGGCCTCGCCGGCGTCGTGGTGGACTACACCGCGGTCTCCAAGGTGAACCCGGACACCAATTCGCTGCTCTACCGCGGTTACCCCGTGCAGGAGCTTGCCGCGAACTGCAGCTTCGAGGAAGTCGCCTACCTGCTCTGGAACGGCGAGCTGCCCACCACGGAGCAGCTGGCGGAGTTCTCGGCGCGGGAACGCGCCGGGCGTGCGCTGGACCCGGTGGTCAAACAGGTGATCGACGCGCTGCCGACCTCCTCGCACCCGATGGATGTCTGCCGTACGGCAGCTTCAGTCATGGGCGCCCGGCACCCGCTGGCGGAGGATTCCTCCCGCGAGGCCAACATGGCCAAGGCCGTGGACCTGTTCGCGGCAATGCCCGCGGTGGTTTCCTACGACCAGCGCCGCCGTCATGCGGCGGGACGCTCCATTGAACCAGTGGAGCCCCGCGACGATCTGGGCTACTCCGCCAACTTCCTCTGGATGGCCTTCGGCGAGGAGCCCGTCCAGGAGGTTGTTGAGGCGTTCAACGTCTCGATGATCCTGTACGCCGAGCATTCCTTTAACGCCTCGACGTTCACGGCGCGCGTGATCACCTCGACGCTCTCGGACCTGCACTCGGCCGTGACCGGTGCCATCGGCGCGCTCAAGGGCCCGCTGCACGGCGGCGCAAACGAGGCCGTGATGCACACCTTCGACGAGATCGGCATCCGTCCGGAAGAGTCGCTGGACGAGGCTGCCACCCGGGCCAAGGCCTGGATGGAGGACGCCCTGGCCCAGAAAAAGAAGGTTATGGGCTTCGGCCACCGTGTCTACAAGCACGGCGATTCCCGGGTCCCCACCATGAAGGCGGCACTGGATAAGATGATCGCGCACTACGGCCGGCCCGAGCTGCTGGGGCTGTACAACGGTCTGGAGTCGGCGATGGACGAGGCCAAGGCGATCAAGCCGAACCTTGACTATCCGGCCGGCCCGACGTACCACCTGATGGGCTTCGACACCCCCACCTTCACTCCCCTGTTCGTTGCCAGCCGGATCACCGGCTGGACCGCGCACATCATGGAGCAGCTGGACGCGAACTCACTGATCCGCCCACTGAGCGAATACAACGGCGTCGAGGAACGGCATGTGAAGTAGTTCCCCCTCAGCACCCAAGCAGATTACGACGGCGGGCCGGTCACCTTTTAGAGGTGGCCGGCCAGCCTTTTTTCTCCCTGGCGGGCGTTGCGGCTAGGGGTCATTTTCGCGAATTCATCGGGGATCTCGGCGGGGCCAGGATCTCTTCGCGCCGGGAGGACATGCCCATTCTTCGCACCCGGGACTGGGCATATCCGGACTATGTCCACCCGCTGGCCCCGGCGCGGGGCATGTCCTTGAGCCCGGCGATCCCACACCCTGGGACCCGGGCCCCCGACGAACTAGCGAAAATGCCCGCTAGCCTGCGTTGATCTTCAGCGAGGTGATCATGCGCTTCGCGTTCACATACTCGGGGGTCTGCATGTAGGCGCGCGCGGCATCGAGGGAGGGGAACGTCTTGGCCCCCTTGCGGCCGGGAACTTCCTCCGTGCCACCGATGCGGACCTGAAAAGCGTCGGCGAAGGAGTACATCGGCGACTCGGCGGGGCCGTTGACCACGTTGTAGAACATGCAGGTGCTGCCGTTCTGCCCGGCCGGGGTGCTGGTCAGGCCGTAGGACGCCGTGACGTGGTCCGTTTCCTGGAGTGCCCGGAAAGCAAACCTCGGTGTGACGGACCCCTTCGAGGGCTGGTAAGGAAGATTGACTTCGACCACATCAAGCACCGTATAGGGAACCGAACCCTGGCACGCGCCGCCGATTCCGCCTGACGGCCCGAAGTGCAGGGACGCCACCACCACAGCGGCTTCGTTCGCGACGTCAACATCTACCGCCCCGGATCCGTACGCCCCGGCGGGAGTGGAAACACTCCATGTGGAGGGGTAGTCGAAGCTGACCTTTGCATCGGCGCTGGTGAAAGTCTGCCAGGCCCCGGTGGAAGGCGGGGGTGTGGCCGGGGCGGACGTTGAGGGCGCCGCGGATGGCGGCACGGACACCGACGGCACAACTGCCGGCGACGGCGCCGTCGTCAGCGCCGCGGACGCTGTCGGCGCCACCACCCCGGCCGTCGAGCCTGCCGCGGGCGCCGGGTCCCCGGACCCCATGTATCCGGCCACAGCAATGCCCCCGGCGACTGCCGCCACGGCGAGGGCACCGACGGCCGCCGCCAAAGGCCAGCGCCGGCGTGCCGGGCTTCCCTTTTCCGGTGCCCCGTCGTGAGGATCCCTGCCCAGAATGTCGTGATTACTAGAGTCCATGTCCTGCCCCCAAATGGTCCGTGTGCCGCTTGCCTGTGTGCGAAGGAACTGCGTGGATCACCGCGGCGCAATGTCCGAAGCTTAGGCTACAGGCAGGGCAGCGGCATTCCCCGCCCCGCGATTTCGATTCGCGGAAAAATTCGGTGGGGAAGCTGAGGTCACCCCGGTGTGGAAGAATTCCGGACCGACGCGACTGTTTCGTTGTCCTCGTTGAGGACCACGACGACGTCGATCCTTTCACCTGCCAGGGCCGGAGGCAGCCAATGCTCGGCATCCTGCCACATGCGGTGCAGCGGAAGCGCTTCGACGTCGAACCATTCGGGCGTAATTTCCGGGCTTTCCGCGGGTTCGCCTTCCCAATATCTGGCGGTGAACAGCCTGCACGACATGTTCCACTCCGTCCGAGAGGGAAAGATGAACTCGACGACGCCGGCATGGGACAGGTCCTCCTGGCGGACGACGACCCCGGCTTCTTCCCAAACCTCCCGGACCACGGCCTCGGCGTCGCTCTCCCCCAACTCGACGTGGCCGCCAAGGCCCACGATCTTGCCCGTGCCCAAGCCGGTCCGCTTCAGGCCCAGCAGCACATCAGTGCCGCTCTCCACTTCACGGAGCAGGAAGCAGAGAGTGACCGGAGTGAGCTTCATGTGCTCCACCCTATATCTGCCGCGGGGCACCCCAGCTATCCGACTGACGGGCCATCGCCCACCAGCTGCGGCCGGAGTTCCACCGGTATGCCGTCGGTTGCAAATTCCTTGTCCATGGCCTGCTGTGGCGTGAGGCCCTGATTGTTCGCAGCCTGGAACTCCCAGTTGAAGACGCTGGACGACTCCTGCCGGACATCCCAGAGGAAACGGCCGTTCTGCAGTTTGGCAATAAGGAACCAGGCGTTGCCGCCGTCGAGCTGGAGCGCCCGGACCCCGTCATCTGAGATGGAATAGGCGAGCCAACCGTCGGCGCAGCCCAGAACCGTGTAGTAGCCCTGTTCGGCGGGAGAAATTGGAGTGATGGCCCGCTGCCGGTCATTGCGCTGCTGGTCAATGTTGGCCACGGTGCACGCGATGCCTTCGGTACTCAAAGCTGCTTTGCCCGTTTGAGTGGGAGGCGCCGTGGGAGCGGCGACAGAGGGGCCTGGGGAGGCCGGCGTGGCGCTGGCGGTATCCGCCGGCGTCGGGCTGGCGGTCTGGGCCGGGCCGGGCGCCGGCTGCGGCATCAGGTTCCCGCCGAGAATCACTGCGCCCACCACGGCCGCAGCAGCAAGCGCGGTTGCCGCCGCAGTCCGCACGGCAGTGCGCCGCGCCGGAGTGCGCCCTGTCAGGCGGACAATATTTGGATCCGTGGAGTAGACGATCGAGCGGGCGGCGTGGCTGTCTAGTGCTGAGCCTGGTACTTCCACCCGCGGCTTGGCATCCTTCATGAGCTGTTCGATGCGGTCCATGGCTAGTCCTTCCGTTCGGTCATGAGGTGGGAGGGTGCAGCCTTCGCGAACGCCCGGCGGGCCCGGTGCAGGCGGACCGCAGCGGCCGAAGGAGAGCATCCCAGCGTCTGGGCCAGTTCAGCGGTGGTCAGCTCGTCCCAATAGCTGAGCATAAGAACCTCGCGGTCCCTCTCCCTCAGCTGCGCCAGCACCCCTGCCACGGCCGCCCGTTCTTCAGTGTTTGCTGCGGGGACCTGGCTGAGAGCCTCCTCTTTCAGCCGCTCGACAAGTTCCTGGCGGCGGCGTCGTCCCTTGTATTCATTGCCGATCACATTCCGGGCGGTGGCGAGCAGCCAGCCAATGCCGGGCGGTTCCGACAGTTGCTTCTGCCAGGCAATTCTGAAGACATCCGCCGCCAGTTCCTCGGCGCGGTGGCGGTCATTGATTCGGCAGGCAACGTAGCCGTAGACTCGCGCGGAATGCTGAGTGTGCAGGTCAATGAACGCTTGCTCTTCGGCGGCCAGCATGGTGTTCCCCCCGGACATCGGATGACTTCTTCCTGATAACTAAGTGTCCCGTGAAGAGTTCTTTCTTTCACGCGAGCAAGAAATTCTAGCGGAGCGAGGATTCCGGCAGGATGTGCGGCAGGAGGTCTTCCGGGAAAGGGTCGCCGAGTGGCGTCGGCCAGCCTGAATCATCTGTTTCTGCGGCGGTGAATTGGTGCCAGTCCGGGAAGGGGTCAAGGGGCAGTTGCGGTCCGGGATCCCGCCCTGGATCCGGGCTGGGGTGTCCGGTGGGCGCCGGGTCCGGATGCTGTCCCGGATCCGCACCCAGGCCCGGGTCAGGACCTGCGTCTGTGGTCAGGGTGTGGTCGGGCCAGTGGGGTGGTTCCCAGTCCTGGTGTTCGCTGGGGTAGTGCCTGTTTGTGGGTGAGGTCCATCCTGGCGGGTGGTTTTTGCTGGCGCCGGTGGGGGTCCAGGCGGTGTTGTGTTTGAGGCGGTGGTGGCGGGGGCATGCTTGTCCGAGGTTGGCGATGCCGGTGGTGCCTTCGTCGGCCCAGGCCAGGAGGTGGTCCGCGTCGTTGTCCAGGGAGTGGTTGTTGCAGCCCGGGAAGAGGCATCTGCCGTCGCGGAGCCGGAGCCATTGACGCTGGGCTTTGGTGAGGCGGTAGCTGGTCCGTCCGATTTCCAGGGGCGCTCCGTCCCGGGGGTCGGTCAGGACCCGGTGGAAGGACTCGGCGCCGTCGGCGATCAGGCGGCGGGCCATGGACGGCGGGATCGGCCCGTACCCGTCCAGCATGGCCGGTTCCCCGGTGGCGCCGAGGAGGGACAGGACCGGGACGGTGATCAGGACCTGCGCCCGCGGGGACGGGACGCCCCCGCACAAGCCGGTCCCGCCGCAGGCCGTCCCGCAGGTAGCCTCGCCTGTGGTTCCGGTGTTGGTGAGGAGCCAGGTGGCGGTGATGTCGGCGCGGAGCTGGGTCAGGGTGCGGGCCTCGTTAGGGTTTTGGAGGGCGCGGGCGGCGGCGGTGGCCCGGTCCCAGATCCCTGCGGCGGCAGCTGCGGGGAGGTAGGCCGAGAGCCAGGCCATGCCGTCCCGGTCCGGGAGGTACTCGACCCGCCGGTCCGCAGCGCTTTTGGTGTGGCGGGTCTCGATGCTTACCGGGTGGTGGCGTTCGCGCCAGGTGCGGGCTTTGGCGCGGAACCGGCCCGGAACGAGGTCCCCGGGCGGGGCCCCGCGGGCGGGGTCGGGCGCGGCGGGGTCCAGGAAGTGCGCTTCCAGGCCGGCCGCCCCGGCCGTGTCAAGGCCCGTGGTTTCCTCGCAGATGATCCGGGCGTGGGCCCAGGAGATCGTGCCGGCCTGCAACGCGGTCAGGGTCAGCGGCAGCGCCGTCGCGAGGGTCTGGCAGTCGGCCAGCAGTGCACCGGCGGTTCGTTCGCTCACGGTCAAAACGCAGGCGAGCTCCGCGACTAGGGACATCTCCTGCATGGTGCGTTCCTGCGGGGACGCCCCCGGGGGTGCCAGGGCACGGGTGGCCTGGGCGTAGTCCGCGGCCAGCCGCACTTTCAGTGCCGCGGTCCGGGCCTCCAGCCGGGCCACGTCCGCGAGAGCGTCCAGGCAATCATCGGCCAGATCCCGCACCGGATTGCCGTCCAACAGGGCCCGGGCACCGGCGTCGGGCGGATAGCCCTCCCGCAGGGCCCCGGCCCCGGCGCCGGACGGATCAGCGTGGCCCGCGCCGGCGCCGATGAAGGCAGCCAGCACGGCAGCGGACGCGGCGACGGCCGCCACCGCCGCCCCGCTCTCCGCACTCCACGCTGTCCTGCTTTCCATACCTCAATTACATCAGGGAGCACCGACAAGTGGAGGTGGTGCTGAGGCGGGGGTCGTCGCCTTCGGTTTCGCGTTGGCCCGGGTACGGCAGGACGCGTTGGCCCGGGTACGGCAGCAGTTTCCGGACCGTGATGGGTGAAGTGGCCTTTGTCCTGGTCGGCAAGGGGTTCCCGGTCCGGAGTCCGGCCTTGACCTCGGACTGGTTGCGGTCGCCGGTGAGTACTTCGGCGCCGGGCGCGGGCACCGCTGTGGTAATTTGAGAGCGCAAACAATCCTTTTTTAATTCCGTCCCGTGAGGCGGGGAAAGGGGAGACGAGCGTTGACTTCTGTTCCAGAAGCACCGGTTCCGGCCAAGGTTGTACTCACACGAGTAGTACTCAGCCAGGCGGATATCGACCGTGCACTCACTCGTATCGCCCACGAAATTCTCGAGTCCAACAAGGGCTCCCAGGACCTGGTCCTGCTGGGCATCCCGCGGCGGGGCTACCCGCTCGCCGTCAGGCTCGCCACCAAGATTGCAGCCGCAGATCCCACCGTGGACCCGGCCGCTATTGTCGGCCAGC
Source organism: Pseudarthrobacter sp. HLT1-7 (assembly GCF_059383435.1). Taxonomy (NCBI): domain Bacteria; kingdom Bacillati; phylum Actinomycetota; class Actinomycetes; order Micrococcales; family Micrococcaceae; genus Pseudarthrobacter; species Pseudarthrobacter sp. HLT1-7. The sequence goes on along the minus strand of NZ_JBWZCH010000008.1, from coordinate 73,540 downwards.
TGGATGTGACGATGTTCCGCGATGACCTTTCCCATCAGGCCATGCGCCCGCCGTATCCCACCCAGTTGCCGCGTACCGGCATCGACAACAAGGTGGTGGTGCTGATCGACGACGTCCTCTACTCCGGCAGGACCATCCGCGCCGCCCTCGACGCGATCATCGACCTCGGCCGGCCGCGCATCGTCCGCCTCGCCGTGCTGATTGACCGCGGCCACCGGGAACTGCCCATCCGTGCGGACCACGTCGGCAAGAACCTCCCCACCTCCTCGTCGGAGAAAGTCCGGGTCCGGCTCGAGGAAACCGACTCCGCCGACGGTTTGCCCGTCAACGAAGTGGTAATCGAGGCCACTGTATGAAGCACCTGCTCGCCACCGAAGACCTGAGCCTGTCCAACGCCATCCGGATCCTCGACACCGCCGAGGAAATGGCCGCCGTGGGGGAGCGCGAGGTCAAGAAACTCCCTACCCTGCGCGGCCGCACCGTGGTCAACCTGTTCTTCGAGGACTCAACCCGCACCCGGATCTCCTTCGAGGCCGCCGCCAAAAGGCTCTCCGCGGACGTCATCAATTTCGCCGCGAAGGGCTCCTCAGTGTCCAAGGGCGAATCCCTCAAGGACACGGCCCAGACGCTGGCAGCCATGGGGGCGGACGCCGTCGTCATCCGGCACTGGGCCTCCGGCGCCCCGCACCGGCTCGCCGCCACCGACTGGATCGACGCCGCCGTCATCAACGCCGGCGACGGCACCCACGAACACCCCACCCAGGCCCTGCTGGACGCGTTCACCATGCGCAGGCACTGGTCAAAGCTGGCCGGCACCCCGTCCGCCGGGGCGGATTTAAAGGGCATGCGCGTAGCAATGGCCGGGGACGTGCTGCACTCCCGGGTGGCCCGGTCCAACGTCTGGCTGCTGCGCACCCTGGGCGCCGAAGTCACCCTCGTGGCGCCGCCCACGCTGCTGCCCGTCGGCGTCGAAAAGTGGCCCTGCACCATCAGCTACGACCTCGACGAAACCCTCGCGGGGGGCGTTGACGCGATGATGATGCTCCGGGTGCAGGGGGAACGGATGAACGCCTCCTTCTTCCCCACCACGCGTGAATATTCACGCCGCTGGGGCTTCGACGACAACCGGCTCCGCACCCTCGACCGGCTTGGCCTGAAGGACACGATCATCATGCACCCGGGACCGATGAACCGGGGCCTGGAGATATCCTCCGCGGCCGCGGATTCGCCGCGCTCCACCGTGCTCGCCCAGGTCCGCAACGGCGTCTCCATCCGGATGGCCGTCCTGTACCTGCTGCTTTCCGGGGATACCCGCGGGCCGGCCGGGACCTCCAATGCTTCCCCCACCAACTCCGCCACCGTCACCAAGGAGAGCCACTGATGGCATCACAGCAACAGGACGCCGGCGCCGGCACCTACCTGATCCGCGGCGCCGCCATACTCGGCGGAGCCCCCGAAGACCTCCTGATCCGCGCGGGGCTCATCGCCGGACGCGGACCGAACCTCAAAGCCGACGGCGCCACCGTCATCGAGGCCGCAGGCCTCATTGCCCTGCCCGGCATGGTGGACATCCACACCCACCTGCGCGAACCCGGCCGCGAAGATGCCGAAACGGTCGAGACCGGCACCCGCGCCGCGGCCCTGGGCGGCTATACGGCCGTGCATGCGATGGCCAACAGCACCCCGGTGGCGGACACCGCCGGCGTCGTCGAACAGGTCCTGACCCTGGGCCGCGCCGCCGGCTGGGTGGACGTCCGCCCGGTTGGTGCGGTCACGGTGGGCCTCGCGGGGGAGCGGCTCGCGGAACTCGGCGCGATGGCCGATTCCCGCGCCCGGGTCCGGGTCTTTTCCGACGACGGCGTCTGCGTGCACGATCCCGTGCTCATGCGCCGCGCGCTCGAATACGTCAAGGCGTTCGACGGCGTGGTGGCCCAGCACGCGCAGGAACCCCGGCTCACGGCCGGTGCCCAGATGAACGAAGGCGTTGTCTCCGCCGTCCTTGGCCTCGCCGGCTGGCCCGCCGTCGCCGAGGAAAGCATCATCGCCCGCGACGTCCTGCTCGCCCAGCACGTCGGGTCCCGGTTGCACGTCTGCCACGTCTCCACCGCAGGCTCGGTGGAAATCGTGCGCTGGGCCAAGTCCCGCGGCGTCAACGTCACGGCCGAGGTCACCCCGCACCATCTCTGGCTGACGGATGAACTGGCCCGCAGCTATGACCCCGTGTACAAGGTCAACCCGCCGCTGCGCACCGACGCCGACGTGCAGGCCCTGCGCGCCGCGCTGGCCGACGGCACCATCGACGTCGTCGGCACGGACCACGCCCCGCACCCGGGCGAACACAAGGAATGCGAGTGGGCGCAGGCCGCGATGGGCATGACCGGACTGGAAACGGCGCTCTCCGTGGTGCAGCACACCATGATCGATTCCGGGCTGATGGGCTGGGCTGATTTCGCCCGCGTCACCTCCACCGCCCCGGCCGCCATCGGCCGGCTGGAAGACCAGGGCCGCCCGCTCGACGCCGGCGAACCCGCCAACGTCATACTGGTGGACCCGGCTGCGCGCTGGACCGTGGACCCTTCTAAGATGGCAACTATGGGCCGTAACTCTCCGTTTGCCGGCCGGGAACTTCCCGGCAAGGTGGTGGCGACGTTCTTCAAGGGCCACCCGACCGTCCTTGACGGCAAACTCAACACCCCGTACCGGTATCCGGCAGATCTTCCCGACGCAGCACCGGCGGGCCTCAACTGATGGACAGGCTGCTCCCCGGGCTGTTGATGCTCTCCCTCGCCGTCATCGTCATTGCCCTGCTGGGCATCGGCTGGCGGAACCGCCTGCGACGGCAGTCCGACGTCGGACCGCTGCCCGAGGTTCCCGCCGGACTCGGCGCCCCGGTGGCAGCCGCCGATGGCCAGTACGTCGCCTCCACCACCGCTGGCGACTGGCTGGACCGCATCGCCGTCCACAACTTAGGGCTCCGCACCAACGCCGAACTCAGCGTCCACCCCGAAGGCGTGCTCTTCGAGCGCTCCGGCGCGGGCCCGGTGTTCATCCCGGCCGCCCGGCTCACCGGGGTGCGCCAGGAAAGCGGTATGGCCGGCAAGTTCGTCGAAAGAAACGGACTGCTGGTGCTCAGCTGGATGCTCGGCACCCGCGAGCTGGACACCGGGTTCCGCACCCGGCACGCCGACGACAAGACAACCCTCCTCACCGCGCTGCAGGAATTGATCTCCGCAGCCCCTCAGGCCAACGCCGATAGTGGAAAGTAACGACGTGACGGACTCCAACGAAGTGACAGAAGTAACAGAAGTACCAGAAGTGAGAAAGACCGCAGTGTCAGAATCCGCCGGGGCAGCTGCAGCATCAACCCCCGCGGTCCTGGTCCTCGAGGACGGCCGGATCTTCCGCGGCACCAGCTATGGCGCCACCGGCACCGCCCTCGGCGAGGCGGTGTTCGCCACCGGCATGACCGGCTACCAGGAGACCATCACGGACCCCTCCTACGCCCGCCAGCTCGTGGTCCAGACGGCACCGCACATCGGCAACACCGGTGTGAACAAGGACGACGCCGAGTCCCGGCGCATCTGGGTGGCAGGCTACATCGTCCGCGACGCCGCCCGCCGCCCGTCCAACTGGCGCTCAGAACGCAGCCTGGACGATGAGCTCCTCGAGCAGGGCATCGTCGGCATCCAGGGCGTCGACACCCGCGCCATCACCCGCCACCTGCGTGAACACAAGACCATGCGCGCCGGGATCTTCTCCGGCAGCGCGGTCCGCGCCACGGACAAGGAACTCGTGGACACCGTCCTGGCCAGTGCGCCGATGGAAGGCGCCAGACTTGCCGAGGAAGTCAGCGTGGACGCCGCATACACGGTGGAGCCCGGGGACTTCGGCTGGGACGGCGAGCCGCGGTTCAGCATCACCGCTATTGACTTGGGTCTCAAGCGGATGACCCCCATCCGCTTCGCCGAACGCGGCGTCCGCGTGCACGTGCTGCCGGCCACCGCCACGATCGGGGACATCACCGCCCTCAGCCCGGACGGTGTCTTTATGTCCAACGGCCCCGGTGACCCCGCCACCGCCGACAACCAGGTCACGCTGCTCCGCTCGGTCCTCGAGCTGAAGATCCCGTACTTCGGGATCTGCTTCGGCAACCAGATCCTGGGACGGGCCCTGGGCTTCGGCACCTACAAGCTCCGCTACGGCCACCGCGGCATCAACCAGCCCGTCATGGACCGCCGCACCGGCAAGGTGGAAATCACCTCGCAGAACCACGGCTTCGCCGTCGACGCCCCGCTCGACGGCGCCACGCAGGCCCCCGAACAGCGCTTCGGCCGCGTCGAGGTCAGCCACGTGAGCCTCAACGATGACGTTGTCGAGGGCCTGTCCTGCCTCGACATCCCGGCCTTCTCGGTGCAGTACCACCCTGAGGCCGCCGCCGGCCCGCACGACGCCGCCTACCTCTTTGACCGCTTCATCGAACTGATGGCGGACACGAAGAATGCCGGCTCCGGGGCCGAGACTGCAACCGAGACGAAGACTGCCACCGATTCCAAGACTGAGGACACGAAGTAATGCCCAAGAGAACTGACCTCAAAAGCGTCCTGGTCATCGGTTCCGGCCCGATCGTGATCGGCCAGGCTGCCGAATTCGACTACTCCGGCACCCAGGCACTGCGCGTCCTGAAGGAGGAAGGCCTGCGGGTCATCCTCGTCAATTCCAACCCGGCCACCATCATGACGGACCCCGAGTTCGCCGACGCCACCTACGTCGAGCCGATCACCCCCGAGGTGGTGGAGAAGATCATCGCCAAGGAACGCCCCGACGCGCTCCTGCCCACCCTGGGTGGCCAGACCGCACTCAACACCGCGATCGCCCTGGACAAAAACGGGGTGCTGGAAAAGTACAACGTGGAGCTTATCGGCGCCAACATCGCGGCGATCGAGCTCGGCGAGGACCGTGAAAAGTTCAAGGGCGTCGTCGCGCGCTGCGGCGCCGAATCGGCCCGCAGCCACATCATCCACAGTATTGACGACGCCCTGGCCGCGGCCGAGGACCTGGGCTACCCGATGGTGGTCCGGCCGTCCTTCACCATGGGCGGCCTCGGCTCCGGCCTGGCCTACGACGAAAACGACCTCCGCCGGATCGTCGGCCAGGGCCTGCAGTACAGCCCCACGTCCGAAGTACTGCTCGAAGAGAGCATCCTCGGCTGGAAGGAATACGAGCTCGAGATGATGCGCGACAAGAACGACAATGTCGTCGTCGTCTGCTCCATCGAAAACTTCGATCCCGTGGGCGTGCACACCGGCGACTCCATCACCGTCGCCCCGGCCCTGACCCTCACGGACCGCGAATACCAGCGACTGCGCGACATTTCCATCGCCGTCATCCGCGAAGTCGGCGTCGACACCGGCGGCTGCAACATCCAGTTCGCCGTCGAGCCCGACACGGGCCGCGTCGTGGTCATCGAGATGAACCCGCGCGTCTCCCGCTCCTCCGCCCTCGCCTCCAAGGCCACCGGCTTCGCGATCGCCAAGATCGCCACCAAGCTTTCCCTGGGCTACACCCTGGACGAGATCCCGAACGACATTACCCAGAAGACCCCGGCCTCCTTCGAGCCGACGCTGGACTACGTGGTGGTGAAGGTCCCTCGGTTCGCCTTCGAGAAATTCCCGGCCGCGGACCCCACCCTGACCACCACCATGAAGTCGGTGGGCGAGGCCATGGCGATGGGCCGCAACTTCACCGAGGCCCTGCAGAAGGCGCTGCGGTCCCTCGAGCAGAAGGGCTCCCAGCTGGACTTCAGCCACGTCCCGGAATGGGAGGTCCCGGAGCTGATCGAGAAGTCAAAGCGGCCCACCACGGACCGCCTGCACCAGGTCCAGCGCGCCATGCTCGGCGGCGCCACCGTCGAACAGCTCTTCGAAGCCAGCAAGATCGACCCCTGGTACCTGGACCAGCTCCAGCTGCTGAACGAGATCTCCCGCGAAATCCGACAGGCCGCCGCCCTGACGCCGGAGATGCTCAAGCGCGCCAAGCGCCACGGCTTCTCCGACGAGCAGATCGGCGCCCTGACGCACAACTCAGAAGACGTCGTCCGCGGCGTCCGGCAGGCCCTCGGCATCCGCCCGGTGTACAAGACCGTGGACACCTGCGCCGCCGAATTCGCCGCCTACACCCCGTACCACTACTCGTCCTACGACGAGGAGGACGAGGTTGCGCTGCACGCCAAACCGTCGATCATTATCCTCGGCTCCGGTCCCAACCGGATCGGCCAGGGCATCGAGTTCGACTACTCCTGCGTGCACGCCTCGATGGCGCTGCGCAAGGCCGGCTACGAGACCGTGATGGTCAACTGCAACCCGGAAACCGTCTCTACCGACTACGACGTCTCCACCCGGCTGTACTTCGAGCCGCTGACGCTCGAGGACGTCCTCGAGGTCATCGCGGCCGAGGAGCGCACCGGCGGGGTGATGGGCGTCTTCGTCCAGCTCGGCGGCCAGACTCCGCTCAAGCTCGCCCAGCAGCTCGCCGACGCCGGCGTGCCGATCCTGGGCACCTCCCCGGAAGCGATCGACCTTGCCGAGCACCGCGGGGCGTTCTCCCGGGTGCTCGATGCGGCCGGCCTCATCTCGCCGAAAAACGGCACCGCCGTGTCCTTCGAGGACGCCAAGAAGATCGCCGACGAAATCGGCTACCCCGTGCTGGTCCGCCCGTCCTACGTCCTCGGCGGCCGCGGCATGGAGATCGTCTACGACGAACCGAACCTCTCCCGCTACATCGCCAACGCCACCGAGATCACCACCGAGCACCCGGTGCTGATTGACCGCTTCCTCGAGGACGCGGTCGAGATCGACGTCGATGCCCTCTACGACGGCACGGAAATGTACCTCGGCGGCATCATGGAGCACATCGAAGAGGCCGGCATCCACTCCGGCGACTCGGCCTGCGTGCTGCCGCCCATCACCCTCGGAAATAATGTGCTGGACCGGGTCCGGACCGCCACGTTGGCGATCGCCGAGGGCGTGGGTGTCCGCGGCCTGATCAACATCCAGTTCGCACTCGCCTCGGACGTGCTCTACGTGCTCGAAGCCAACCCGCGGGCCTCCCGCACCGTCCCGTTCGTCTCCAAGGCGACCGGCGTCCAAATGGCCAAGGCGGCAGCGCTGATCGGCACCGGCGTGACCATCAACCAACTCCGCACCGCTTACAAGATGCTGCCGGAAAACGGCGACGGCTCCACGCTGCCGCTGGACGCACCGGTCTCGGTCAAGGAGGCCGTGCTGCCGTTCAGCCGCTTCCGGACCCCGGAGGGCAAGGTGGTGGACTCGCTGCTCGGGCCGGAAATGCGCTCCACCGGCGAGGTCATGGGGATCGACAAGCACTTCGACACCGCCTTCGCCAAGAGCCAGGCCGCGGCCAACAACGCGCTGCCCACCGAAGGCAAAATCTTTGTCTCGGTGGCCAACCGGGACAAACGATCGGTCATCATGGGCGTCAAGCGGCTCTCCGACCTCGGCTTCGAGATCGTCTCCACCGGCGGGACCGCGGACGTGCTGCGCCGCAACGGCATCCAGGCCACCCCCGTCCGCAAGGTCGCCGAGGGTTCCAGCGCCGAAGGGGAAGGCACCATTGCCGACCTCATCATCGCCGGCGAGATCGACATGGTCTTCAACACCCCCTCCGGCGGCGAAGCCCGCAGCGACGGCTACGAACTGCGCGCCGCCGCGACGTCAATCGGGATTCCGTGCATCACGACGGTGGCCGAATTCAACGCCGCCGTCCAGGCGATCGAGGCGCTGCGCACCTACGAATGGACCGTCACGAGCCTGCAGGAGCACGCCGCCGCCCTGTTTGCCTCGCAGGAACGCGTCTCGCGGGAACGTGTCTCGCAGGAACGTGTCTCGCAGGACACAGCCGGCCAGAATGCCTGAGTCCGAGGCGTCGCGCACAGTGGGCCGGGAGTCCTTCGGCTCCCGGCTTGGCCGGGCCATGGCGGACCGGGGGCCGCTGTGTGTAGGGATCGATCCGCACCCGGCGCTGTTGGCGGCCTGGGGGCTGAACGACGACGTCGAAGGGCTGGAGCGCTTTTCGCTCACCGTGCTGGAGGCCGTGGGTCCGCTCGCGGCCGCGGTGAAGCCGCAGGTGGCGCTGTACGAGCGGCATGGCTCCGCCGGGATGGCTGTGCTGGAACGCGCCCTGGCCGCGGCCGCGGACGCGTCCGTGCTGACAATCGCCGACGCCAAGCGTGGCGACATCGGCTCCACCATGGCTGCGTACGCCGACGCCTGGCTCCGGGACGGCTCCGCCCTCGCCGCCGATTCGGTGACGCTGAGCCCGTATCTGGGTTTCGAATCGCTCCGTCCGGCCCTGGACCTCGCGGCGCAGACCGGGCGCGGCGTGTTCGTGCTTGCCCTGACTTCCAACCCCGAGGGTGCCTCCGTGCAGCACGCCGGCGGCGCCGATTCCGTGGCCCGCCGCATCGTGCAGGCAGCCGCGGAGGAGAACCGCCGGTATGCGGTTGATCACGACGCCGGAGGGCTGGGTTCCGTCGGCCTCGTGATCGGCGCCACCGTCGGCTCCGCCCTGGCGGACCTGGGACTGGACCTGGCCGCGGTCCGCGGCCCGATCCTGGCTCCCGGGCTGGGCGCGCAGGGTGCCACGGCCGCGGACCTTCGCCGCACCTTCGGCAGCGCGTACGGCCAGGTGCTCGGCACCTCAAGCCGGGACATTCTCGGCGCAGGACCGGGGATCCAGGCGCTGCGCGACGCGGCCCTGCGGACGCTCGAGGAACTGCGCACGGCCTAGGTGCCACCCGCTTCCTCTGCTTGTTCCCCGGACGCCGTCATCCCGGGCGGGGCGCACCCAGTTGACGCAAATGGCCGCTATCGGCACCGTCTTACCGGCCATTCGTGGCGAACGGGCGCAGGAAGGCCGCCGTCATCCCGGGCGGGGCGCACCCGGTTGACGCAAATGGCCGCTATCGGCACCGTCTTACCGGCCATTCGTGGCAAATGGACGAGGCAGCGCCGCCGTGATCCGACGTCGGGAGTGCTGCGCCCGGCTTGACGTTCGAACACGCCGGGGCCATGGCAATCATCCATTGATTTCTGCGGTAACAAGACGGTAGGTTCAGGACACGTCCGCGTACCGGTCCGGGCGCTTTTCGGCCCGTCCGGCCGGGCCGTTTCTACGGTCCGGCCGACAATGCAGGGAGGACTTCAGTGAGCTTGCGACCCCTCACCCCGCAGGAGCGTGCCGATGCCTTGGGCAAGGCCGCCGCCGCCAGAACCATCAGGGCCACGGCCAAGGAGCGGTTGAAGTCGGGGGAGCTGACCATCGCGGAACTGCTTGGTTCCGGCGACTCCGATGACGCCATCGCCCGGATGCGGATCGTGGAGCTGCTGGAGGCGCTGCCCGGGATCGGGCGGGTGCGGGCCGCGGCCATCATGGGACAGCTCGGCATTGCGGCGTCGCGCCGGGTCCGCGGCCTGGGAATTCACCAGCGCCGGGCGCTGGTAGATTTTATAGACGACAAATAGCTCGGACCCCTGAGCTGATCCGAACACCGCCGAAGGAATATGTGAGCAACAAACCGGGACTGACCGTCCTCGCCGGCCCGACGGCTGTTGGCAAAGGCACCGTATCCACCTACATCCGGGACAACTATCCCGGCGTCTGGCTTTCGGTTTCGGCAACGACGCGTCCGCCGCGTCCGGGCGAGATTGACGGCGTTCACTACTTCTTCAAATCGGCCGAGGAATTCGGGTCCCTGGTGGACCACGGTGACCTCCTGGAGTGGGCCGTGGTCCACGGCCGCAACCGCTACGGCACGCTGCGCAGCACCGTGGACGCCGCCATAGCCGAGGGCCGGTCGGTGCTGCTGGAGATCGATCTGCAGGGCGCGCGGCAGGTCAAGCTGGCCGTCCCTGATGCCAAGTTCGTGTTCCTGGCCCCGCCCAGCTGGGACGAAATGGTCCGCCGCCTGGTGGGCCGCGGCACGGAAACACCCGAGGAACAGCAGCAACGGCTGGAAACCGCTAAACTAGAACTGGCCGCTGAGCCGGAGTTTGACCACACCGTCATCAATGATGACGTTCGACGTGCAGCGGACGAGCTTGTTTCACTCATGGGGCTGACCCCGAACCCACGCTAGGCGCCGGGACGTATCGGCCCGTTAGAATTTGGAGAATTCGTGTCCACGAACCTTGAAGGCATCATCAACCCGCCGATCGACGAGCTGCTGAAGGCTGCCGACTCGAAGTACGGACTGGTGATTTTCGGCGCCAAGCGCGCACGCCAGATCAACGCCTACTACGCCCAGCTGCACGAGGGCCTCTTCGAGTACGTTGGCCCGCTGGTCGACACCAAGCTGAACGAGAAGTCGCTCTCCATCGCCCTGCGCGAGATCAACGAAGGCAAGCTCGTTTCCACGCCGATCGAACCCGCAGAGTAATTACGCAGCCGTCGGCGGAGCTCACGTGCGCATAGTCCTCGGAGTCGGGGGAGGGATAGCCGCCTATAAGGTGGCGTCGCTCCTCCGGCTTTTCACTGAGGCCGGCCATGACGTCACCGTCATCCCCACGGAGGCCGCGACCCGCTTCGTCGGCGTCGCCACGTGGGAAGCGCTGTCCGGGCACCCGGTCAGTAACAGCGTCTTCGACGAGGTGCACACCGTCAACCACGTCCGCCTCGGCCACGAGGCCGAGCTGATCGTGGTGGCCCCCGCGACCGCCGACCTGCTGGCACGCGCCGCCACCGGCCAGGCCAACGACCTCCTCACCAACACGCTGCTGATGGCCGGCGGCTGCCCGGTGCTGATGGCCCCGGCCATGCACACCGAGATGTGGCAGCACCCGGCGACCCGGGCCAACGTCGAGACCCTGCGCAGCCGTGGGATCACCGTGCTCGATCCCGCTTCCGGACGCCTTACCGGCGCGGACTCAGGGCCCGGCCGGCTGCCCGAACCCGAGGCAATCTTCGGGGCGGCCATGGCTCTCGCCGGCACCGCACCCGGCACCGCCCCGCCGCCGTCGGACCCGGCTGCAGACGCGGCGGCAGACGCGGCACCGTCTTTGCCGCTCTCCGCCGGACCGTCTGCCACGCAGACGCCGACGGCGACGCGGCCGCTGGCCGGACTCACCGTTACCATCAGCGCCGGCGGCACCCGCGAACCGCTGGACCCGGTGCGTTTCCTCGGCAACCGGTCCTCCGGTAAACAGGGGGTGGCGCTGGCCGCCGCGGCCCGCGATGCCGGTGCCAGGGTCCGGTTGCTGGCGGCGCACATGGAGGTACCGGCACCCGACGGCGTCGAAGTGGTCAAGGTCGGAACGGCCCTGGAACTGCGAAAGGCCGCCCTGCACGCCGCCGCAGACTCCGACGTCGTGATCATGGCCGCTGCAGTCGCAGACTTCCGCCCCGCAAACGTCTCCGGCACCAAGATTAAGAAGCGCGACGACGTCGCAGACCCGGTGATCTCGCTGGTCCGCAACCCCGACATCCTGCGGGAACTCGTGGAGGTCCGCGACGCGGCCTCCCGCCATCAGCTGATCGTCGGCTTTGCGGCCGAGACCGGGGATACCGACGGCGACGTCCTGGAGTATGCCCAGGCCAAGCTGGGCCGCAAGGCCTGCGACCTGCTCGTGGTCAACCACGTCGGAGACGGCAAGGTCTTCGGCGAGGACACCAACTCCGTAGTCATCCTTTCCCGCTCCGGCTCCGAAGCCCAAGAGGCGTCGGGTTCCAAATCCGACGTTGCGGCTGCCGTGATTGACCGGATCAGCGCCGAGCTGGGCCGGGTTGTTCCGCCGGCCTGAGCCTGGCGTAATCAACGTCTCCTTCGCACGGAGACACACGCCGCCGGACGTCCGTTTTCCAACCAGTAAGGTAGTTGAGTGACTTTACCGCTGCACATCCCTGACTTTCACGGGGCCACGCCCGCCTCGCTCCGGCTGTTCACCTCAGAGTCGGTGACCGAAGGACACCCCGACAAGATCTGTGACCAGATCAGCGACGCGATCCTCGACGCCCTGCTGGCCAAGGACCCCGAGTCCCGGGTTGCCGTGGAGACGCTGGCCACCACCGGGCTGGTCCACGTGGCCGGTGAGGTCACCACTGACGCCTACGTCGAAATCCCGCAGATCGTCCGCGAGACCATTCTCGGCATCGGCTACGACTCCTCGGCCAACGGCTTCGACGGCGCCCGCTGCGGTGTGTCCGTCTCGATCGGCCAGCAGTCCAACGACATCGCCGGGGGCGTGTTCAATTCGCTCGAAGCACGCGAAGGGCGCCAGGAGGACGACTACGACCTCCAGGGCGCCGGCGACCAGGGCCTCATGTTCGGCTACGCCAGCGACGAGACCCCCTCCTACATGCCGGTCCCGATCTGGCTTGCGCACCGCCTCTCCGAGCGCCTCACCGAGGTCCGCAAAAGCGGCGAACTGTCCTATCTCCGCCCCGACGGCAAGACCCAGGTGACCGTGGGTTACGACGGCGACCGCCCCGTCTCGGTGGAGACGGTGGTCATCTCCAGCCAGCACGCCGAAGGCGCCAGCCTTGAGACGCTCCGCGCAGACCTCGCCGCCTACGTGGTCGATCCGGTCCTGGCACTGTCCAACCTGGATATCTCTCGGACACACAACATCCTGAACCCCGCCGGCGCGTTCGTCATCGGCGGTCCGGTTGGCGACGCCGGCCTCACCGGACGCAAGATCATTGTGGACACCTACGGCGGCATGGCCCGCCACGGCGGCGGCGCTTTCTCCGGCAAGGACCCGTCCAAGGTGGACCGCTCGGCGGCCTACGCGATGCGTTGGGTTGCCAAGAACGTGGTGGCTGCGGGGCTCGCGAAGCGCGCCGAAATCCAGATCGCCTACGCGATCGGCCAGGCGCGCCCGATCGGCACCTATGTTGAGACCTTCGGCACCGAGACCGTCGACCCGGCAAGGATCAGCGCCGCAATCGCCGAGATCTTCGACCTGCGCCCGCGCGCAATCATCGACGCACTGGACCTCAAACGCCCGATCTACACCAAGACCGCGGCCCACGGCCACTTTGGCCGCGAAGACCCGGACTTCACCTGGGAGCGGCTGGACCGGGTGGATGAGCTGAAGACGTTCTTCAACGCCTAGGACGCCTGGGACGGTAACGTCGCCAAGGCCGATGTCATTTTCCTGAAGTCACCGGCGTAAATGTCACTGCTGTGTGATGTGCTGTAGCCAGGCCGCCGCTTCGGAGGCCTGGCTACTCTTTCTGGGGCTGCCGTTGACCTGTTGTACCGCTGCCGAAGGGAAGAGGGTGCCATGACGCCGATGCCTGGCGGCGCCACAAGGCCGGATGAGCCGCTCCAGCTGTCCCTGCTGCAGGGGTTTCCAACGAAAGCCGCGGTTGCCGGCCCTGTCCTCGCGGCGGAGCTGCCCGTGGCACGCGTCCGGCTCGAATCGTCCCTCCCGCACCTGGACCGGGCGTTCGACTACAGCGTCCCCGCGAGCCTCGATGCCGCGGCGCAGCCGGGCGTCCGCGTGAAGGTGAAGTTCAACGGCCAGGAACTGGCCGGCTACCTCATGGAGCGGGTGGCCGGATCCGACGCCGGCCATGACCTCGTGCCGCTGCACAAGCTCGTCTCGCCTGTGCCCGTGCTGACGCCCGCCGTTGCCGAACTGGCGGGCCGCGTCGCCGCCCGGTACGCCGGAACACTCAGCGACGTCCTGCGTGTCGCGGTGCCGCCCCGGATGGCCAGGCTTGAAAAGGAATTTGCCCCGGACGGCCGGCCGGACCCGGCCCTGTTTGCCGACGGCGCCGCGGACGGCGGGGCGGGAGCGGCCATTCCGCCGGTCCGCCTGGCGGCGTCGAGTTGGGCTTCCTATCGCAACGGCCCGGCCTTCCTCCAGCATCTGAGTGCGGGGGAGTCGCCGCGGGCGGTGCTGGGGGCGCTCCAGGGCTACGGCGCCGCCGGCTGGCCCCGGATGATCGCCGAGGCGGTGGCCGCCGTCCGCCTGTCCGGCCGGGGCGCCGTCGTCGTGGTGCCCGACTACCGGGACCTGGACCGGGTGGAGTCCGCCCTGCTCGAAGTCCTTCCCGCCGGGGACGTCGCCCGGCTCGCCGCGGACGATGGCCAGACGCCGCGCTACCGGAGCTTCCTGCGGATCCTCAGCGGCGCAGCCGGGGTCGCCGTAGGCACCCGCTCCGCTGCCTATGCGCCCGTCCGTGACCTGGGCCTCGTGGTCTGCTGGGACGACGGCGACGATCTGCACATCGAGCAGCGCTCCCCGTACGCCCACTCCCGTGAGGTCCTGCTGCTCAGCGCCGGCCAGTCGGGTGCCGCCTGCCTGCTCGCCGGGCACTCACGCAGCACCGAGACCCAGCGGCTGGTCGAATCGGGCTGGGCCTGGCCCGTGGAGGCGGACCGCACGGTGGTGCGCCGGACCGTCCCGCGCGTGCTCAACACCGCCGACAGCTTCGAACTGGAGCATGATCCGCTGGCCCGGATCGCGCGGCTTCCCGGCGCCGCCTGGCGCGCCGCCAAGGAAGGCCTGGAGCGCGGTCCCGTCCTGGTCCAGGTGGCCAGGGCCGGGTACGCGCCGTCGCTCGCCTGCGAGAACTGCCGCGAACCGGCCCGCTGTACGGCCTGCGGCGGCCCGCTGGCCATTGCCGGGTCCACTGGCAGCTCCGCCGTCCCGCAGTGCCGGTGGTGCTCGACGCCGGCCCCCGCCTGGCGCTGCGTTACCTGCAACGCTGTGCGGCTGCGGCGCAGCGCCACCGGGGCGCTCCGCACCGCCGAGGAGCTAGGCCGGGCCTTTCCCGGCAAACCGGTCATCACCTCCTCCGGGGACCGGGTGCTGGCCACCGTTGGGGACACGAAGGCACTCGTGGTGGCGACGGTGGGGGCCGAACCCGTCGCGACCGGCGGCTATGCCGCCGCCCTGCTGCTCGACGGCGACTCGCTGCTGCGCCGGGAAAACCTGCGGGCAGGGGAGGACGCCGTTCGGCGCTGGTTCAACGCCGCGGCCTTGGTGCGCCAAGCACCGGATGGCGGCCTCGTGGTCATCACCGCGGACGACGCCGCCGGAGTCGGGGCCTTGCTGCGCTGGGATCCCGCCGGCTACGCCCGGCGCGAGCTGGCCCTGCGGCAGGAACTGCATCTTCCGCCGGCCGTGCGGGTCGCCTCCGTCACCGGCGGCCGCACCGCCGTCGGGCACTTCACCCAGGCAATCGCACGGCAGCTGGCCGCGGACGGAATTGTGCTGCGTGAAGCTGGCCCGGCCCCGCTGGTGATGGCCGGTCCCGGAGCCGGCAGCCAGGGGCGGGACGCCGGCGAAGACGTCCGCACCCTGCTGTTCATCCCGTACGGCCAGGCGGCAGCGGCCACGAAGGCGATGCGGGCGGTGAAGGCCGCCGCGGCCGCCAAACGCAGCGACGACCCCGTGCAGTTGCGCCTCGACGGCGTCGACGTGCTCTAATACTGGCTCCAGCGGGCATTGTCGTTAGGTCGTCAGGGTTCAGACGGAGCCTGGTCCTTTTCGCGCCGGGGCGACGAAGGCAACGGGGGACATGCTCATTTTTCGCACCCGGGACCGGGCATAATGACACTCTGTCCACTGGCTGCCCCCGGCGCGGGGCATGTCCCCTTGGGCCGGCGTCCTGTCCGGACCCCCGACGGGCCAATGACAATGCCCACTGGCTCCAGTACTAGGGCTTTCGCGGCCAGGATAGTACCGGCGGGTGCGGCGCAGACGGGGTCCGCGCGCCGCCTATTTCCGGCCGGGTCCTCTCGGGGTGCCGGGGCGGCGCCCGCGCAGCGCCACGGCCTCTTCGGCGAGCCGCAGCAGGTTGCGGGCGGACGCTTCCCAGCTGAATTCGGCGGCGCGTTCCACGGAGCGGAGCGAGCGGGCCTTCCACAGCTCCGGCTCCTCGAGCTGGCGCACGGCCTCGGCGAATTCGGCCGGTGAGTCCGGCCGGACGTAGCTGACGGCATCGCCGCCCACCTCACGGAAAATCGGGATGTCGCTGGCGATCACCGGAGTGCCGTGGGACATCGCCTCCACGAGCGGAAGGCCGTAGCCTTCCGCCCGGGAGAGGCTGACCAGGGCCGTGCTGCGGGCCAGCAGGGCCTCATATTCGGCGTCGGTCACACCGTTGTGGAACACGATGCCCGCGCCGGCCGGGGCCAGGGCCTCCAGTTCAGCCCTGCGCACCGGAGTGATCCGGCTGAGCAGGTGCAGGGTCATGCCCGGCAGCCCGGCCATGCCCCGGATAATGGTTTCCACGTTCTTGTAAGGCATGAACGAGCCCATATAGAGCAGCGTCTTGTCCGCCCCGGCGCCGGGATCCCGGGGCGTGAGGCCGGGCTGCGGGGCGTTCCCGACGATCCGGACCGGCCGCTTGGTGAGCCGGTATTTTGAGATCAGGGCCGCCGTCGTGGCACTGATGGTCGCGACAATATCCGCCCGGTTCAGCAGCACACGCTGGGGCCAGAACGCCTTGTGGTACAGCCGCCAGAGGACCCGGACCGGGGTGGGGAGGAAGCCGGGCGGGGCCGGGTGCTCGTAGTAGATCAGGTCGTGCAGGGTCAGCACCAGGGGATACTTCCGGCCCCAGCTGCCCATCGTCTGCATGGGGCACACAACAACGTCGGCGTCGAGCCTGTTGACCTTGGCGGCCACGAACAACTCGGCCGCTGAGAGGGGGCTGTTGACCAGCGTGTACGGCACGTCCGGCAGCAGGGCCAGTTGCCGCACGTCGCTGATCAGCATGGAGACGTCCGCGATCCTGGCCGTGGCCGCGATCAGGCTGGCGCCGTAGCGGCTGATCCCGTCGTGGTGGTCGAGCCGGGTGAAGCGGGCATCAATGAGGATTTTCACGCGGCGTGGTCCTTCAGGAAGCGGAGGATGAAGCCCGCGGCGGCTTCCGGGGTTTCATAGTGGATGAGGTGCCCGACGCCGGGAATGACGTCCAGGCGTCCGTCCGGCAGCAGGGCCAGGAGTTTGTGCTGGTCCGGGAGGCTGGCGATCTCGTCTTTTTCGCCGGCAATCAGCAGTACCGGCAGGGCAAGCCGGCGGGCGACGCCGGAGACAGTGCCGCCGACCGAGGCCTTGAACGCCTCAAGCAGGCTGTCCCGGTCAGCGAAGGCGGAGAAATACGAGCTGTGCTGGGCATGGATGAAGCGGCGGAGGTCTTTGTCCCGGGTCTTGGCCATGGTCTCGCTCATGAGCCGGACGATCAGCTGGCTGCGCAGCAGGGCCTGGCCCGGCCGGCGGGGGAGGCGGGCGGCGGCCTCGTAATACAGCACCGCGAGCTTGGTCATAACCCCCTTGGGTCCGTCGAGGGCCGGGGACGCGATCGGGTTGATCAGGATCAGCTCCGCGACAGCGCCGGGGTGGTCGGCGACGAAGTGGCTCGCGACAATCGACCCGAAGGAGTGGCCCAGCAGAACCGTGTCCGGTCCCAGGTCCAGGGCGGCCAGGAAGTCGCGGACAAAGCGGACGTAGCCCTCGACGCTGTGTTCGGTGCCCGCAAACGCGGCGGAGCTGCCGAAGCCGGGGAGATCCGGCATGATGAGCCGCATCCCGGGAAGCTGGTCCGCAACCCGCAGGAGTCCGTGGTGATCGCCGCGGAAGCCATGGATCACCAGGATGGTGCGGGTCGCCGGCGAAACCTTGACGGGCTCGTAGCTCCAGTAGGCGACCCTGGTGCCGCCGAGGTCCACAAGGGAGGTGCGGGTGCGGGTTTCCAGCCCGGCGCTGAAGAGAGGCGTGGGGGAGGACTCGGTGGCCACGTGTTCCATTTCCTGGGATCTCAGTTGACGTTGTCCGGGTGGGAGCCGGTCCGGAGACCGCACTCCAGGGCGGCGATATCGGCCAGGTCCGTTGCGGAGAGCTCGAAGTCAAAGACGCCCCGGTTTTCCCGGAGCCGCCCGGAGGAACTGGCTTTGGGGATGGCGAGGTTGCCGAGCTGGAGGTGCCAGCGCAGGACGATCTGCGCCGGCGTGCGTTCGTGTTCGGCCCCGAGGGCCAGAATCACCGGGTCCGTGAGGACCCGCCCGCGTCCCAAGGGGCTCCACGCCTCAGTCCGGATGTCCAGGGCGGCGTGCATTTCCCGCAGTTCCGCCTGCTGCAGCCAGGGGTGAAGCTCGATCTGGTTGACGGCCGGCACCACCTCGGCCGCTTCCAGCAACCGGTCCAGGTGGCGGGGCTGGAAGTTGGCGACCCCGATGGCGCGGACCCTGCCCTCCCGGTAAAGCGTCTCCATGGCCCGGTATGTATGCGTGAACAGCCCGCGCTTCTCGCACGGCCAGTGGATCAGGTAGAGGTCGAGGTACTCCAGCCCGAGGCTTGACATCGAGGCATCGAAGGCCCGCAGGGTGGCGTCGTAGCCGTGGTCCTCATTCCACACTTTGGTGGTGACGAACACGTCCTGGCGGGTCAGTGAGCCTGCCGGCTCGCCGGATCCGCCGGCGAAGGCTGAAAGGGCGCCGACGCCTTTGCCCACGCCGGTTTCGTTCCCGTACATGGCCGCCGTGTCGACATGGCGGTAGCCGGCCTCCAGCGCCATGGTTACCAGACCGGCGGCGTCGGCCGGCGGTACTTTGTACAGCCCGAAGCCCAGGCGGTCCATCATCACACCGTTGTTCAGGGCCAGCCGGGGGGAGAGTCTCATAGCACTGACTCTACCGACTTCGCCGGCCCCATCCCCCCGGGACGGGGAATTAGGACCGACCATCAGGTCAGCCCGTCCAGGCTGACCAGGCGCCGGGCGCTGGCCTCATCGAGGATCAGGTCGGTGGCCAGGCCTGCGGCGAGGGCGCCCCGCAGCCCGTTGATTTTGGAGGCGCCGGACACCACACAGATCCTTCGCCGGACCTGGCGGAGCCGGGCCAGGTCCGGACCGGTGGAACGTTCATTCAGGGTGATGCCGTCCGAGGAGCCGTCGGCCCGGAAGAAAACGGTGGCGACATCGCCGGCGACCCCGGAGTCGGCCAGCACGTCCAGGTCTTCTTCATCGAGGTAGCCGCCGGCATAGACGTGGCTGGGGTAGTCGGCGTCGACCGATCCGACGCCGAATATGGCAATGCTCATGCTGGCCTGCAGTTCGAGGATGCGTTGCACACTGCGCTCATTCCACATGGCGGTCTTGGTCGCGGCGTGGTCAAAGAACGCCGGTACCGGGAACTGTTCCACCCGGGCACCGTAGGCACTTCCGAAGCGCCGCATGATGTCCGAGGCATAGGTGATGCCCGTGGTCTGCATGTTTCCGGCGCCGTTAAGCTGGACGATCACGCTGTCATGGGTGATCTTCCGGGTCAGGTGCCGGCTGACGGCGCTGAGCGTGGAGCCCCAGGCCACTCCAATGATGGCGTTCGAGTCCACCAGCGGGCCGATGGTGCGGGCAGCCTGCATTGCCACGCGGTCCAGTGTTTCCGCCTCATTCAGGGTGTCGACCACCGGAACGACGTGGACATCCACCTTGTACTGCAGCCGGATCATGCTTTCCAGTTCGGGGCCGGTGTCCAGCGGGTTGCGGATCTGGATCTGCACCAGGCCGGATTCCCGGGCTGAGGACAGCAGCCGCGAGACCGTCGATCGGGAGGTCCGGAGTTCACGGGCAATCGCGTCCATGGTCAGGTCCTGCAGGTAATACAACTGGGCCGCCCTGAGGGCGTCAGAGTGGCGTGAAGGCGTCATCCCAATTCCGTTCTGCACGTTTGTGCATAGTGCTTGACTCCATTTTCCAATACTCCAAAGAATAGTGTTGGACGGCGCCGCGCCGCACGGCGCGCCGCACAGGAACAAACCCAAGGGAGCAGTTTTTGGGACACAAGGATTCAACCCGCAATCAGGCCCAGGCGGGCGAGCGCGCATCCGTGCAGCAGCTGCGAAAGCGGCCCCGGGCGCAGGTGCTGATTATCGGCGGCGGCATCAACGGCGTCGGCACGTTCCGGGACCTGGCACTGCAGGGTGTGGATGTGGCGCTCGTGGAGCGCGGCGACTACTGCCAGGGCGCCAGCGGCGCCTCCTCTCACATGATCCACGGCGGTATCCGCTACCTGGAGAACGGCGAGTTCCGCCTCGTGCAGGAGTCCGTGGTCGAGCGGAACCGGCTCCTGCGGATCGCGCCGCACTATGTGAAGCCGCTGCAGACCACCATCCCCATCTTCAGTACGTTCTCCGGCATCCTCGCAGCTCCGCTGCGCTTCCTTACACACAAGCAGCAGGGGGCGTCCAAGGAGCGCGGGGCCTTCCTGATCAAGCTCGGCCTGAGCCTGTACGACTTTTTCTCCCGCGACGGCGGCACCGTGCCCCGGCATCAGTTCCGCGGCCGCAAGCGTGCCCTGGCCGAACTGCCCCGGCTGCACCCGGGCATCAAGTACGCGGCCACCTACTTCGACGCTTCCGTGCATAATCCGGAGCGGCTGACCCTGGATGTGCTGCAGGACGGGGAAAAGGCCGGCGCGGCCGGCGGCGACAGCGCCCGCACCAGTAACTACCTGTCCCTCGTGTCCGCGAAGGACACCGGTTCCGGCGGTACCGTCCGGCTCCGGGACGAACTCACCGGAGAGCTGTTCGACTTCACCGCCGACGTCATTGTGAACACCACGGGCGCCTGGGTGGACCTGACCAACCAGGCGATGGGCGCGGCGTCGGCGTTTATGGGCGGCACCAAGGGCTCGCACATCGTGCTGGACCATCCGGAGCTGCTGGCGGCCTGCAACGGCCGGGAGATCTTCTTCGAACACACCGACGGCCGGATCGTCCTCATCTACCCGATGGGCGACCGGGTCCTC
Source organism: Pseudarthrobacter sp. HLT1-7 (assembly GCF_059383435.1). Classification (NCBI taxonomy): domain Bacteria; kingdom Bacillati; phylum Actinomycetota; class Actinomycetes; order Micrococcales; family Micrococcaceae; genus Pseudarthrobacter; species Pseudarthrobacter sp. HLT1-7. Next base: position 52,764 of record NZ_JBWZCH010000008.1, on the reverse strand, counting down.
GTCGGCACCACCGACGTCGATGCCGACATGGCCGAGGACGCCGTGTGCACCGAGGCCGAGATCGACTACTTCTTTGACCTGATCGGCCATGTCTTTCCGGACGTTGCCGTGGACCGCGGGCAGATCGTTTACACCTTCGCCGGTGTGCGGCCCCTGCCCAAACACGACGCCACCCAGCCGGGCTTCGTCAGCCGGGACTACCGGATCGAGCGGCACGCCGGATCAGCCGGCCAAGCGGGCGGCAGCGGGAGCAGCGGCGGCGTCGTCCTCAGCCTGGTGGGCGGCAAATGGACCACTTTCCGGGCCCTCGCCGAGCACCTGAGCAACGACGTCCTCGCCGAGCTCGGCCTGGAACGGAAAGTCTCGACGGCGAAGCTGGCCATCGGCGGCGGCGCCGGCTTCCCGGACAGCGAGGACGGCGTCCAGCGCTGGATCAAGGCGCACATGTCCGCCGGCCGCGACGCCGACCGGGTCGCAGGCCTGCTGACCCGATATGGGACGCGTGCCGCGGAAGTCATCTCCTTCCTCGACGACGCCACAGACGCCGGACCGGACCGGCTCCTGCATTCCACCCGCGAACTCAGCAGCCGTGAACTGGAGTTCATGGCGCGGAACGAGCAGATCGGGCACCTGGTCGACGTACTGATCCGCCGCACCTCCCTGGCCTTCCGGGGCCTGGTGACCGGCGAACTGCTGAACGAGGTTGCCGAGATCCTTTCCGGCCCGCTGGGCTGGGACCCGGCAACCAAGTCTTCCGAGATCAGCCACGCTCAGGAGGTGCTCAAGCGGTACCATGGCGTCCAGGTCCACAGCCTGGTCTCCTGATAAACCTCGGCGTCCGGACGGGGGACGTCCGGACGCAAGGACTGCGGGGTCCCCTCGAGGGACCGGCGCAGTGGCCGGCCGGCGGCGTCAACGCGCCGCCGGCCCACAGACCCTTCAAACCCGCGAAGGGCTGACAACAGAAAATAGAGGAGTCAAAGATGTCTCTTGGAATAGTTTTCCTGTCCGAAGTAATGGGCACCGCGATGCTGACCCTGCTGGGTTGCGGCGTCGTGGCAAACGTTGCGCTCAAAGGCACTAAGGGGAACAACGGCGGGTTCCTGATGGTCACCTGGGGATGGGGCATCGCCGTTTTCGCCGGCGTGTACGTTGCCGCCAAGTCGGGCGCGCATCTGAATCCCGCCGTGACCCTGGGCCTGCTGATCAACGGCAAGGCGGAGTACGCCCCGGGCGTCAAGATCGACGTTATGTCGACCCTGACGTACTTCGGCGGCGAATTCCTGGGCGCGTTCCTCGGCGCGGTGGTGATGTGGCTGGCCCACAAGCAGCACTTCGACGCGGAGCCGGAGCCCGCCAGCAAGCTCGCGGTGTTCTCGACCGGTCCTGCCATCCGCTCCACCCCGTGGAACCTCGTCACGGAAATCATCGGCACCTTTGTCCTCGTCTTCGTCATCCTGACGTTCGGCGGGACACCCTCGGGCCTCGGCCCGCTGGCCGTTGCACTGCTGGTTGTCGGCATCGGTGTGTCGCTTGGTGGTCCCACCGGCTACGCCATCAACCCGGCCCGTGACCTCGGCCCCCGCATCGCCCACGCCCTGCTGCCGATCAAGGGCAAGGGCTCCAGCGACTGGAGCTACTCCTGGATCCCTGTGGTGGGACCTGTGGTGGGCGGACTCCTGGCGGGCATCGTTGCCCGGTACGTGCCGATCATCGTCGCCGCAGCCGCCTAGTCAACTCAACAGCACGATAGCGGCCGCGTCGGGGACGCGGCCGCATGAAGCCAGCCTTCACACCCTCAAGACAAGGACGTCACCATGAACCAGTACGTAATCGCCATTGACCAGGGCACCACCAGCACGCGCGCCATCGTGTTCGATCACAGCGGCAACATCGTCTCCTCCGGCCAGATGGAGCACGAGCAGATCTTCCCGCAGGCAGGCTGGGTGGAACACGACCCCGCCGAGATCTGGAACAACACCCGCGAGGTCATCGCCTCGGCTCTTTCCAAGGCGAACCTGACCCGCCACGACATCGCCGCCGTCGGCATCACCAACCAGCGCGAAACAGCCGTCGTCTGGGACAAGACAACCGGCAAAGCGGTCTACAACGCCATTGTCTGGCAGGACACCCGCACGCAGCCGATCGTGGATGAGCTCGCCAGGGACGGGGGGCCGGACAGGTTCAAGCAGAAGGTGGGCCTGCCGCTGGCGACCTACTTCTCCGGCACCAAGATCAAGTGGATCCTGGACAACGTCGAGGGCGCCCGCGCCAAGGCCGAAGCCGGCGACCTGGTCTTCGGCAACACGGACTGCTGGGTGCTGTGGAACCTCACCGGCGGCACCGACGGCGGCGTGCACGTCACCGACGTGACCAACGCCTCCCGGACCCTGTTCATGGATCTGGAGACTCTCGCCTGGGACCAGGAGATCCTGGACACGTTCGGCGTTCCGGCGTCCATGATGCCGGCCATCAAGTCGTCCTCGGAGGTCTACGGGACGGTGCACACCTCCCAGCTGCTGCGCGAAGTTCCGGTCGCCGGCATCCTGGGCGATCAGCAGGCGGCAACGTTTGGCCAGGCCGCGTTTGAGGCCGGCGAAGCCAAGAACACCTACGGCACCGGCTGCTTCCTGATCTTCAACACCGGTGAGGAGATTGTCCATTCCAAGAACGGTCTGCTCACCACAGTGGGCTACAAACTCGGCGACGCGGCACCGCACTACGCGCTGGAAGGCTCGATCGCCGTCACTGGATCGCTCGTGCAGTGGCTGCGTGACAACCTCGGCATGATCAGCAGCGCCCCGGAAATCGAGACGCTCGCGGCCTCGGTGGAGGACAACGGCGGTGTCTACATTGTCCCGGCCTTCTCCGGACTGTTCGCGCCGTACTGGCGTTCCGACGCCCGCGGTGCGATCGTCGGCCTGACCCGTTTTGTGAACAAGAACCACATCGCCCGTGCGGCGCTGGAGGCCACCGCCTTCCAGACCCGCGAGGTGCTCGACGCCGTCAACGCCGACTCCGGCGTTCCGCTGACGGAGCTGAAGGTCGACGGCGGCATGGTTGCCAACGACGCCCTGATGCAGTTCCAGGCCGACATCCTCGGCGTCGCGGTGATCCGGCCGAAGGTTGTCGAGACCACCGCTCTGGGTGCCGCCTACGCGGCAGGGCTCGCCGTCGGCTTCTGGAAGGACCTGGGCGAGTGCTCGGCCAACTGGTCCGAGGATAAGCGCTGGGAGCCGACGATGGAGCAGGGCGAACGGGAGCGGCAGATGCGGCTCTGGAAGAAGGCCGTCACCAAGTCCATGGACTGGGTTGACGAGGACGTCAAGTAACACCCTTCCACGCAAGAGCTCCGGCCGGGGAAACCCGGCCGGAGCTTTTTTGCTGGTGTGCCGCTGCCCGGATAAGGCTAAGGGCAGCGGCACGTCTCAGGAGACCGGGCCCGGATAGGCCACCACGGCGCGCGGCGTCTTGGCATAGACATCCTTGCTGACCGTGTATCCCCGTTTGTCCTGCTTCAATGCCTGCGCATTGACGCTCGCCAGCTCGGCACGGCTCAGCTTTTTGATCTTGACGAGGTCCATGAACTCCTGGTCCGCGCCGCTGACGGCCGTCACCTTGATGAGCCCCGTTCCGGCTGAATAGAACTTGCGCTGGTGGCCCGCGCTCGGCGGATCCAGCGGATTGAATTCATCGATCACCATCACATCGTTGTAGCAGCCCGTTTTCACACATACGCGCTGGTTCTTGTACAGCACGCGGCCGCAGTCCAGGAAGTCCACGCTGGGCGCGTAGGCCTGGACATACGCCGGGGAGTTCCGGTGGGGGCTGCCTTGTAGGGCGATTCCCGCCTGTGTCCCCTTGATACCGCTGACGAAGGTGCTGGGAGCGCCCGCCAGCTTCCCGTTCTCGTACTCCTCCGGATACTCCCCGAAGAGCCAGACGCTGCCCGACCTCTTCGACTGGGCGAAGAAGGCGAGTTCTGATTCCGCCAGGACGCCGTCGGAGTAGTCCCGGTCCCACAGCACCTGGGTCTTGACGCCGTTGATCACCTTCGTCAGCCCCGTCACCGTGTGGACGACCGAATGGGCGCTCACGCTGCCGTCGGCGGACCTGACCTCCCCGGTGGTGGTGAACTGCATGCCGGGCTTGAGCGTGAGCCACTTGTTGTCGATCACCGGATTTGCCGGGAAATCGGCACGGTTGAACTTGATCGCCGAGCCGGGTCCGCAGAGCTCCTGCGGATTCGGCGCGGCGGTGGCCGCGGCGGCCGTGCTCACCGTCAGCGTTCCCAGTACCAGCAGGATCGCTGAACCGTAGGCTGTGAAGCGCTTTCCTCGTTGAGACATTGGTTTGGCCTCTCCTGATGTGGTTGATTGGCTGCGGCTAGACGGCCGGAACCGGCTGGGGCTGGTTGGGCCGGCGCTCACGCTTTGGTCCTTTCTTGGCGAACCGCAGGTACAGCGAGGGGACGATGAACAGGTTGACCAGCGTCGAAGTGACAAGGCCGCCCAGGATCACCACCGCCATGGGATGTTCGATCTCATGACCCGGGATGTTGCCCATGACCACCAAGGGGACGAGGGCCAGGGCGGTCGCGAGCGTCGTCATCAGGATCGGTGACAAGCGCTCCGCGGCACCCCGCAGCACCAGGTCCCGGCCGAAGGGCATACCCTCGAACTGTTCAAGGTGCTGGCAGTGGTTGATGAGCAGGATGCCGTTCCGGGCTGCGATGCCCATGAGGGTCAGGAAACCGACCAGGGACCCCAGGGACAGGATCCCGCCGCTGAGGTGGGCTGCGATTATGCCGCCCACCAGGGCCACCGGAAGCGTCAGGATGGCGAGTGTCGCCAGCCGCCAGCTTCTGAAAGCGGCCTGGAGCAGGAGGTAGACCACAATCAACGCGCCCGCCGAGAAGAGCAGCAGCCGCTGTGAGGCGGCCTGGCGCTCTGCGTATTCGCCGAGAACAACCGCGCTGTAGCCGACCGGGAACTCGACCGACTTCATCTCGGACTGCAGCTTCTCCACAACCCGCGCCAGATCCCCTTCCTTGACGTTGGCACTGACATCAATGCGCCGCGATCCCTCCGAACGCTCAATCACGTTCGGCGTGGGTTTGACCGAGATCGTGGCGACGTCAGCCATCCGGATCTTCGTCCCGCTGGGCGTATCCAGCGGGAGGTTCTCGATGCTCGTGACGCTTGTCCGGATCGCCGGCAGGCTCCACACCTGGACGTCATAGGCCTTGCCGTCCCGGTAGACGTCGCCCACTTCTTCGCCAGCCACCAGGGTGGCCGCCGCACGGCGCACGTCGCCAGGCTTCAGGCCGTGGCGGTTGGCAGCCTCCAGATTCACTTCCACGTTGATCTGCGGAATGTTGGCCTGGAGAGCGACCTTCGCACCGACGGTTCCCTCAATACCGCCCAGGATGGTTTTGAGCTTGTCGGCCTGCTGGTGCAGCGTCGCGAGATCATCACCGTAGATTCGGACGACGACCGCGTAGCCGGTGCCGGTCAGGACCTCACGGATACGCTCCTTGAGGTAGGTCTGGACGTCCCGCACGATTCCGGGGTAGCCGTCTACGACCTCCTGGACGGCCGCGAGGGTCTCGTCGTAGTCGACCGCCGGGTCGACGCTGATCCAGTTCTCACCGAAGTAGACACCCACCACCTCATCGGCATTGAACGCCTGCCCGGTGTGGGCCCCGCAATTGTTCACGCCGGGGATCGTCATCAGTTCCTTGCAGGCCAGCTGGCTGACGCGGACTTCTTCGGAGTTGGACGTGCCAGGCTGCGTGAGCCAGTGCATCAGGAAGTCACGCTCCTTGAAGGACGGGAGCAATGACTGGCCCAGGAGCGGGGCCGCCACAACGCCGACTAAGCCCAGAGCACCCAAAGCCACGTAGCCCGGCAACGGCCGGCGGACAATCGGGAGCAGCGCTGCGTTGTACCAGCGCTTGAGGATCCGGACCAGAGGTGGGTCGCGGTCTTCCAGTTTGGCGTTCCGGAGGAAGATGTACGCCAGCGCAGGGGTGACGGTGAGCGCCACGAGCATGGACGCCATCACCGCGAGGGTGTAGGAAGTGGCCAGCGGGCGGAAAAAGGCCCCCGTCAGACCGTCCAGGAAGAAGATCGGCACTGTGGCGGCGACGATGATCAACGTGGCGTAGACAATCGGACCGCGGACCTCGAGCGAGGCATTCACCACGACGCGGGCGGTGCTGCCCACCCCGCCGCTGGCGCGGTGCTGGCGCAATCGCCGGACGATGTTCTCGACGTCGATGATGGCATCGTCCACCACCACACCGACGGCGATCACCAACCCCGCAAGCACCATAGTGTTGACCGTGCCTCCGGTCCAATACAGCACCAGGGCGGCGGCCATCAGCGACAACGGAATGGCCGTCACACTGACCAGCGCTGTGCGCCATTGGAAGAGAAAGACACTCAGGACAAGGATGACCAGAAGGCAGCCAAGCAGAAGCGAGACGCCCAGATTGCCCAGCGATTCCTCGATGAATGTTGCAGGCCGGAAGATGGCGGTGTCCACGGCGATGCCGGTCAGGCCGGGCTCGAGCTGTTTCAGTGCCTCTTCCACCCCACGCGTCACCTCGAGCGTATTGCCCCACGGGAGCTTCTCAACGATCAGCATGAGTCCCGGACCGCCGTTGATGACGGCATCTCCAATCAGCTGCTGGTGGTCCTCCACGACGTTGGCAACGTCTGAGAGGCGCAAGGGGGTCTGGCCCTCACGATCCTCCAGCGCTACCTTCGCCAGCTCCTCCGGGGAGGTGATGGGCTGGACGTGGCGGATACCCATGCTCTGGCTTGGTGTTTCGAGCGCCCCGCCGGTACCGATCAGGGCGCCGGGGGAGTATTGGAGCAGGCCCGCGTCCAGGGCGTCGGCGGTGGAACTCATGACTGTTTCCAGGGTGACGTTGTTTGATGCGAGCTTTGCCGGGTCAACCTGCACCTGAAGCATTTGGAGGCGCTCGCCCCAGATTGCCACGTTGGCCACTCCCGGGACCCGCAGGAGATGGGCCCTGATGTTCCAATAGGAAATCATGGACATCTCGATCAAGGACCGCGTGTCCGAGGACAGGCCGATCTTCATAACGCGGCTCGTCGAAGACAGCGGCTGCAGCATCAGCGGGGGTGCTGCCCAGGTGGGCAGGGTCGGTATCACCGTGGCCATCCGCTCGGACACCAGTTGCCGTGCTGTGAGCAGATCCATGTCGTTCTTGAATTCCAGCACGATCGACGAGAGCTGGGGTACAGATTTGGAACGCATGTGGTCGAGGCCATCGATTCCGTTGAAGGCCTCTTCCATCGGAACAGATACCAGTTCTTCGACCTCGGCGGCGGTAAGTCCCAGGCAGGCTGTCTGGACTTCGACTTTCGGCGGGGCGAACTCGGGGAACACATCCACCGAGGCGCTGCTGAGTTGAGCGCCGCCCACGATCATCAGTGCTGCAGCCATCGCAATGATAATGGATCTGAACCGCAGGCTGGCTGCGACTATCCGGCGCATGTCATTTGCCCGTATTGAACTCGGCGCCGAACAGTTCAGGCGCGCCTACCGTTACCACTGCAGTCCCCACGGCGGGGCCCGCGGTGGCCGTGACCACGCCTGCTTCGACTTTGGTGACGGCGACCGCCTGGCGCTCATAAACCCGCGGGGTGGGGTTGGTGTACACCCAGGTCTTACCATTGGCGTCGTACATCAGGGCGCCGTAGGGCAGAAGCACGTCCGTTCCGGTGCCCGCCGTAACCGGCTCGGTCTTCAGATCGAGCCGCTCCACGCCTCGCTGGGTCAGGGTCAGTTTCGCGATGCCGGTGGTAGCGTTCTTCTCCACCTTGGCGGGGGCCTCAGCAACCGATGCAGGCGTTACCGAGGGCTGAGCGCACGCCGCGAGGGAGAACACAAGGGCTGCACAGACAGCGGCCGCAAGAGGCAGGCGCCGTTGGGGCTTTTGGCTGGTCATTTTACTTCCACCTTTTCCTGCATTGCGGGTTGAACCGGGATCTCTGATTCGTAGACTTCTGACCATTCTTCCGGTGCGGTGCGGGGACCGAACCAAAGTGTCAGCAGAGGGAACACCAAGAGCGCCACGAGCGTAGCGGTCACGGTGCCCCCGGCGATGATCAGCAACATCGGGGCGACGACAGCCTGGCCGACGGTACCGCCCAATACAGCGGGTGGTATCAGGACCACCGCCGTGATCAGTGCGGACTTCAGGACCGGCGACAGCCGTTCCCGGGCCGCCATCACAACGATCCGCCCGTGCGACGTCTGCGGCATGGCCCGCCACAGCTCGTCGACTCGAGCGGACAGGAGGGCCGCATTGCGGGCCGCCATGGCCAGCACTACGGCGAAGGCGGTCAGTGAGAGCCAGGAGAGCGTCGCTGCGCCAAGCCAGGCAGCCACCGCCGCGCCGGCCAGCGCCGCGGGCATTGCCAGGAAAACGGCGAGGGCCAGTTTCCAGCTCCGCACTGCGGTCTGGAGCAGCAGCAGTACGCCCAGAAGGGCGGCCACTCCAAGCCAGAGCACCACAGCGTCGGCAGCCTGCACCTCGCTGTATTTCTTCGGGATCTCGGCGTGGTACTCAAGCGGGAACTGGATCTGCTTGACTGCCGCTTCAATGTCGCGTTGTACATCCGCCAGCGGCCGGCTGCTTACATCCGCTACGACATCGATCCGCCGTGAGGTGTCATCGTGCATGATGACAACTTCGTTGGGGACCATCCGGACCGCGGCGATCTCGCCAAGCGTGACGTGGCCGCCGCCGGGGGTGTCGAGGAGCAGTTCACGGATGCTCGTCATGTCATCCCTGACATTGACCGCACCGCGAACAACAACTTCGAAAACTTTCTGCTGCTCAAAGAGGTTGCCGACGACGATTCCCTGCATCAGTGCAGCCGCGGCGCGCCTGGCGTCACCGGGCTTGATGCCAACCTTCTGGGCCGCTTCAAGGTTAACTTCGATCTCCACGATGGGAGTCTTGGTGGTGGCATTGATTTTCGGGTTCTTTACCCCGCTGATACCCTCCATTGCCTTGCGGACTTCTTCGGCTTTTTCGCGCAGGACCGGCATGTCCGTGCCGTAGACCCGGACTGCGAAGCCCGGTTCCATGCTGTTGCGCATAGCGCCGATTTTCTGCTGGGAGTAGTTCAGGACGTTGTTCGCGATGCCCGGGTAGCCCTGGACCACGTCCCGAACCGCCTGCTCCGTCTCGCCGAAGTTCGCGTTCTGCGCGATTGACACCCAGAGTTCGGCTGAACTGTTTCCGACCACCTGATCCGAGGAAATGGCGCGACCGATGTGCCCGCCGACTCCCGATACCCCGGGGAGGGCCCGGAGTTCGTCGGAGGCTTTGGACGCGATCCGGCGGACCTCGTCATTGGAGGTGCCGGCCATGGTGTCCCACTGGACCAGCAGAGTCCTGTCCGGCAGGGTGGGAACGACTGGCCGGTTGCCGAGCAGCTGGGATCCGGCGGCAAGGCCGAGGACCCCGATGACAGCAATGGAGACCAGGCCGAGGGCTCGGCGGGAACGGACACCGTTGAGTGCGCGGTCGTAGTAGGCCCTTGCGCGTCCGGCGGCAGCGACTTCCTGCCGGGGAGCTGTCTCGCGCGGGAGGAGCATCTGGGCCAGGACCGGAGTGAGGGAGATCCCGACGAGTAATCCGGCCGCAAGGGCCAGCACCAGGGACCAGAACAGTGGCTGGAAGAAGGAGCCGCCGATCCCGGTGACGAACAGCGTCGGAATGAGGACTATCACCATGATGAGGGAGGCGTGGAACAGGGGCGTGCGAACTCCGCCGACGATGTGGACGATGCGTGAGCGCAGCGTGGCGTCGGTTTCAGTGGCCGTGGTGACCAGCGGCCGGCGTCGTTGTGCCTGGATGTCTTCTACGATGTCTCCCACAATGACCGACATGCCGAGGATGATGCCGACCAGGACAGTGATATTAAGCGTGGCGCTTTGCGAGTAGAGAACCACAGCGGCGGCCAGGACGGTGGTCGAGATAGCCACGAGGGCAATCACGGCGACCCGCCAGGAGCGGAACAGCAGCCAGAAGAGCCCCACGGCGATCAGGAGGCTGAGCAACAGCGCCAGGCTCAGGCCGTTGACTGATTCCTGGACGGTAGTCGCAGGGCGGAAAACGGTGGTGTCAATCGTAATGCCGGTCAAGCCGGGCTCCATGTCCTTCAGAGCGGCCTCGATATTCTCGGTGACCTGCAGGGCGCTGGTTCCGGGGAACTTCTCAACGACCAGCATGAGGCCGGCGTCCTGCCCGACGACGGCGTCGCCGATCAGGGGCTGATGGTCTTCCTTGACCTGGGCGATATCGCCCAGGAGCATCGCCGGGATCGATTCCTCAACGCTGACCTTGGAGAGGTCCGCCGGGGTGCGGATCGGCAGGACATGCTGGATGCCGAGGCGCTGGCTGGGTGACTCCACGAAACCGCCGGTGCCCGGTGTCGAAGCCTCGAGGAAGCTCAACGGGGAAACCCATACGGCGTTGCCGGCAGTCTTGATGATCTGTTCAAGGGTGATGCCCTTGTCCCGCAGCTGGGTCGGAGTGACCTCGACCTGGAGTTGTTGTTCGCGCTGGCCCCAGATGGAAACGTTGGCCACACCCGGAATGCCGATAAGCCGCGGCTTGATCTTCCACCGGGCCAGGACCGACATTTCGATCCCGGAGAGCTGCTTGGAATTCATCTTGACCATCAGCACGCGGCTGGTGGAGGAAAGCGGCTGCATGATCAGGGGTGGTGCCGAAACGTTCGGCAAGGCGTGCGCCTGCGTCATGCGCTCCGCGACCAGCTGGCGGGCGCGAAGCAGATCGGTGCCAGGCTCGAAGATCAGCTCGATTGATGACAGCCCCGGCACCGACTTGGAACGGATCTCGTCCAGCCAGGCCACGCCGTTGAGGAGGTCCGCTTCCATCGGGGAGGTGATGAGCTGTTCCACTTCAACAGCGGAAAGGCCCAGGGCCTCCGTCTGGATCTCAACGTGCGCCGGCGCGAACTCGGGCATCGTATCCACCGCCATTTGCGGGACGTTCACGACGCCGAAGGTAATGAGGCCCGCCGCGAGGGCGAGAACCAGGATGCGGAATTGCAGACTGAAGCGGGTAACCCAGCCAAACATGGCTAGCCCTCTTCCTGGCGGCCGCCGGATGCGCGGCGGTGCACGGGCAGATTGTTGAATTGCTGCAGGGCAGAACTACGCAAGAGATACATATCAGGCTCCTCAACCCGAGACCTATGCGAATCCCCCCACAGGATCCCCCCACGAGATCTTGAGAGAATAGTGTTCCTATTCGACCCGTTTGGCAAGGCGCAGAAAATAGGGGTTCACTGCCGTTTCCGGTTCATTCTTTCCGTCGGATCCGAGTAAATTCAGTACGCGAAATGAATTTACCTGCACCGGATACTAACGATACTTGGACCGTGCCCAGAAGCTACGTGATCGGGTCAGTCGAGTACTTGGTTCTGAATTGTGGCTACGCAACTCCGCTTTAGCAGATAGTGCTGTAAGTACAGCTCGCCTGCAGGTGATGAATTTGTAACAATTTGAGTTCGCGGACACCCGGATATTCCCGTGCTGTTACATCCGGTGCCAATCACGGCCACAGCCGCTTTGCTGCGATACCGCTACCGTTTCCCCGGGATCCGGCCGGAAGCGCTAAAGTAGTCGTGTGCGTGCGATCCTCTTGTTTGGCTAGCCGCCCGGCGTCCCGGCGAGAACTCGCAGTGCCGTGCGGCAGCCCCTCCATGTCGAGGGGCTTTTGTGTGTCCGGGCTGTTTCCGGGCCGGCAGCAGGGTCCTGGGCACAAGTGCCGGGGCGGGGCAAAACCGTCGCCGGAGGACAAAGCCTGACCGTGAGGTTTTGAACACCGTGAAGCTTGAAAGAACAGAAGAGGCCAGCAGTGAGCGTTCAGCCGGAGACAGAGACCGGAACACCCGCAGTCGCGGCGGAGGGCCCCGACGAGGGTGCCTACAGCTTTGCGGCGATGGAGGCCAAATGGCCGCAGGTCTGGGATGACCTGAAAGTCTTCACGCCGCTGGACGACGGCTCAAGGGAACGCCGCTACGTGTTGGACATGTTCCCGTACCCGTCCGGCGACCTCCACATGGGCCACGCCGAAGCGTTCGCGATGGGCGACGTCGTCGCGCGGTACCTGCGCCAGCAAGGCTACGACGTACTGCACCCTATCGGCTGGGACTCCTTCGGGCTGCCGGCGGAGAACGCGGCGATCAAGCGCAACGCCCACCCCAGCGAATGGACGTACGCCAACATCAACACCCAGGCGGCGTCCTTCAAGCGCTACGCCATCTCCGCCGACTGGTCCCGCCGCATCCACACCTCGGACCCGGAGTACTACCGCTGGACCCAGTGGCTGTTCAAACGCTTCTACGAGCGCGGCCTGGCGTACCGCAAGGATTCCCCGGTCAACTGGTGCCCCAAGGACCAGACCGTGCTGGCCAACGAACAGGTGGTCAACGGTGCCTGTGAGCGCTGCGGCACCCCCGTCACCAAGAAGTCCCTGAACCAGTGGTACTTCAAAATCACCGAGTACGCCGACCGGCTGCTCGATGACATGGACGAGCTGCGCGGCCACTGGCCCGAGCGTGTCCTGGCCATGCAGAAGAACTGGATCGGCCGTTCCGAAGGCGCCCACGTCAGCTTCGTGATCGAGGCCGACGGCGGCAAGCCCGCCCGGGACGTCACGGTGTTTACCACCCGCCCCGACACACTGTACGGCGCCACGTTCTTCGTCGTCGCCGCGGATGCGCCGATGGCCCTCGAACTGGTCACGGACGAACACGCCGCTGCCCTGGACGCCTACCGCGAACAGGTCAAGGCGCTCTCCGAAATCGAACGCCAGTCCACGGAGCGGGAGAAGACCGGTGTCTTCACCGGCCGCTACGCCATCAACCCGCTGAACGGCGAAAGGCTGGCCGTCTGGGCGGCCGACTACGTGCTGGCCGACTACGGCACCGGCGCGATCATGGCTGTCCCGGCCCACGACCAGCGTGACCTCGACTTCGCCCGCACCTTCGGGCTGCCGGTCCGGACTGTGCTGGACACCGGGGTGGAGGATCCCGCCGTGACCGGCACCGCGACCACCGGCGAGGGAACGCTGATCAACTCCGGCGCCCTGGACGGACTGCCCAAGGCGGAAGCCATCCCGGCCGCGATCGAGATCCTGCAGCAGCAGGGCACGGGGGAGAAGTTCGTCAACTTCCGCCTGCGTGATTGGCTGCTCAGCCGGCAGCGTTTCTGGGGCACCCCGATCCCGATCATCCACTGCCCCTCGTGCGGGGAAGTCCCGGTGCCGGACGATCAACTGCCGGTCACGCTGCCTGCGGACCTGCGTGGCGAAGACCTGTCCCCGAAGGGCACATCGCCGCTGGCCGCCGTCGAAAGCTGGGTCAACGTCGAGTGCCCCGGCTGCCACGGCCCGGCCAAGCGCGACACGGACACCATGGACACCTTTGTGGATTCGTCCTGGTACTTCCTGCGGTTTGTCTCCCCGGAGTACACCGACGGTCCGTTCGATCCGGCCAAAATCAACGACTGGATGCCGGTGGGCCAGTATGTGGGCGGCGTGGAGCACGCCATCCTGCACCTGCTGTACGCGCGGTTCTTCACCAAGGTCATCCACGACCTCGGCATGATCGACGCCGACGAGCCGTTCAGCGCCCTGCTCAACCAAGGCCAGGTCCTCAACGGCGGCAAGGCCATGAGCAAGTCGCTGGGCAATGGCGTGGACCTCAGCGAGCAGCTGGACAAATTCGGCGTCGACGCCGTTCGGCTCACCATGATCTTCGCCTCCCCGCCGGAGGACGACGTCGACTGGGCGGACGTTTCGCCGTCGGGCTCCGCGAAGTTCCTGGCCCGGGCCTGGCGCCTGGGGCAGGACGTGGCGAGCAAACCCGGCGTCGACGTCTCCACCGGCGACCGTGCGCTGCGCACCGTCACGCACCGGACCATCGCCGATGCCGAAGCCCTGCTGGAGAACAACAAGTTCAACGTGGTTGTTGCGAAGCTGATGGAACTGGTCAACGCAACCCGCAAAACCATAGATGCAGCCAGCGGAGCCGGCGGCGCAGACCCGGCCGTCCGCGAGGCAGCGGAGGCCGTCGCGGTGATTCTGAGCCTCTTCGCGCCGTACACGGCCGAGGACCTGTGGAGCGTGCTGGGGCACCCGGCCTCCGTGGCCAACGCCGGCTGGCCCACTCACGACGAGGCACTCCTCGTGCAGGACACGGTCACCGCCGTCGTCCAGGTGCAGGGCAAGGTGCGGGACCGCCTGGACGTCTCGCCGGACATCAGCGAGGACGAACTGCGCGGACTGGCGCTGGCCTCGGAAAACGTCCGGCGAGCCCTCGACGGCAGGGCAATCCGCACGGTGATCGTACGGGCGCCTAAACTGGTCAACATCGTCCCGGCGTAGCCGGGCAGGTCAAACCGGCTACTCCATTTTGACCAGCCGCCAGATCAGCACAGCAGGAGGTGCCCCGTGCCGGACCGCGAACCAGCAGGATGGCCGTGGCTGAGGGAGCGCCTTGTCCGGCTCCGGCAGGCCGCCCGGCCCGGCGCCGTCCCCGAGGCGGCGACCGCCGCCGTCGTCCGGACCGCTGTGGTCACGGACTCCGCGGCCGCGCTGCCGGCCGACTGGGTGCGGGCCTTCACCGAAAACGGCCTGCTGACGGTGGTGCCTATGCCCGTGATGGTGGGCGCGGAAATCTACGGCGAGGGCGAAGACGACATTGCCGACACGATTGCCGTGGCCCTCGCCAGCGGCACTCCCGTCAAAACCTCACGCCCCTCACCCGGACAGTTCGAGCAGGCGTACACTGCCGCACTCCAGCGTGGCTTCGAGTCCGTGGTATCCGTCCATATTTCCGGCGAACTCTCCGGAACCGCAGACTCGGCCCGGCTCGCGGCCACCCGTGTCGGCATCCCGGTGGAGGTCCTGGATTCACGGACCGTCGGGATGGCACAGGGCATGGGTGTGCAGAGCGCCGTTGTTGCTGCCGCCGACGGCAGGAACGCCGCGGACGTGCGGGCGTTCGCCGAGGAACGGCTGGCCCGCACCCGGGTCTACTTCTACGTACCGAGCCTCGAACAGCTGCGCCGCGGCGGCCGGATCGGCGCGGCCGCGTCGCTCTGGGGCACCATGTTCGCGATCAAACCCATCCTGGCGGTCACGGACGGCAAGATCATTCCGCTGGAAAAGGTCCGGTCCGCGGTCAGGGCCATCACCCGGCTGGAACAAATCGTGGCCGCCGATGCCGCCGCGCGCCCCAACGGACAGGCCCGGCTGGCGGTACATCATTTCGGCAACCGGGCCGAGGCCGAGCAGCTTGCCGCACGCCTGGCGCTTCTGCTGCCTGAGTGCCCGGCGGCTCAAATCAGCGCCCTGCCGGCCGTCCTGGCCGCCCACGCCGGACTCGGCGTGCTGGCAGTGATCGTGGGGGAGAGCAGCACCCCTGCAGCCCCGGCAGGGTCCCGGGCTCATTCCGCCTAGCCCTCTTCCGCCTGCCACGAAAATCAGGTGACGGGGGCGGCTGACCTGCGCTTTGGGGCGGCGCTATTCCGCTACGGAGCGGAGGATCCAGGTGGTGCGCCGAGGAACGTTGTATTCGGTGCCTGCCAGAATTCTTGCCGGCACCGGGCCGTCCCAACTTGTCAGGACGACCTCCCACTCTGCGGGAAAGTACTCCGTCGGTGTTTGGTGCAGGACGTCATGGGATGACGCGTTGAAGACTATGAGGAAGTCGTTTTCGGGTTCGTTCCGGCGGGTCCGTACGGCCTTGCCGTTCAGGTAACAGGCCAAGGACTTTCCCCATGACTGGTCCCATTGGGTCCCCGTCCGGGGCGTTCCATCGGCGTTGAGCCAGAGGATGTCGGGCAGCCTGATGCCCTCCGCCGGGGCCACCGGCCTCCCATCGAAGAAGGTGCGGCGCCGGAATACAGGGTAGTCCCGGCGGAGCCTGACGACCTTGGAGGTGAACTCGATCATGTCCTCGTCGGCGGAGGCCCAGTCGATCCACGAGATCTCGTTGTCCTGGCAGTAGGCGTTGTTGTTGCCTCCCTGGGTGTGGCCCAGTTCGTCGCCGTGGCGCAGCATGGGGACTCCCTGTGCGAGGACGCAGGTGATCATCAAGTTACGCATTTGGCGGGAGCGGAGGGTGGTGACCCCGGAGTCCGCGGTGGGTCCCTCCGCGCCACAGTTCCAGGAACGGTTGTCGGACCCGCCGTCACGGTCGTCCTCGCCGTTCGCTGTGTTGTGCTTGCGGTCGTAGGAGACGAGGTCCCGCAGTGTGAAGCCGTCGTGTGCAGTCACGAAGTTCACGGACGCGCTCGGCTGGCGGCCGTCGTCCTGGTAGAGGTCGGCGGAGCCTGTCAGGCGGTTCGCGAGCTCGGCCATGACCCCCGGCCTGCCGCGCCAGAAGTCGCGGACGACGTCGCGGAACTTGCCGTTCCACTCCATCCACCGCGGCGGGAAGTTGCCGAGCTGGTAGCCGTAGGGGCCGAGGTCCCATGGTTCGGCGATCAGCTTGACCCCGTCAAGCACCGGGTCGGAGTCGATCAGTTCGATAAGCGCGGACAGCATGTCGACACGGTCCGAGGCGCGGGCCAACGCAGGGGCGAGATCGAACCGGAAACCGTCGACGTGCATCTCCTCCACCCAGTAGTGGAGCGAGTCCATCACCAGGCGCAGGACTGTCGGTGACCCCACGTTCAGGGTGTTGCGGGTGCCCGTATAGTCCTCGTAGCGGGCCTCGTCGCCGGGGACCAGATGGTAGTACGCCCCGTTGTCGATTCCGCGGAAGCACAGGTTAGGTCCGTCGGCTCCGCCTTCGCCGGTATGGTTGTAGACCACGTCAAGGATCACCTCGATGCCGGCCTGGTGGAAGGCCTTGACCATGTCCTTGAACTCGGTGACCTGACCGCCGGGCAGTGGTACCCCGGAGATGGGGTGGCCGGGCATCGCGGTGCCACCCGCCCCGCTTACCACCGTGTATGCGTTGTGTGGTGCGAAGTAGCCGATGGGGTTGTAGCCCCAGTAGTTCGACCTGCCGTCGTGGGGCTCGTCGTTGGCGAACTGTTGGACCGGGAGGAGTTCCACCGCGGTCACGCCGATCCGATTGAGGTGAGCTACGACGGACGGATGTGCGAACCCGGCAAATGTTCCGCGCTGGGCGGCGGGAACGTCCGGGTGCAGCTTGCTCATGCCCCTGACATGGGCCTCGTAGATGACGGTCCGGTTCAAAGGAGTTCGGGGGCGGGTTTCCGTCCCCCAGTCGTAGGCGGTGTCGACGACGACGGACACGAACGTGTTGCGTCGGCTGTCCGTGAGGTCCGGCTTGGACGGGTCGTTGAAGTCGAAGGCATACAGCTCGGGTCCCCACACGAGCCGGCCATCGACGGCCTTGGCATAAGGGTCCAGCAGGAACTTTTGCGGATTGTGGCGGAGGCCCCGGGCTGGGTCCCAGGGCCCGTCGACGCGGTAGCCGTAACGTTGGCCTGCGACGACCCCTGACAGATGCGCCGTCCACAGCCCGTCTTCCACTGACATGGGGTGTCGGGTCTCGACCCCGGAGTCGTCCACCAGGCACAGGTCCACTGCGGCGGCCGTGGTGGAGGCGAGCGCGAACTCCGCGCCTTCTGCCGTCAACGTCGCGCCGAGGGCCGCGGTACGGCGGTGGCCATCCGGGAGCGCTTGCACGGTGCCACGGTACCTGACGAAGGTGAACTTCAGGGGCGCACTCTGCAGCAAGAACCGAACGCCAGCGGCGCGGGTGCAAGGCAGCGCAGCAGGAGCTTGTCCCTGCCGCGATGGGGGCGTCAGCCAAGGATTTGGGGCAGGCCAGAGCGTCAGGGGTCAGCGGTCCCAGGCCCGGAGACGGCGGAGCAGGCTGCGTTTCTTCCGGGTGTGGTCCTGCATCCGACCCAATATGTCCGCGAGCATGCTGATGGCTTCGTTGATGAACGGGCCCTTGTTCAGCATGACGCATTCGGCGCGCTGGGCCATGGCGGCGTCGGTCACCTCAGCGCGCGATGGCAGACCGGTCCTGGCCAGGATGTCCAGCACCTGGGTGGCCCAGATTACGGGGACGTGCGCGGCTTCGCAGAGCCAGAGAATTTCCTCCTGGACTTCTGCCAGCCGTTCAAAGCCTGCCTCCACAGCGAGGTCACCGCGGGCGATCATGATGCCCACGTCTGCCCACTTCATTAGTTCAAGCAGTATTTCCGGCAGCGCTTCGAACGCCGCTACGGTCTCGATCTTGAGCATGATGTCCAGGTCGCGGTCCTGCTCGGCGTCGAGGTGGGCCAGGAGACTACGGACGTCGGCCGCGCTGCGGACAAAGGACATACTGACGATGTCGGCAAGTTCTTTGACATGCTCAAGGTCGGCGAGGTCCTGCTCTGTCAGCGCCGTGACCGTGAGCCGGGTGTCAGGAAGATTGATGCCTTTTTCGGCCCGCAGCCGGGAGCCCCGTGGGGCGGCGGAGACGATCTCTGCCGTCAGTTCTCCGGCCCGAACGTCAGTGATCACTCCGCCGATTTTGCCGTCGTCGAACCAGATCCTTTCTCCGGGCTTCACATCCGTGAAGACGCTGGCGAGGGTGCACCCAATCCGGTGGGTGCCCACGGTGTGGCTGTCGGCGGGGGTAAGGTCGCTGCTGAGGATAATGGTGTCGCCGCGACGGATCGTGAAGCTTTGTTCCCGTGCCGGTAGTTCTCCGACAATGGCGGCGGGCCATTCTTGGCGGCGGGCCTTCTTTCCAGAAGAAGGTCCAGGTGCGGCGGCGAGCCTGGTCCCGGGCACGAAATAGCTCGTGTCGTGAAGGGCTGCCAGACAGCCGTCGGGTCCTGCCTGCTCGACGACCAGGGTGCGGGAGGCGCCGCGTGCATCTTCGAAGCTGATCGTTTGGCCTTCCCGCAGAGCTGCTGTCCAGGTGTCGTCCTCGAGGGGAATCATGGGGAGGGCGGGGCTCGTCACCGGCCGGTTTCCAAGCCACACGCGGGCCGGCGCGGTCACTGTACCGCGTTCGTTCCGGTCGGGTTTTACCCGGAGGGCGCGCGGGCCCGGGCGGATAGGCCCTGTGCGCAACTTGGGTCCGGCCAGATCCATCGAAACCAGGCAGCGCTTGCCCGTGGCATCTTCTGCACCACGGATATTGCCGATCATCTGCCGCCAGGTCTCAGGGGTGTCGTGCGCACAATTGATGCGGGCAAGGTCCATACCTCTCTCGATCATGCCGCGGACAATCCTGGGGTCCGTAGCCGCTTCGCCGGGCAGCGTGACCATGATCCTCGTGCCGCGTTCCTCCGGCTCCGGGCCCAGCAGATTCACTGCGTTCCGGGCGAGCCGCTGTTCGCCGTCGATGAGATCAGTCTCCGGCACGGGCTCGGCATCCGCGGACACCAGCCGCGCCAAAGTCCGGGCCACGGTGTCGACACTTTGCAGTACCCTTGATTCGGTGCGTCCCAGCGAGGAGAGTCCGTGCTTTGCCAATCCGGTCTGGAGATCACGGATGTCGTGGCGGCGCAGCTCCGTGTAGTGGATGAGGTTCCGGGCGCTGTCGCGGTGGCGGGGAAGGACAGCCGTGATGCTGTCAATGTGTCGTGTTTCGGCGTGCCTGAGGTGTCGCCCCAGCCGGTTGATTTGCTCCAGCAACGCGCGCAGTTCCTCGATCTCAGCGTCGGTCACGTGTGTCCTTTCCGGCCCGGGCGCCGGCGGCGCCACGGAAAGTGGGTAGGGAGCAGGCCCTCGTGGCACGATGGGCGCGGAGTGTTTCCCGGGCAAGGCTACCTGTCCGTGAGGTCCGGGTCGTTAACGTGGGGCGAGCAGTCAGTGACTATTTCCAGTGAAGAGGCTCGGGCGGCGATTCGCGCCATGCCCGGAAGAACCGGGTGCGGGCCTCGGCGCCGCGTTGTTGTTCCAGCGCGTGGAGGCGGCCGTAGGTGAATGCGGTCTCTGCGGTGCCCTCCGGGGACTGGGTGGCGAGTGACCGTAGCCTTTCTCTGATGATGACGCTGTCCTGATGGTCGCCCAAGAATGTTTGGATGTCTTCGGCAGTGCGGGCAAGCCTGGCGGCCTTCTTTCCGAATATCGGGACGGCTGCTTCCGCAGCGTAGCGGAGACGTTTTGCGCTCTTCCGGATCTCGTGCAGCGCCGCGTTGGCAGACTCTTCCGGCCCGTGGTCGAGGCTCTTCACCGCGCTTTCCACGCGCTGCCGTTCTGCCTCGACGAGTCGGCCTACCGTCTCCGGGGCCTTCTTGTGCGCCGGTCCGGCCGGGGGAGGGGCAGCGAGGAAGCCATCAGGAGCATCAAGAAGGCGGAAGTACCTCTCGCTTTCCATAGCAGCCAGGCCGTCCGCGAGGGCCGCCTCATAGATGACCCCGAGCTGGTCCTGGATGTATTGTTTCACTGGCCCATGATCAGATCCTGGGGTTCGGTGCTGATCAACTCATTCAAGTGGGTCCGTATGACCTCAATATCCCGCGCCGTGCCCACGGTCGCGGCGAGCCATTGAAGTTCTTCCCGCAGAAGCTCTTCGGTCCACTAGTCAGTTAGCCTGCCAAAGCTGGCCAGCACGGACCGCATCCGGCGTGCGGCCACCCGGAGCTGGTGTACCGCGTCCGGGGCTCCTTCTGGAACCCCGAGTCATGCGTCCTGACGGCCTCGATCTGCTCGTGCATGTATGAAAGAAGCACTGCTGAGGCCCGGCCCTTACGTCGCGGTCGGGGTCTTGCGGGGCCATCAGCCGGATAACGGGAGCCAAGGGCGCGTGCCAGTTTGGAGGGGAGCCCGGCAGGCTGGTGGCCCATTAAGGCGAACACCGCACCGGCGGCATCCAGTAGCCTCCGATGCCCGTCGAGCAGTTCGATCTCCCATTCCCGCCAGGCAGCAATCCACTTCCAACTTCTCAATCCCGGGCATGCTTCATGGTGTGCCGGGATGGCTTTCAGGGGCTGTGCCTTAAGCCCCAGCTGACCTTGCCCAGGCGGCAGGCTCCTGCGACCATGGCACGGTGAACAGGCCTATTGGATACTGGGTTAAGCGGCTGGATGAGTCGCTGGAGACGCAGCTCGATGCCACGCTCGCCCGCCTCCGGTTGAGCAGGCGGCAGTGGCAGGTCATGAGTGCTTTGAGTTCGGGCCCCGTCACGCCCGCGGCAGTGGCGGATATCCTGCGCCCTTTCAGCGCAGCCGACGGCGGTGACGCGCTGGAGCGGGACATGGCCGGGCTGGTTCGACGGAAGCTCGTGTTCCTGCTGGACGGTCGCCTCACCCTGACTGATGCCGGCTCCGCACTGCATTCCGAGGCGTCCTGGCTGGTGGAAGCTACCCGCCTTGAGCTCACGGCCGGCATCGGAGCGATGAGTATGCCATGGCTGGAAGCGTCCTCGAACGTATGAGCAACAATGCAGACCGGCTCGGCACGCGGTGAGCCTCCGCCGTCGTTCATCCCGATCGATGATGGTGTTGCTGACGACGCGTGGGATGGCCGCGCGAAGATCGACCGCTCTTGGGACGACGGCAAGTCCTTTTTTCGGCGGCAGAGGCATGAAATCGTCTGTGCGTCAGTTCCGTGAGTTCGGCAAGTTCGGCTAGTCGATGCGCTCGGGCGGATTCGGCTGGGGTGAACGGCGTCCGTGGGCGGGAGAATTCAAGGAGTCCCTGCCAAGGTGATGGTATCTTCAGCAGCGTCCCATCACGGGCCGGGGCACCGTCCGTGGGCCCGGTGCAGTCGCCGGAGGGGTGCGCGGGATTTATGACTGGTTCGGCTTCTAGCAGCTCGGCGACCGCGAGTTGAAGTTCGGCCGGGTCTTCCGCGACCCTCAGGGCCAGGGCCAGGGCCCTCGTCTGGCCGTCCGCGACTGTCAGGGCTGTTGCTGACCACACCCGAACATCTCGTCCACCGCCGTCCCGGGCCGCGGCGAGCAGGTCCGCATGGGTGACATGGTCCGGCGCGGCCACGACCAGTTCGGCCAGCACCCCGTCGGCGACTTGGTGGAGCCGGCACCCGAGGATGTCGGCTTCGACGAGGGAGACGCCCTCGATCAGTTTTTCCCGCCCTTCGGGATTGTCGTCGATCAGGGTCCGGACGCGCCAAAGCGCCGCCGACTCGTGCAGCCGCCTCCGGTTTCGAAGGGCGGGTGCGTGCAGCCAGCCCCGCAATGCGAGCCGGGCCGAGGGCTCGGCCACCCAGATCACCAGGATGGTGGCAGTCAAAGTCAGGACCAGCACCTTCAGTAAGTAGGGCATGTCCGTGTTGATCACAGCGGCGTGCACCACGAGTTCTATGGGCAGCATGGCTGCGACGTTGGCAAGCGTAAGCCGAAACTTTGCAGGATGGGGCAGTTGTCCGCAGGAGTCGCAGGCCAGCGCGTGGGCGGTGTGCATGTTCTGCCGTGTCATGGCTCCACCTTGGCTGGCCCGACGTTGCGCCTCAACGTCGGGTGCGTGAACACTCGGACAAAGGCGCATTGTCGCCAGCATCGCCGCAGGTGGGCGCCGTGGGCAGTCACATCAGCCGTGTTAGTTGAAGAGCCCAGCTGCCAACAAATCAGTCTGTTACGGTCGGTCGTCGAGCCGCTGTCTGCCGTTCTTGGGGGTGCCCAGACTCGCTCAGTTCCCGGGCCAGCGCGCGTGTGCACTTCGGCGTGCACCGCAACGACGACATCAGGTCCGCGCGTTATTCCGGCTCGACCAGGGCCAGCAGGGCACCGGTCAGCCCAGGGTCCGTGACCGTCCGCGGTTTCCGGCCAGCTCCTGGCCGGCGAACCCGCGCCGAAGGCCCAGCGTTCTGGCCTAGCCCTTTTCCACATAGCCCCGGCTCGGGATGGGCGCCCGGCCGGAGAGCTTCTACTGTGGTTCCCATGTCATGCCGGAACGTGTCACACCGGACGCCGGGGCCCGAATCCGCCGCAACGTGTGGGACCGCCCGGCATCGGCTGTCCGCGACACTCGGAGCGGGGGTCGACGCCGGGCGCACGGCCGGGCTGCTGGAGCTGACAGTTACCGGCGGCCCTGAAACGGCGGAGAGCGGGCGGTGGCCCGCAGCGGCGAGGCTGCGGCACCGGACCGGATTGAGGGCTGCGGTCCTGCTGGGGGCCGTTGCGCTGGTGCTGGGCGGCTGGTTCTGGTGGCAGGTGGCCGCAGGAGCGCCCGAGGTGGTGCCGCTCAGCGAGGTTTCCGCAGCAGGCGTCCAACCGACCGGACCTGACGCCGACGCCCTGTCTTCGCCTACGGGAGCCGCCACAGAGGCGACGGCGAAAAGCATCTTCGTCCACGTGGCGGGAGCCGTGGCGAAACCGGGCGTGTTGGAGATGCCGGAGGGAAGCCGGCTCCACGAGGCCATCGCAGCCGCGGGCGAGTACGGCGTCGGCGGATCCGGGCCGGCTCAACCTCGCCGCTGTACTTGAGGACGGACAACGGATTCTCGTTCCGGAGCAAGGCGAACCCGGCGACGACGAGCCTCCCCCGGATGCCGCGGGGGCGGGAGAACCCGGAACTGGGAGCACCCGAACCGGCAAGTCCGGAGCCGGGGGCACTGGTTCGGGCGGCGGCAAGGTCAATCTAAATACGGCCGGCGTCGAGGAGCTAGGCACCCTCCCGCGGGTCGGACCCGTGCTTGCCCAGCGCATCGTGGACTGGCGCAGGGAACACGGCACGTTCCAGACGGTCGAGGAGCTTGATGCCGTGGACGGGGTGGGCCCGAAACTGATGGCGGCGCTGCTACCACTGGTCCGGGTCTGAGCGGAAGCAGCGGAGATGACACAGCCATGACGAAACCGCGCAGTCCCTGGCAGCGCTACGTTGACGCCGCAGTCACGCGCCAGCCGCCGTCCGTCGGTCCCGCCGATACGGCAGGCGGCGTATCCCTGCCCGTCCGCACCGCAGACGGGCACCGTTACACCGCACCCGGCCGATTTGAGGGGCTCCGGGAACACCTCCAGGAAACCATCTTCCCAATTGCCCCCACCCCGGGACGGGAGGCAACCCGTCGCCGGACCGACGTCCGGCTGGTGCCCTCCGCCTTGCTGGTCTGGGGGGCTGCCGTTGCCGGAAGCTGGCTGGAACCCGCCGCTTTGGCGGGCCTTTGCCTCGTCCTGCTGGCATGCTCGGCCCTGCTCCTGCTCAGGGTGTCCGCACGGGCCGCAGCTGGGGCACGGGCAAAGCCCCGTGAGCATCCGAAGCGGCGCAGTGCGCTCGCGACGCTTGCCGTGGCGCTACTGCTATCTGCCGCTGCAGGCGCTCACGGGGCTGTCGCCTCGTCCCAGCGCCACGACGGTGCTGTCGCCGGGGCCGTCGCCGCGCGGGCCGCCGTCGTGGCCGAACTGGAGGTAGTAGGCATACCGCGGCGGCTGAGGGCGCCGGGAAGCTCCGGGCTCGCCGACCGGTGGGCGGTTCCTGCCACGCTGCTGACGCTGGATTTCGGTGGCCGCCGGATCCTGGCCGGGGCAAAGCTGCTGGTGATGGGCGGCGCCGACTGGGAACACACGACGCCGGGCCAGCGCATCCGGACGACGGGCAAGCTCAAGCCGCCTGAGTCTGGAGAGGCCGAAGCGGCCATTCTCTCAGCGAGCTCAGTGCCGCGAACAGCGCGGGCGCCCGGCCCCTTGCAGCGGGGTCCCGGCGGACTGCGGACCGGTTTCACCGCTGCGGCCGGCCGGCTCGACGGCGATGCCCGCGGCCTCCTGCCGGGAATGGTGACCGGGGATACCAGCGCGCTGGATCCGCAGCTGGATGCCGCCATGAAGACGGTCGGAATGACCCACCTGACCGCCGTCAGCGGGGCGAACTGCAGCATCATTCTTGGTAGCATGCTGTTCGCCGCCCGCAGCCTCCGGCTCAAGCGCACCGCTGCTGCCGCCGTCTGCCTTGCGGGGCTGGGAATGTTCGTGCTGATGGTCGGTCCGGACGCCAGCGTCCTGCGTGCGGCCGTGATGGGCGCGGTCGGCCTCATGGCCCTGGCCGGCGGACGAACCGGACGTGGACTCAGTTTTCTGTGCCTTGCGGTCATCGGGCTGCTGCTTGCCGAGCCGGCGCTGTCCACGAGTTTCGGATTTCTGCTCTCCGTGCTGGCCACCCTGGGCATCGTGGTGGCCGGCAGGCCCATCATGACGTGGTTCCCGGCGGCCGTGCCGCGCTGGGCGGCGGCGGGACTGGCGGTTCCGCTAGCGGCGCAAACTTTCTGCGGGCCGGTGATTGTGCTGCTGCAGCCCCAGTTCTCCAGCTACGCGCTGCCCGCGAACGTGGTGGCGGCCGCCCTCGTCGCACCGGTTACCCTGCTGGGCACCGCCGCCGTGCCGCTCGTGGCTCTGTTACCAGCGGCCGCGGCAGTCCCGTTGGGAATAGCGGCGGTTTTCGCCGGTGGTGTGGGCGCGGTGGCCAGATTCTTCGCGGCACTCCCCGGCGCCGTCCTGCCCTGGCCGGAAGGGGGATATGGCGCCGCCACGATGGCACTGCTCTCCGGCGTTGTGCTGGCTGCTGCCTGGCTGGCGTTCCACCCGGCCGCGGCGGTACGTCTGGCGGTGCGTGCGCACACGAAGACCGTCGACTGGCTTGAGCACACCTGGCCCCCTGGCGCACGCCGGCACAGCGGGCCGGAACGGCGCCGGCGCGGCTTGGTGGACCGCTCAGGCCGTGGCACGCTTAGAGTCTGCAAAAGATCTTCCGGGAGGAAACGAGAGTGGCTGCTGCCCAGACCCAACGCACCAGGACTTCGGCGTCGAAGACCGCCACCTGGCGTGATGTGACACCGGCGCCGGTGGTGCTGGTGGGCGGTCCGGAGGACTACCTCGGTTCCCGCGCCATGGACCGCATCCGTGCGCAGGCCCGCGCGGCAGCGCCCGATGTCGAGGTGATCCGGCTCAACGCCGGCAGCTACGAGCCGGGTTCGCTGGCCATGAATGTCAGTCCGTCGCTCTTCGGTGAGCAGAAGCTCATCGAGGTCGAGGGCCTCGAATCGATGAACGACGCCTTTCTTGCCGACGGACTGAGGTATCTCGAACAGCCCGAGCCGGACGCTGTCCTGGTGCTCCGCCACAGCGGCGGTGTGCGCGGCAAGAAACTGCTGGACGCGATCAAGGCCGGTGGCTGGCCGGTGGTGGACTGCCAGCCCCTGAAGAAGGACGCCGACAAGGTCGCCTTCGTCACCTCCGAGTTCAGGGCCGCCGCCCGACGCATCGATCCCGATGCCGTACACGCCCTGGTCAACGCCGTCGGCGCCCACCTGGCGGAGCTGGCCGCCGCCTGCAGCCAGCTGATCTCCGATGCCGCCACCGGGGTCGACGCCGCGATGGTTGACCGTTACTACGGAGGGCGCGTGGAAGCCACCGCCTTCAAGGTTGCGGACGCCGCGATGGCCGGCAACGCCCCGCTCGCGCTCTCTACGCTCCGGCACGCCCTTGCCACCGGCGCTGACCCCGTCCCGCTGGTGGCGGCGCTGGCATCGAAGCTGCGCTCCCTGGCGAAGGTCGCCGGGGCACAGGGCTCCTCCGCCCAGATCGCCAAGCAGCTGGGCATGCAGCCGTGGCTCGTGGAACAGGCGCAGCGTGAGGTCCGGCGCTGGACCCCGGAGGGGCTGGTCCGCTCCATCCAGGTGACCGCCGAGGCCGACGCACAGGTCAAGGGACTCTCCCGGGATCCGGTCTACGCCGTGGAGCACGCAGTGACAGTGATTGCGGCGTCTGCCCGCCGCTGAGCGGGGCCTTCGCCTCGCGCCGGGCCGCAGTTTCCTGCCCGTTTAACTGGAAGTGGCCGGCACCCTGGGGTGCCGGCCACAATCATCAGTTCAGTTGAACTGGAAACCTTACAGCGCGTTGACCTTCTTGGAGATCGCGGACTTGCGGTTTGCTGCGTTGTTCTTGTGAAGAACACCCTTGCTGACAGCCTTGTCCAGCTTGCGGCCGGCAGAAACCAGTGCAACAGCCGCAGCATCCTTGTCGGCAGACTCAACGGCGGTGTTGACGGCGCGGATGGCCGTCTTCAGCTCCGACTTGGCTGCGTTGTTGCGCAGGCGAGCCTTCTCGTTGGTGAGGATACGCTTCTTCTGGGACTTAATATTAGCCACGTGTGAACTCTCTTTTTCAATGCGGAAAATGGTCTAGAGGGCTTTCAGATTGGCCATTGACTGAGCGGCGTGGGGATACCTATGGCGACCAACCATATGTGGCCGTCGACCTGCACGGACACACAGCTATTGATGATAGCAGAGACGCCGGTGCCGTGACGAGTTTCCGGGCATCCGCAGTGGCCCTGCCAGTGGCTCTGCCAGGGCTGCCGCCTGAGGCTACGACCACCCGTGACGGGACCGCAGCGCCGCCGCGATGAGGCGGAAGCGGCCGGCGTCAAGGATGGCCCCTTCACGCCGGACATCCTGGGGGTTGATCTGCAGGATACGATCCAGCTTCGCTTCGCTGGGACGCCGTTGCCGGTCCCAGGGGCCGGTTCCGATGTCGACGTACTCATCTGCCCGGCGGTCGTCGCCGTCGTGGTCCCTGCTCGTGAGCATGAGGCCCAGCAAGTATTTGCCGCTATGGCCCACCAGCAGCACCGGGCGGTCTTTGCCCCGGGAGTAGTCCTCTTCATAGGGCACCCAGGTCCAGACGACCTCACCCGGTTCGGGCCGTCCGTTGGGGGAGGGGGCGTAGAGGTCTGCCGCCGTTCCGCGGAAGTCTCCGGGGTAGCTTCCGGTCATCCCGACGCCGACGCCGACGCCGGCGCCGGCGCCGGGCCGTCCGCGCACCGCCACAGCCGGCCGGCCGGAGCGGGGCTTCGTGCCGGACCTCGTTGATGTGGGCCGGGGCTTAGCCGCCGCACCACCGGCGCTGCCGGGTGCCGGGCCACCGGAGAGCCGGCCCAGGAGGCGCAGTGTTGTACGGAACGCGTTGCCGATCGAGCGGACGTTGAAGGCCATGGGGAAACACTACCGGCAGCACCCGCGGGACGCCGTGGCCGGCGGGAGGCAGCTGCCGCGACTGCGGCTGTCCCGTCGTGCCGGCGGTCGTGCGCTCCGGGCGGCCCGGACGTGGGAGACTATAGGAACGAGAAATGCGGCACGTTGCTGGATGGCGAAACATCAATCCGCGCGAAGCCGCGGAAATGCCAACAGTAAGGACCCTGCGTGTCTCCCATGGCCCGCACCGCCCCGGTGCCCGCGGCAACGGATCCGGCCATCATCCGGAACTTCTGCATCATTGCGCACATTGATCACGGGAAGTCCACACTGGCCGACCGGATGCTCCAGTTCACCGGCGTGGTCCAGTCCCGTGACATGAAGGCCCAGTACCTGGACCGCATGGACATTGAGCGCGAACGCGGCATCACCATCAAGTCCCAGGCTGTCCGGATGCCGTGGGAACTTGACGGCATCGGCTATGCGCTGAACATGATCGACACCCCCGGCCACGTGGACTTCACCTACGAGGTCTCGCGATCACTCGCGGCCTGCGAAGGCGCGGTGCTCCTGGTGGACGCGGCCCAGGGCATCGAAGCCCAGACCCTCGCCAACCTCTACCTGGCGATGGAAAACAACCTCACCATCATCCCGGTCCTGAACAAGATCGACCTCCCGGCCGCCCAGCCCGAGAAGTACGCGGCGGAACTGGCCAACCTGATCGGCGGCGACCCCGACGACGTGCTCCGCGTCTCCGGCAAGACCGGCATGGGTGTCGAGGTGCTGCTGGACAAGATCGTCCGTGACCTGCCCGCCCCGGTGGGTGACCCCAACGCCCCCGCACGCGCCATGATCTTCGACTCGGTCTACGACACGTACCGCGGTGTGGTCACCTACGTCCGGGTGGTTGACGGCATGCTGCATCCCCGCGAACGCATCCAGATGATGTCCACCCGTGCCACCCACGAACTCCTCGAAATCGGGGTCAGCTCCCCGGAGCCCACCCCGTCCAAGGGCCTCGGCGTCGGCGAAGTGGGCTACCTCATCACCGGGGTGAAGGACGTGCGCCTGTCCAAGGTGGGTGACACCGTCACCAATCTGGCCAAGCCTGCCACCGAATCACTCCCCGGCTACGCGGACGCCAAGCCGATGGTCTTCTCCGGCCTGTATCCCCTGGACGGCACGGACTATCCGGTGCTCCGCGATGCGCTGGAGAAGCTGATGCTCAACGATGCCGCGCTGGTGTACGAGCCCGAGACGTCCGCCGCGCTGGGATTCGGCTTCCGGGTGGGTTT
Organism: Pseudarthrobacter sp. HLT1-7; assembly: GCF_059383435.1. Classification (NCBI taxonomy): domain Bacteria; kingdom Bacillati; phylum Actinomycetota; class Actinomycetes; order Micrococcales; family Micrococcaceae; genus Pseudarthrobacter; species Pseudarthrobacter sp. HLT1-7. The sequence goes on along the minus strand of NZ_JBWZCH010000008.1, from coordinate 23,529 downwards.
CCTGGGCCTGCTGCACCTGGAAATCACCCGGGAGCGGCTCGAACGGGAATACAACCTGGACCTGATCTCCACGGCCCCCAACGTGGAATACGAGGTGACGCTGGAGGATAAGAAAGTCGTCCACGTCACGAACCCCAGCGAGTACCCCAGCGGTAAGATCGCCGAAGTCCGCGAGCCGATGGTTTCCGCCACCATCCTCGCGCCGAACGAATTCGTCGGCGCCATCATGGAACTGTGCCAGAGCCGGCGCGGTGTAATGGGCGGCATGGACTATCTTTCCGAGGACCGGGTGGAAATCAGGTACCGTCTGCCGCTGGCCGAAATCGTCTTTGATTTCTTTGACATCCTCAAATCCAAGACCCGCGGCTACGGGTCCCTGGACTGGAAAGCCGACGGCGAGCAGGCGGCCGATCTGGTCAAGGTGGATATTATGCTCCAGGGCGAGCAGGTGGACGCTTTTTCCGCGATCACCCACCGGGACAAGGCCTATGCCTACGGCGTGATGATGACGGGCAAACTGCGCGAACTAATTCCGCGGCAGCAGTTCGAGGTACCCATCCAGGCTGCCATCGGCTCCCGGATCATTGCCCGCGAAAGCATCCGCGCCATCCGCAAGGACGTGCTCGCCAAGTGCTACGGCGGTGACATCACCCGGAAGCGCAAACTGCTGGAAAAGCAGAAGGAAGGCAAGAAGCGCATGAAGATGGTGGGCCGCGTCGAGGTACCGCAGGAAGCATTCATCGCCGCACTCACCACGGACGAGTCCAAGGACAAGGCCAAGAAGTAGCGGTGCCTGCTATGACTGCTGCCGCAACGCAGGCCGGCCCGGGCAATGCCTAGCGCACTTCCGCTGGGTGACCCGGCGCCGTCGGACGGGCTCCTGCCGGCGCAGGCGCTGGAGGGCGCCGCGGCCCGGGCTTTCGGGCTCTACGTGCACATCCCGTTCTGTGCCGTCCGCTGCGGCTACTGCGACTTCAATACCTATACCGCCACGGAGCTCGGCGGCGGGGCATCCCAGGACGCCTACTCCGGCACCGCCGTCGCGGAAGTCGACTTCGCGGCGGAGGCCCTGAAGAGCAGCGGCCTGCCGCCGCGCCCGCTCAGCACGGTCTTCTTCGGCGGCGGGACGCCCACGCTGCTGCCCGCGGCGGACCTCGCCCACATCCTCGCCGCCGCGATCGCGGCGTGGGGCCTGGCGCCCGGCGCCGAGGTCAGCACCGAAGCGAACCCGGACTCCGTCACGCCCGAATCCCTGAAGCTGCTCGCCGCCGCCGGCTTCACCCGCGTCTCCTTCGGCATGCAGTCGGCGGTCCCGCACGTGCTGAAGATCCTGGACCGCACCCACACACCCAGCCGAGTGCCCCGGGCGGTGCAGTGGGCCCGCGACGCCGGCCTCGCCGTGAGCCTGGACCTGATTTACGGCACTCCGGGGGAGTCGGCCGAGGACTGGCGCTACTCGGTGGAAACGGCACTGTCCTACGGCCCGGACCACATCAGCGCTTACGCGCTGATCGTCGAGGACGGCACCAAGCTCGCCGCCCAGATCCGCCGCGGCGAAGTTCCGGGAATCGACGACGACGACCACGCCGCCAAGTACGAACTGGCCGACGAACTCATTTCCGCCGCCGGGCTTGCCTGGTACGAGGTCAGCAACTGGTCCCGCACCCCGGAGCAGGCCTGCCGCCACAACCTCGCCTACTGGCGGGGGGATGACTGGTGGGGGATTGGTCCGGGGGCGCACTCACATGTGGGTGGCGTGCGCTGGTGGAACGTCAAACACCCCACCGCCTACGCAAACCGGCTGGGTTCCGGACTCTCGCCCGCCGCGGGGCGGGAGACGCTTGATTCCGCGACCCGGAACGTGGAGCGCGTCATGCTCGGGGCCCGGCTGAACCCAGGGCTGGAGATCTCCGGCCCTGGCGGGCTGGGGGACACAGGTCGCCACGCCGTCGCCGGACTCATCGCCGACGGCCTCGTGGACCCGGCCGCCGCCTTCAAGGGCCGCCTGGTGCTGACGCTGAAGGGACGGCTGCTCGCCGACGCCGTGGTGCGCCGCCTCCTGCCCGACTGAGGCCGTCAAACGTGGGCCCACGCCCGCAGGGTTCCCTGGCCGGGCTTGCGAGGTTAGGGTGCGGGTGGGGACTACTTGATCCAGCGAAGGTTGAACTCGTAACGGTGCGGCTGGCCCCGGTTGACGTGGATGCCGGCCGCTACCGAGAAGCACGTCACAGCAATCCAGATGACCGTGGCGAGCACGGCGAAGACATTGCCCACCACCGGCACGAAAACCAGGAGATTGGCGATCACCGCGGCGATCGTCGGGGGCAGCGTGAAGTTGAGCGCCTCCTTCGACTCCTGCGCCGTGAACGGGCCGCGGTCCTTGAAAATCAGGTAGACCAGCAGCGACGGAACGCAGCCCAAAATGCCGCCAAAGTGCGCCAGGGTGGCCCACTGCCGGTCCTCATTTGCCGTCAGCGGCAGCGCATTTGCGGGAACGCCTTGATAAGGGGGTTGGCCATGGCCGGCCTGGGTGCCCGGCTGTTCGCGTGCGTTATCTGCCACGGGTTCGTCCTTCGGATTGCGGTGATGCCTTGGAGCCTGGAAGTTCGCAGGCCGCGGTAGAAGCGCAGCCGACGTACCAAGAATACGTGCTCGGACGGCCAAACGAAGATCAGGGTCCGCGAACGGTGCTGCCCGGCCGCGATCGCGCGGTGAGAAATGTCAGGGCACGGTGAGGAAGTCGATGACCTCTTCGACCCGGCCCAGCAGGGACGCTTCCAGATCGGCGTAGCTGCGGACGGCGCCGAGGAGCCTCTGCCAGCCCAGGCCGACATCCTCCTTGGTGCTGTGCGGCCAGCCGAATGCCGTCAGGATGCCGGTCTTCCAATCCACGCCGCGGGGGATCACGGGCCACTGCTCGATGCCCAGCACTGCGGGCCGGATGGCCTGCCAGACGTCCACATAGGGGTGGCCGACGATCAGGACATTGCCCTTGGCCCCGGGCGAGGCCATTACGGCGTCGGCAATCCGTGATTCCTTGGACTCAGGCACGAGGTGGTCCACGAGCACGCCGAGACGGCGGCCGGGACCGGGCCGGAATGCCGCCACCGCGCCCGCGAGGTCGTCAATGCCGTGCAGTGGCTCGACGACGATGCCCTCCACCCGGAGATCGTCGCCCCAGACCTTCTCGACGAGTTCGGCGTCGTGTTTTCCTTCCACCCAGATCCGGCTGGCTTTGGCGACTTGGGCCCGCTGGCCCCCCACCCGGACCGAACCGGACGCCGTGCGCGTGCCTCCCGCCGGTACCGGGGCGGGCCGCGGCGCCGGCGGCGTCAGCCGGATCGGCCGGCCTTCCAACAGGAAGCCGAAGCCGAGCCGGAAGGACCGCGACCTGCCCCGGCGGTCCTCCAGCGCCACAACATGCATCCCGCCGGACTTCTCCACCCGCGTGACGGCGCCGACCCAGCCGGACTGCACGTCCTCGAGCACCATGCCGCGTTCCACCGGTACCTCGGGCAAACGGGTCTTGGCGGGGGCGGACAGGTCCTGGGGGCCCCAGTTCTGGTACGACATCTGTTACACACTGCTTTGCGCTTGGAATGATAGGGCGGGGTGTGCCCGAAAACACGAGCCCCGGGAACAACGCCTGGAGCGAATTCAATGCTAACAACGCGGCGACTCATATTAGACTTGTTAGCACTAAGGCATGTCGAGTGCTAGCCGCGGGCCGCTCGGGCCCGGCTGGAAACGAACGGCCGGGCCCGCTGCCCGGGCCGGCAGCGAATGCAGGACCGTCGATTGGAGGTGCAGTGTGAGTGAACCGCGCAAACTCGAAGTGCTGCGCGCCATCGTCGAGGACTATGTCCACTCGCGTGAACCCGTCGGATCCAAAGCGCTCGTGGACAGGCACCACCTGGGCGTGTCCAGCGCCACGATCCGCAATGACATGGCGGCACTTGAGGATGAGGGCCTCATCACGGCCCCGCACACCAGCGCCGGACGGATCCCCACAGATAAGGGATACCGGCTCTTCGTGGATCAGATTTCCGCCGTCAAGCCGCTCTCCCAGGCCGAACGGCGAGCCATCCAGGCGCTGCTGGAGGGATCCCAGGACCTCGACGACGTCCTGGACCGGACGGTGCGGCTCCTTGCCCAGCTGACCAACCAGGTCGCCGTCGTGCAGTACCCCCACCTCAGCCGGGCCAGGATCCGGCACATCGAATTCGTCCTGCTCGCGCCCCGTAAGGTGCTGGCGGTCCTGATCGCTGATACCGGCAAGGTGGAGCAGCGCGTGATCGACGTCGGGCAGGACGTCGGCGACGAGGCCCTCGCGGAGCTGCGGACCCGGTTCCTGGGCAGCCTCTCTGGCACCCCGTTGAACCTGCTCCCGCAGTCGCTGCTCGCCGTCATCGCCGGCTGTCCGCCTGTCCGGCGCAGCGCAGCCCAGGCGCTGGCCCGCGGGCTGGAAGCCCTTGCCATCAGCAGCCGCGAGGAGCGGATGGTCATGGCCGGGACCGCCAATCTGGCCCGGTCCACCGTGGACTTCCCGCTGAGTATCGGCCCGGTGCTGGAAGCCCTCGAGGAGCAGGTGGTCATGCTCCGCCTGCTCAGCGATATGGCGGCGGACCCGCGCGGCGTGACGGTGAGCATCGGCCGGGAGAACCCGTATGACGGGCTCGCGGAGGCATCGGTGGTCGCGACGGGGTACGGGCCCGATGCCACCGCCAAGGTGGGCGTGCTGGGTCCCACCCGGATGGACTATCCCACCTCCATGGCCGCCGTCCGTGCGGTGGCCCGCTACCTTTCAAGGATTCTCGGGCCCTGACGGACCGACACCAGACTTCTTGCCCCCAACAGGTAAGTACAACCAGGAAGAGATACAAACTTTGAGCAGCCATTACGACGTTCTTGGAGTCTCCCGCGAGGCAACGGGAGAAGAAATCAAGAAGGCTTACCGCAAGCTGGCACGGAACCTCCACCCGGATGTGAACCCGGGGGAGGACGCCTCGGACCGTTTCAAGTCCGTCACCCATGCCTACGAGGTGCTCTCCGATCCGCAGAAACGCCGGATCTATGACACCACAGGAAACGAGAACGGCACCGACAACGGCTTCGGCGGCGGCAGCTACTCGGGCCAGGGATTCGCCTTCCAGGACATCTTCGAGACGTTCTTCGGTGCCGGCGGCCAGGGTGGCCCGGCGTCACGGATCCGCCGCGGCCAGGACGCCCTGATCAGCGTCCGGATCGACCTCCGCGACGCGGTGTTCGGCATCAACAAGAAGCTTGAAGTCGACACGGCCGTCACCTGCCCCACCTGCGAAGGCTCCTGCTGCCGCGCCGGCAGCCACCCGGAGCGCTGCGACATCTGCGGCGGCAGCGGCCAGGTCCAGCGCGCCGTGCGCTCCATCCTCGGCCAGGTCATGACGGCGGCCCCCTGCGGCAGCTGTGAAGGCTTCGGCACCGTCATCAAGGACCCCTGCAACGAGTGCAACGGGCAGGGCCGGATCCGCAGCCGCCGTTCCCTCACGGTCAAGGTCCCCGCCGGCGTAGCGACCGGCACCCGCATCCAGCTGTCCGCACAGGGCGAGGCCGGTCCTGCCGGCGGACCCTCCGGCGACCTGTACGTGGAGATCCGGGTCAACAACGACGCCACCTACGTCCGCGACGGCGACGACCTGCACGCGAGCCTCAACATCCCCATGACAGCTGCCGCTCTCGGCACCGAGCTCAACCTTGATACCTTTGACGGCCAGCACGGCATCGACGTCAAGGCCGGGACCCAGTCCGGCGAGGTCATCACCCTGCGCGGCCTCGGCGTCACCCACCTGCGCGGCTACGGGCGCGGGGACCTCAAGGTCCATCTGCAGGTTGACACCCCCGCCAGGCTCGACGCCGCCCAGGAGGACCTGCTCCGGCAGCTCGCCAAGCTCCGCGGCGAGCAGTTCACGGAAGGCAAGCTCGCGGCCAGCGGAGGCGTCTTCGCCAAGCTCCGGGACCGGCTCGGTAACCTGTAACGGTGAGCAACCCGGTCTTTTTCGCGGCCCCGGGAACCCTTGACCGGCAGGTCCCCGGTTCCACTTTCGTCCTCGACGGCGCCGAGGCCCGCCACGCGGTCACTGTCAGGCGACTCGCGGTGGGGGAGAGGGTCGACATTGCCGACGGCGCCGGCCGGCGCCTGACTGGCACTGTCACCGCCGTCGCCGCCGGTGAGCTGACGGTGGAATGCAGCGGACTCACCGTCGAGTCCCGGCCGGTCATCCGGCTGGTGCTCGTACAGGCCCTCGCCAAGGGCGACCGGGACGAGCTCGCGGCCGAGACCGCGACCGAGCTGGGGATCGACGCCGTCATTCCGTGGCAGGCCGAGCGCTCGATCGTGCGCTGGAAAGCCGAGCGGGCGGCCAAGGCCCACGCCAAGTGGCAGTCCGTCGTCACGGCAGCAGCCAAGCAGGCGCGCCGTGCCTGGATTCCTGACGTCCGGTCCTTGGCCGACGCCGCCGGTCTGCAGGCGGCCGTGGCTGCGGCTGATCTCGCCGTCATCCTGCATGAGGACGCGGTGCGTCCCCTGCGTCCGGTGCTGGAGGCCTGGCAGGCGCGCCTCGGCGACCGGCCGCCAGGCGAAGACACCAACGGCGCGCTCGAGGTTTTGCTGATCGTTGGGCCCGAAGGCGGCATCAGCCCCCGGGAGGTGGCCCGGCTCTGCGACGCGGGTGCCGTGACCGCCCTACTGGGGCACCACGTGCTGCGCTCATCCACCGCCGGTCCGGCGGCCACCGTGCTCGCGAGCGACATCCTGGGCCGTTGGTAGCAGGAGACGCTATTGGACGCTGAACCCGCGGGTATCAGCAAACAGGCCCCGGGCCGGGTTGCCGTCCCCAAGCTGGGCAACACTGATTTCGTAGTTTCCCGGACCCAGGTTCACTGACAGGCTGAAGGCACCGGACTGGCCGGCCTCCGCCGAGGCGGCCGCGGTGCCGTTCAGGTAGGTGGTCTTGGCGCTTCCGTCGATCCGGAAGATCTCCCAGCGGAGTTTGCCGCCCGGGGCGGTGCTCCGGCCGGAGACCTTGACGGTGCCGTCCTCCACTGGAGTGCCCTCCTGGGGATCAAGGATCCACACCGGGGCGACCAGGCCCGCGCTGCGCGACATCGGAGTGCCGAGCCTGACACGGTTGAAAGCGACGTAGTCGGTGTGCCCGTCCACGAGCACCACGACCTGGACCTGCTGGCCGGAGTCGATCAGGCCCGCGCTGGCGGCGGCCGCCGTCGCGGTGTAGACGAGTTGCTGGATGGCCCGCTCGGCCATCGCGGCGTCGACGTTGGCGTTGAAAGCGTCAGCCGAGACGTCCACCGTAATCACGTTCTTGCCGGAAATGGAGCTGGCAAGTTTCTTGGGGTTCTGCCACGGGGTGAAGAAGTCCGGATCCAGCGGCTTCTGGGACATCATCACCCGGAGAGCCTGTGTGACAGGGTTTTCCTGCTCCGGAACATCGCGGAACTCGCGGTACAGGAAGGTATTCTCGTCGCTGCGGCCGATCCAGTACACCGGAGCCTTATTGGAGGCCTGCGTGGTCTCCAGCGGCGCGCTGGTGCTCGGGGCGCCCGGGGAGGCCGCGCCGTTCAGGACCGAGGGGGTGCTGGGGTTGCTGCTGCCGGGCTGGGGAGTGACTACGCAACCGGACAGGCCGAGCGCCGCTGGCAGCACCAGCAGCAGCATGCCGGACCGTATCCGCCTGCCGGCTGCCGTCTGTTCAACTCCACGCTGCCTGATTGCCGCTGTCCTCTTCTGCTTGTCGATCCTGCTTGTCGATCCTGCTTGCCGTCGGGCGGGACCGCTGTTCCGTGGCCCGTCCGTCCTGGCAGCGGCCGATTTCCAGCATGGCACAGCGGCGCGGTACGGCACCGTGGTTTGGGACCGGGCCGGGGAACTGCAACGGGAACGATATGAGGCCGATACGAAGTTGATACCAAAAACCGGGAACAGGGCCCGACGGCGGCGACCAGTCCGGCCCGGCGGCGGCCGGTGCCGCCTGCCGCGGCGCCGTGCGGCGCGCCACGCTGGCGTAAGATGGGAGGACCCTGAGGGACCGGAACCAGGAGGCGGACACCGCCGTCGGGCCGGATCAGGGGGACAGACTATTTCCGAGCTGGAGGGGACCAGAGGCCCGCGGGCCAACACCATGACTGAAGCAGCGAACAGCAAGGCCCGGATCAGCGCCGGAGGGCGCCCCGCAGGAGACTTTCCCCACTCCCTTCCAGGGCTGCGGACGGAGGTGGTCCTGTTCGACAACTCCGACCAGATGGTCCAGTCCCTCGGCAGTCATGACGAAGCCCTCCGTTTCATCGAGATCCAGTTCCCCGCCGTCGACTTCCATGTCCGCGGGAACGAGCTCTCGATCAGCGGGCCGGCGGCGGACGTGCCGCGGATCATGCGGCTGCTCAATGAGGTGCGCGAGCTCGTCGCCAGGGGCACGGTGGTGACCCCCGCCGTGCTCAAGCAGCTGGTCTCGCTGCTTCGCAGCCAGTCCCTGCAGAACCCGGTCGACGTGCTCACCCACAACATTCTCTCAAGCCGGGGCAAAACGATCCGCCCGAAGACGCTGAACCAGAAGAACTACGTGGACGCGATCGACGCCAACACGGTGATCTTCGGGATCGGCCCGGCAGGAACCGGCAAGACCTACCTGGCGATGGCCAAGGCCGTTCAGGCATTGCAGCAGAAGGAAGTCAGCCGGATCATCCTGACCCGTCCCGCCGTCGAGGCGGGGGAGCGGCTCGGGTTCCTGCCCGGCACGCTGAGCGACAAGATCGACCCCTACCTGCGGCCCCTTTACGACGCATTGCACGAAATGATGGATCCTGAGTCCATTCCTCGGCTGATCGCGGCCGGCACCATCGAGGTCGCCCCGCTCGCCTACATGCGCGGACGCACGCTGAACGATGCCTTCATCATCCTCGACGAAGCGCAGAACACGACGCCGGAGCAGATGAAGATGTTCCTCACCCGGCTGGGGTTCGGCTCCAAAATGGTGGTCACGGGTGACGTCACCCAGGTGGATCTGCCGTTCGGGACGCGCTCCGGGCTACGGATCGTCGAAGGAATCCTGCAGGGCATCGAGGACATCAACTTCACGGTCCTGGACGCGTCCGACGTCGTCCGTCACCGCCTCGTCGGCGACATCGTGAACGCCTACGGCGTCTGGGACGAGATTCAGAGAAACCGGGTCAAGACTTCCGTGGCCCGTGAAAAGCGCGGAGACCACACATGAGCATCGAGATCAACAACGAATCCGGCGTCACCGTGGACGAGGCCGAGCTGGTGCGGCTGTGCCGCTTTGTCTTCGAACGGCTCTTTATCCATCCCCAGGCCGAGCTGTCCATCCTGTTAGTGGACGAGCCTGCCATGGAAAAGCTCCACCTCGAGCTGATGGACGAGCCCGGCTCCACCGATGTGCTCTCGGTGCCGATGGATGAGCTCACCCCCGGCACACCCGATAAGCCGACGCCCCAGGGCATGCTCGGCGACATCGCCATCTGCCCGCAGGTGGCAGAGGTCCAGGCCAAGGCTGCGGGCCACTCCAGCCAGGACGAGATGCTGCTGCTCACGACGCATGGCATGCTGCACCTGCTCGGCTTCGACCACGCAGAGCCGGAGGAGAAGGACGAAATGTTCGGGCTCCAACGCGAGCTGCTCTCCGCCTTCACCGGCAAAGACGCCCCGGCCGAGACGATTCAGTGACCCCACTGATCCTGGCCGGCATGGCGCTGGTGTTCCTCAGCTTTGCCGCGCTGCTGACCGCGGCCGAGTCCGCCTTCAGTTTCCTTCCCCGGAACGACGCCGAGCAGGCGATCCTGCAAAGCCGCGGCACCGCGCTCAAACGCATCATGGAGCACCCCGTGGCGCACATGCGGGCTCTCCGGTTCTGGCGGATCTGGTTCGAAATGGCCTCCGCGGTTGCCGTGACCGTGCTGCTCCACAGCCTGCTGGGCAACGTCTGGCTTTCCGGGCTGGCGGCGACCGGCATCATGGCCATCGTCGGTTTCGTGATCGTCGGTGTGTCCCCGCGGCAGCTTGGCCGCGTCCACTCCGCGGGCCTGGTCCGGGTTACCGCGCCGCTGATCCGCGGGCTCTGCGCGGTGCTTGGCCCCATCCCCGGCTGGCTCGTTACCCTCGGCAGCGCCGTGGCTCCCGGGGCCTCAGCCGACAACGAGGCATTCTTCAGCGAAGAGGAATTCCGGGAGCTGGTCGACCGCGCTTCTGAATCCGACGTCATCGAGGACAACGAGGCCGAGATGATCCAGTCCGTCTTTGATTTCGGCGACACTCTGGTCCGGTCCGTGATGGTGCCGCGGACGGATATTCTCTGCATCGACTCCGGCTCCAGCCTGCACCGGGCCATGTCGCTGTTCCTGCGCTCCGGCTACTCCCGGATCCCCGTGATCGGTGAGAATACGGACCACATCCTCGGGATTGTCTACCTCAAGGATGTGGCCGCGGTGATACACAACCTCGGCCCCGGCGAGGAACCGCCGCTCGTCGACGAACTGGCCAGGGAGGTCCGCTACGTGCCGGACTCCAAGCCGGTCAGCGAACTGCTGCGCGAACTGCAGAAGGAATCAACGCACGTCGCGATCGTCATCGACGAATACGGCGGAACCGCCGGGCTGGTCACCCTCGAGGACCTTATCGAGGAGATCGTCGGTGAGATCGTTGACGAGTACGACACCGAAAGCGCGGAAGCGGTGGAACTCGGTGACGGAAGCTACCGGGTCAGCGCGCGGATGAGTATTGACGATCTCGGCGAACTCTTCGATCTGGAGCTCGACGACGACGAAGTGGACACCGTCGGCGGCCTGCTCGCCAAGGCGCTCGGGCGGGTCCCGATCGTCGGCAGCACCGTCGCCGTGCACGGGCTCTCGCTCCGGGCCGACCGGCTCGAGGGCCGGCGGAACCGCGTCAGCCACGTCATTGCGGCCACCGCTGCAAAAGAAGAAACTGACCTTGACGAGCTTCTCGACGAGGCCGCACAAATCCAACAGGGAGTTCCACGTGAGCAAGCAGAATAAGTCCGACGGCGACGAAGCCTACGGCGGCTACCGCGCCGGATTCTCGGTGCTGGTCGGGCGGCCCAACGCGGGCAAGTCCACCCTCACCAACGCCCTGGTGGGCCAGAAGGTCGCCATCACCTCGGCGAAGCCGCAGACCACGCGCCACACGATCCGCGGAATCGTCCACCGCGAGGACGCCCAGCTGATCCTGGTGGACACCCCGGGCCTGCACCGGCCGCGCACGCTGTTGGGCAAGCGCCTCAACCAGCTCGTCGCGGACACCCTCGCCGAGGTGGACGCGATCGGCTTCTGCCTGCCGGCCAACGAAAAGATCGGCCCGGGAGATAAGTTCATCGCCGCCCAGCTTGCCGCGGTCGGCAACAAACCGGTTATCGCGATCGTGACCAAGGCCGACCTCGTGGACCGCCAGGCCCTCACCGAGCAACTGCTCGCCGTGGCCGCCCTGGGCCGCTCCGTGCTGGGCGAGGATGGCTGGAAGGACATTGTCCCGGTCTCCGCCGCGGACGGTTTCCAGGTCGAAACCCTCGCTGACGTGCTGATCAGCCATATGCCGCCGTCGCCGCCGCTGTATCCGGAGGGTCATCTGACGGACGAGCCGGAAGCGGTGATGGTCGCCGAACTCATCCGGGAAGCCGCCCTGGAAGGCGTCCGTGATGAGCTGCCGCACTCCCTGGCTGTAGTCGTCGATGAGATCGTCCCCCGCGAAGGCCGGGCCGAAGACAGCCCGTTCCTCGATGTGCGGGTCAATCTCTACGTGGAACGGTCCTCGCAGAAGGCCATCATCATCGGCAAGGGCGGCGCCCGGCTCCGCGAAGTCGGCACCAACGCGCGCAAGAGCATCGAGGCGCTGCTGGGCACCCGCATCTACCTCGACCTGCACGTCAAAGTAGCCAAGGACTGGCAGCGGGACCCGAAGCAGCTGGTGAAGCTCGGCTTCTAAGCGGCGTTCTGGCAGGTGGTGTGGCGCTCCTGCCGCTCCGGCGCAGCGGCGCATCGGGAAATTCACAGCTTGAACCACTAAAGTAGGCAGACTCCCATTCGTGAAGGAAGGCTTTACCCGTGGCTCGACCCCGAGACAACCGTGCCAACGGAACCGCCCCGACGGCTCCGTCGGCCGCCGCTGCCCGGCACACGGAAGATCCCGCCGTCGGACCCGCCCGGCACCTGGGTGCCCACCGCGGGATGCCCGGTTGGCTAAAGATCGGGACGGCGGTCGTTTCCGTCCTGCTCGTCGGCGTCCTTGCCCTGGGTGCCTACTGGGCCATCCGGCTGCAGGGAAACCTTACGAAGGCGTCGCTGAGCGCAGGCAATAACAAGACCGAAGGGCCCGTCAATGACTCGACGGACCGGATGCAGATATTGGTTCTTGGTTCGGACACCCGTGACGGCAAGAACTCCCAGTACGGCGGCGCCAGCGAATCCACCGGCTACGGGAAATCCGACGTCATGATGCTGATGGACATTTCCGCCGACAACAGGCGGATCAACGTCATCAGCTTCCCCCGCGACCTGCTCGTGGATATCCCGAAGTGCACCGACCAGGAATCGAAGCGGGATTTCCCGGCGCAGAAGAACGTCATGATCAACGCGGCGATGTCCGAGGCCGGCATCGGCTGCGCCGTCGACACCGTCAACAAGCTCACCGGCCTGGAAATCGACCACTTTATGATGGCGGACTTCAACTCGGTCAAGGAACTGTCCAACACCGTCGGCGGTGTGGAGGTCTGCATCAGCGATGCCGTCTTTGATCCCGACTCCGGGCTGCGCCTCCCGAAGGGCACCTCCAAGGTGGAGGGCGAACAGGCCCTCGCGTTCCTGCGCACCCGCCACGCCTTTGCCGACGGCGGAGACCTCGGCCGGATCAAGGGCCAGCAGGGGTTCCTGTCCTCGCTGGTCCGCAAGATCAAGGACGACGGGACGCTCGGCAACCCCGGCAGGATGCTCCAGATCGCCGACGTGGTCACGAGGAACCTCACGATCGACGACGGCATGGCCTCCGTCCCGACGCTGCTGACCGTGGGCAACCGCCTGAAGAACATCGACGTCGGCAAGGTGGCGTTTGTGGCCGTCCCCACCGAGCCGGCGGTCAGCGACATCAACCGTCTGCAGTTGGCAGAGCCCGCCGCCTCGCAGCTTTTCGCCGCGATGCGCAAGGACGTGGACCTGACGGACCCGGCGGCGACGCCGGGTGGTGCAGCTTCCGCCGCCGGCTCCGCCCCTGCCAGCGCGGAGCCGGGTGCCACGCCGGCTCCTGCGGTCTATGACAAGACGCTGCAGCCGGTCGCGGTGGCCAACGGTTCCGGGGTTCCCGCCCGGTCCCAGGAGATCATCACGGCGCTCACCACCGGGGGATTCAGCAACACCGTTCAGCTGGCGGCCAGGCCCGTGGCGGCCACGGCGGTTTACTACGGCGCCGACTTCGCTGATGTAGCCGCCGATGTGGCGGCGCTGCTCGGGATCCCTGCCGCGCAGGTCCTTCCGGCCGCGGGCGTCGTCGGTGTCCAGGTCTATCTGGGCAGCGACCTCACGGGCGGCACCCCGGGCGGGGGCAGTCAGACGGCCCTGCCCGCGGACATCGTCAACCAGACGGCCGGGGACACCGTCTGCCAGCCGGCGAACCCGGCGCTCATCACCGGCTAACTGCGCGCCGAAGGGGCCGGCTGCCTCCTGCCGGGCCACGGGACGGTGGTGAGCGGACCGTTCCGGAATCAGAGGGGCCCTGGTCTTGCGCCGCTCCGTTCATAGGTCCTTAATGGGGTCCATGAGCAGGGATCGTTCCGTGAAGGCTGCAACGTCTGGCCCCATTGAGGCGGCGGACGGCCGGCTGGCCCGCGGAGGGATCTTCGCCCTGCGGGCAGGGGTGGCGTTGCTGTGGATCCAAAACGCAGCCTGGAAAGTGCCACCGGATTTCGGTGAACGGGAGAACACCGGACTTTACTTTTTCACCCGCTACGCCGTTGACTATCCCGTATTTCCGCCCTATGCAGCGCTCGTTGAGAATGTGGTGCTGCCCAATCTTCCGTTTTTCGGGTGGATGACGCTGCTGGTTGAGGCGGGGCTCGGCGCGTTCCTGCTCGTCGGTCTTGCCACGCGCCTCTGGGCGGTCGTCGGCGTATTCCAGTCGCTGGCGATCACCCTGTCCGTTCTCAACGCCCCGAACGAATGGCACTGGTCCTACTACCTCATGATCCTGGCCCACATCGCTCTGTTTGCCACCGCGGCCGGTCGCGCCTACGGGGTAGACGGAGTCCTCCGGCCCCGCTGGGTGGAATCCACCGGGCGCGTCGAAAAAGTCCTCGCGAGGCTGTCATGACCCGACGCCGCGTCGATCTCCCCGTGCTCGCCCTGGGCGGGGCCGCACTCCTGGGCTCGGCATTCACTTTCTCCAGCGGCGGACCGGCGCAGATCGAGTTCATTCACATCCGGGGTGCGGGTCTTGTGCTGCTCCTCATCCTCGGAGTTGCCGCGGTTGTCGCCGGGATTCTGCGCGTGCGCGGCCTTGCGGTCGTGTCCGGGGCGGGATTGGTCGCGGCCGCGTTGCTTCAGCTGCTGCAGGCCGACCGGAGCGTCAACTGGCTCGACGGAGATGGCTCCACCGTGGCTCTGATGGGCGGTCTGGGGATCGGACTGCTGGCCGTTACGCTCACGCCGCGCCCCTCGGCAGACGCAGTTCCCGTACCTACAGCCCGGAAAGGGACTAACCATGATGAATCTGACCGCGCGGCTTGATCCGGTGCTCGCCGTTGCCGGCGCCAATGCCCGCGACGTGGACGCGGCCGCCCGGTTCCCCACCGAGGCCGTCCATGCCCTGCGCGAATCCGGGCTGCTCGGGCTGACCATGCCGCAGGACGCCGGGGGCCTGGGCGGAGGACCGCACGAACTGGTCGAGGTCCTGAGCGCCCTGGCCGGCGCCTGCGGGTCCACGGCGATGATCTATCTCATGCACATCAGCGCCGTTATGCCCGTTGCGGCCGCACCACCGGCGGGATTGCCCGGCGTTGTCGCGGATTTGGCAAGCGGCCGGGCTCTGGCTTCGCTGGCGTTCTCGGAGCCAGGATCCCGGTCACATTTCTGGGCGCCCGTCTCACGGGCGCGGCAGAATGATGCCGGTGTGCTGCTCGACGCCCGGAAGAGCTGGGTGACCTCGGCCGGACACGCCGACGTGTACCTCGTTTCCACGCGGACCGCCGCGGCGGACACCGTGGACCTGTACGCGATACCGGCCGGCCATCCCGGCGTCGAAGTGTCCGGGGAATGGCGTGGCATGGGACTGCGGGGCAACGCCTCAAGTCCGATGACCTTCGCGGGCGAAGTACCGGAGGAGAACCGGGTCGGGGCGGCCGGCGGCGGGATGGACCTGATGCTGCAGACGGTGCTGCCCTGGTTCAACCTGGGCAACGCGTCGGTGTCGGTGGGGCTGTCCCGCGCCGCCGTCGAGGCCGCAATCCATCACACCAGTGCCGCCCGGCTGGAACACCTCGGGGAAAGCCTGGCGGCGCTGCCCACCGTCCGCGCCCGGCTGGCGAAGATGTCGATCGAATTGGCCGTCACGACGGCCTATCTACACCAGGCTGCCGGCCGGCTTGCGGAACCACGCGATGACACGATGCTGCACGTGCTGGGCGTCAAGGCCGCAGCCAACGACGCCGCCCTGAGTATCACCGATGCCGCGATGCGCGTCTGCGGCGGTGCGGCGTTCTCCGAGCATCTTCACATTGACCGGTACTTCCGTGATGCCAGAGCCGGCCACGTGATGGCCCCGACGGCGGATGTGCTGTACGACTTCTACGGCAAGGCCATCACCGGGCAGCCGCTCTTCGACAGCACCTCCGCCGCAGTGAATGCGCCGGCGTGAGCGCCCCGCTGCTGGTGGGTTCGGTGGCGTACACCCCCACCGTCGTCACTATCTGGGAAGGAATCCGGGATTACTTCGCCGGGACACCGGCTGAGATGGATTTTGTGCTGTTCTCCAACTACGGACGCCAGGTGGACGCGCTGGTGGACGGGGTGATCGACATCGCGTGGAATACCAACCTGGCGTGGGTCCGTACCGTCGCCCGGACCGAAGGCGCGTGCCGGGCGCTGGCCATGCGGGACACCGACGCCGCCTTTCGGTCTGTTTTCGTGACCCGTGCCGGTACCGGGCTGGCAGGTCTGGAGAGCCTTCGCGGCCGCCGCCTGGCACTGGGGTCCCGGGACTCCGCCCAGGCCGCGATCCTGCCGGTCCATTTCCTGGCCAAGGCCGGGCTCGGCGACGGAGCGGTGGATCTGCTGCGGCTCGACAGCGACGTCGGAAAACACGGTGACACCGGCCGAAGCGAACTTGATGCCCTGCGGGCCGTTCTGGATGACAGCGCCGACGCCGCCGCGATCGGTATCAACACCTGGGAGGCGATCGGACGCGATGAGCTGATGCCGGGGGCCTTCGAGGCGTTGTGGCAGTCACCCGTCTACAGCCACTGCAACTTCACAGCGCTGCCCGCGCTGTCGGAGGAACGCGCCACGGTCTGGGTCGAGCACCTGTTCGCGATGGACTGGGACACCCCGGCGCACCGGCGGATCCTGGAAATGGAAGGACTCCGTCGCTGGGTAGCCCCCCGGCTGGAAGGCTACGAGACTTTGTTCGATGCCGTCCGCGAGCAAGGCATCGGGCCCCGATGGTAAATCCTGTCCTCATCCTGGAACTCCTGGAGCGGATCGCCGCCGTGCCCGCAGGCTCCACCGTCACCGTGCCGCTTTGTTCCGCTGACCAGGATGAGGCAACGCCTACAGTGGCCGCCTGGTGCCACCGGACCGGCAACGAACTCGTTGGCGTCCGCGACGGTGCCGTCACCGTCCGGCGCGGCCGCGCCCCCGACCCACGCACGGCAGTGGAGGACGGGCGGCTGCCCGGGACCCGGCTGTGGATGTATACAAACTTCGACTGCAACCTGGCCTGCGACTACTGTTGCGCCAGGTCCTCACCACAGACCGCCCGGCGCGCCCTCGGACTCGACCGCATCCGCCGGCTGGCGGCGGAGGCTGTTGAATCGGGCGTGAGCGAGCTCATCCTGACGGGTGGTGAGCCATTCCTGCTGCCGGACCTTGACGAGCTCGTCGCCGTCTGCACGACGGCGCTCCCGACCACGTTGCTGACGAACGGGATGCTTTTCCGCGGGCACCGGCTCGAACGGCTGCGCCGGATGGACCGCAGCAGGCTCACTCTTCAAATCAGCCTTGACTCCGCCACTCCGGACGGTCATGACAGCCACCGCGGCAAAGGATCGTGGCAGCGAGCCGTTGCCGGGATCCGGATTGCCCAGGACGAGGGCTTCCGGGTGAAGGTCGCGGCGACGCTGCCTGCCGCTCAAAGCCACGAACTCGAGCCGTTCCACGAGTTCCTCGGCGCGCTCGGTATCGACCCCGTTGACCAGGTCATCCGGGCACTGGCCCACCGGGGCAACGCCGACGCGGGCATCGAATTAACCATTGAATCGCTGATCCCCGAAGTCACGGTCACCGCCGAGGGTGTCTACTGGCACCCGATCGGAGCCGATGACACGGACCAGCTGATAACCGCTGAGATCTTTCCCCTGGCCGCGGCCATCGCCGAGGTGCGCCGGCGGTTCACCGACCAACGGGCCCGCGCCGACGCCGCCAGCCAATGGTTCCCCTGCGCCTGAGCGCACCTGACATCACCAGATGCTGACACGCTCCGCGGCCGGCATCCACATGCCGTCCTGCCCGGCCGTGCTGAAGGCCTCGTGGAACGCGTCAAGGTTTCTGGCGATCTGGTTGGTGCGGAATTCGTTGGGGGAATGCGGGTCCGTGGCCAGCCGGCGGATCGCTTCCTCAGTGCGCATGACCTGCCGCCAGCCCGCCGCCCAGGACGCGAAGAAGCGCTGGACGCCGGTCAGGCCGTCCAGGACCGGCGGCTCCTGGCCATCGAGGCTGATCAGGTAGGCCTTGTACGCAATTGTCAGGCCGCCGAGGTCGCCGATGTTTTCTCCGAGGGTCAATTTGCCGTTGACGGTGTGGCCGGGGGCGGCGCTGGGGGAGAGCGCCTCGAACTGGGCCACGAGCTTTGAGGTCAGCGTCTCGAAGGCGGAGCGGTCATCCCCTGTCCACCAGTTGCGGAGCAGGCCGCTGCCGTCGTACTGGGAGCCCTGGTCGTCGAAGCCGTGGCCGATTTCGTGGCCGATCACGGCGCCGATGCCGCCGTAGTTGACGGCGTCGTCGGCGTCGGCGGTGAAGAACGGCGGCTGCAGGATGGCTGCCGGGAACACGATCTCGTTCAGCAGCGGGTGGTAGTAGGCGTTGACGGTCTGCGGCGTCATCAGCCATTTGTCCCGGTCCACGGGCTTGCCCACCTCGTCAAGGTGGCGGTCTACGTCGGCGCTGTGGGCGCGCTCCACGTTCCCCAGCAGATCGGACGGGTCGATGTCGACGGCCGAATAGTCGATCCACTTGTCCGGGTAGCCGATTTTTGCCCGGAAGGAATCGAGCTTCCTGAGCGCCTCGAGCTTCGTTTCCGCGCCCATCCAGGCGAGACCGGTGATGGATTCGCGGTACGCCTCGATCAGGGTGCCGACAAGCGAGCGCATCCGGGCCTTGTGCGTTTCCGGGAAGTGCCGGGCGACGTAAATCTGGCCGACGGCCTCGCCGAGGGCGGCCTCGACGACTGCGACGCCGCGCTTCCAGCGGTCCCTGTTGCGCGGCGTGCCGCTGAGGGTGGTGCCGTAGAAGGCGAAGTTTGCGTCCACGAACGCGGCGGGAAGGTACGGGGAGGCGGCGCTGACGACGCGCATTGCGAGCCATTCCTGCCAGACGGCCAGGGGCTCCGTGTCCAGCAGGGAGGCAGCCCCGGCGAAGAAATCGGGGGTGCTCACCACGAGTTCGGTGCGTTTCTCCGGTGCGACGGCGGCGGCGTCGAACCAGGTGCTGAGGAGCGGGAAGAGTTGCGATGCCTCGTCGGCGGTCTTCAGGTTGTAGGTTTTCTGCGGATTGCGCAGGGTGACGTTGTCCCAGTGGTGCGCGGCCAGTGCGGTCTCCAGCGCCACGACGCGGCCGGCCGCGCCCTCCGGATCGGTGACGCCGGCGAGCTCGAAGACCGTCTTGACGTGTCCGCGGTAGGCACGGACCATTGGCGCGAACTTCTCTTCGCGGTAGTAGGACTCATCCGGCAGGCCGAGGCCGCCCTGGCCCGTGTACAGCAGGATCCGGTCCGGGTTGCCGGCGTCGGGGGCGGGATAGATGGAGAAGAGGCCGGCAACGTCGGCGCGGAACAGCCTGCCGGCCAGGGCCATGAGCCCGGCAACGGATTCTGTGGCGAACACGTCGGAGAGCCGTCCCCGGATCGGGTCCAGTCCCTTGCCCTCGACCGAGGCCTCGTCCATGAAGCTGTTGTAAAGGTCCCCGATCTTCTTTTCAATTCCGGTGGAATCCGTGCCGCGGCCGGCAGCGTCCTCGATGATCTCCTTCACCTGCTGCTCCGAGCCGTCCCGCAGCGCGGTGAACGTCCCCTCCAGGGGCCGGTCATCCGGAATCTCCGTGTTGTTGAGCCAGGTGCCGTTGACGTGCCGGTACAGGTCGTCCTGCGGCCGCACGCTGGAGTCAATATTGGACAGGGCGATTCCCGAATGCGGCACGGATTCTCCTTTGAGAGGCGTCCCGTCAGCGCAGAAAACACTGTTACGGGGCTGCACGATGGACGTTACGAGGTCTGACTCCTTCATCCTACGGCCCGTGTTACTGTGAAAAGGTGCGCGCAGAACTGCTTCTTCTTAGCTGCCGCGGCGAGGCCTCAGACGCGATCTAGCGCAAGGCCCACCCTCGCTGCGGAGTCTGTGTTGCCCGGCCACCCTTTCACCAGGAACGATAGAAAAGGCCCCGATTCTCATGCGAAACGCACAGCAGCCCTCAGGAATGCCCGTCCACCGCTACGTCCCGTTCCAGGACATGATCACGGTGGAACTCCCGGACCGGACCTGGCCGGACAAGGTCATCACCAAAGCGCCGCGCTGGTGCGCTGTGGATCTGCGTGACGGCAACCAGGCCCTGATCGACCCGATGAGTCCGGCCCGCAAGATGAAGATGTTCGATCTGCTGGTCCGCATGGGCTACAAGGAAATTGAGGTCGGCTTTCCTTCAGCATCGCAGACCGACTTCGACTTTGTCCGGCAGCTGATCGAAGGCAACCACATCCCGGACGACGTCACCATCCAGGTGCTGACCCAGGCCCGCGAGCACCTGATCGAGCGGACCTACGAATCGCTGGTCGGCGCCAGGCAGGCAATCGTCCACCTCTACAACTCGACGTCGGTCCTGCAGCGACGGGTCGTCTTCAACCAGGACGAAGACGGCATCCTCGACATCGCGCTGCAGGGCGCACGCCTGTGCAAGAAGTACGAGGAAACCCTCGCCGAGACTCACATCACCTACGAATACTCGCCGGAATCCTTCACCGGGACCGAGCTCGAGTACGCCGTCCGGGTCTGCAACGCCGTCGCCGACGTGTTCGAGGCCTCCGCCGACAGCCAGGTGATCATTAACCTGCCGGCCACCGTCGAAATGGCAACCCCCAATGTGTATGCCGACTCGATCGAGTGGATGAGCCGGCATCTGCACCCGCGCGAAGGCATCATCCTGTCCCTGCACCCCCACAACGACCGGGGCACCGGCGTCGCCGCGGCCGAACTGGGGTACCTGGCCGGTGCGGACCGGATCGAAGGCTGCCTCTTTGGCAACGGCGAGCGGACCGGCAACGTGGACCTGGTGACCCTGGGCCTGAACATGTTCGTCCAGGGCATCGACCCGATGATCGACTTCTCTGATATCGACGACATCCGCCGCACCGTGGAGTACTGCAACCAGCTGCCCGTGGCTGAGCGCTCACCCTACGGCGGTGACCTCGTCTTTACGGCCTTCTCCGGCTCGCACCAGGATGCGATCAAGAAAGGCCTGGAAGCTTTGGAGAGGGACGCCGCCGCCGCCGGCAAGGACGTCGCCGACTTCACCTGGCAGGTCCCGTACCTGCCGGTTGACCCGAAGGACCTCGGCCGCAGCTACGAGGCCGTCATCCGGGTGAATTCCCAGTCCGGCAAGGGCGGTGTAGCCTACCTGCTGAAGAACGAGCGCAACCTGGACCTGCCGCGCCGCGCCCAGATCGAGTTTTCCGGCGTCATCCAGAAGCAGACGGACCTGGTGGGCGGCGAGGTAAGTGGTGCCCGGCTCTGGCAGGTCTTCCAGGACGAGTACCTGCCCTCCGGCTCCGCGGACCAGCAGTGGGGCCGCTATGCGCTCGGCGCGGTGAGCACGGAGTCGGACGAAGACGGCACGATGACGCTGCACGCCGCCCTGAAGATTAACGGCGCCCAGGTCCGCCGCACCGGCACCGGCAACGGTCCGATCGCGGCCCTGCTGGCGATCCTGCGCGAAGACGGCGTCGACGTCCGTGTGCTGGACTACAGCGAACACGCGCTGTCCGAAGGCGGCAGCGCCCTCGCCGCCGCCTACGTCGAAGCTGCCGTGGGAGAGCGTGTCCTGTGGGGCGTGGGGATCGATGCCAACACGTCCATGGCCTCGCTGAAGGCCGTCATCTCGGCCGTGAACCGTGCCATCCGGGACGCACGCGCCTAACCGGTGAGCCAGCATTGCGCCGCCGAGTTCTCCGTCGGCGCAATGCTGCTTCCCTCAATGGCAGCGTTCCACTCAAAGACAGTGCGAAGATTGACCGTGGCACAACCATCTTCCTTTGCAGCCCGCGCCTACCGCGACGACGCCGTCGTGCTGCGCACGCATAAGCTGGGCGAGGCGGACCGCATCATCACGCTGCTCACAAAGCACCATGGCCAGGTCCGCGCCGTGGCCAAGGGCGTCCGCCGCACGAGCAGCCGCTTCGGTGCCCGGCTCGAGCCCTTTATGGTGGCCGATCTCCAGCTGATTTCCGGCCGGAGCCTGGATATCGTCACCCAGGCTGTCGCCAAGGGCGCTTACGGCAGCAACATCGCCGCAGACTACGGCCGCTACACGGTGGCCGCTGCCATGACGGAGACCGCGGAGAAACTCACGGACGTCGACGGCGAATCCGGCACCGCCCAGTACAACCTGCTGGTGGGTGCCCTGGCCTCGTTGAGCCGCGGCGACCACACCCCGGAACTTATCCTCGATTCGTACCTGCTGCGCGCCCTCTCGACCGGCGGCTGGGCGCCAAGCTTCACGGACTGCGCGCGCTGCGGTGCCCACGGGCCGCACACCGCGTTCTCGGCTCCGCTAGGCGGCATGGTGTGCGCGGAGTGCCGGCCGCCCGGGTCCCCGGCCCCCGCCGCAGAAACTGTCCAGCTGCTCGGCGCCCTGCTGACAGGGGACTGGACGACGGCGGATGCCTCGGCCCCGGTGCACCGCCGCGAATCCGCCGGCCTGGTGTCCGCCTATCTGCAATGGCATCTGGAACGTGTCCTGAAGTCCCTCAAACATGTGGAGCGTACCTAACTGTGGCCTTGGGTAAGAAGAAAAATCCGGTCCGGCAGCGGAGCGGTCCGACGGTGCCGCCCTACCCGCACCCCTCCGGAGCTGTGCCCCCGGCCATCCCTGCGGAGTTAATCCCGCGGCACGTCGCCATCGTTATGGACGGCAACGGCCGCTGGGCCAACCAGCGGGGCCTGCCTCGGATCGAAGGCCACAAGGCGGGGGAGCCGGCGCTGCTGGACGTCGTGGCCGGTGCGATTGAACTCGGCATCGAGTATGTCAGCGTCTACGCGTTCTCCACTGAAAACTGGCGCCGCTCGCCCGAGGAAGTCCGCTTCCTGATGGGATTTAACAAAGATGTGCTACGTCGTCAACGGAACCAGCTGGACGCGTGGGGCGTCCGGATCCGCTGGTCCGGGCGGCGCCCCAAGCTTTGGGGCTCAGTGATCCGCGAGCTGGAGGAAGCCGAAGACTTCACCCGGGGCAACAGCACCTGCACGTTGAACATGTGTGTTAACTACGGCGGACGCGCCGAGATTGCCGATGCTGTGTCCGCCATTGCGGCGGAAGTGGCCGCCGGACGGCTCAGGCCCGGAGCCATCACCGAGAAGACCATCCAGAAGTATCTGGATGAACCCGATCTCCCGGACGTAGACCTTTTCCTGCGCAGCTCCGGCGAACAGCGGCTCTCCAATTTCATGCTCTGGCAATCGGCCTATGCCGAATTCGTCTTCCTGGATACACTCTGGCCTGACGTGGACCGGCGCACATTGTGGGACGCCGTCGAGATCTATGCCCGGCGGGACCGCCGCTACGGCGGGGCTATCGACGAGGCCCCCGACGGCGGCCCGGCGGCCTAGAACGGGCCTAGAACCAGGGGGCAGGCCGAGCACGCCCGTTACATTTATAGGGTCCCCGAAGGCCGGGGATTTGGTCGCTGGACCCGGTATGACTTTCTCGCCCTGTTATTGATGATCCGGGGGGTGTTGTCGCCAGGTTCGGAGACACTTGCTGACCGCT
>NZ_JBWZCH010000007.1:0-230870 GCF_059383435.1 Pseudarthrobacter sp. HLT1-7 | reverse complement strand
ACACGTCGCCCAGGAACTCAACGCCCGACCACGCAAAACACTCGACTGGGACACCCCGGCCGAGCGTCTTCGTGCTTTACTGGAAGCCAGCTGACCTCGGGTGTTGCATCGACCCCTGGAATTCGCCTTCGGGTCCGAAGAATGGGCATGTCCCCCGCGGCGCGGAACGGTCCAGGCTCTGTCTGACCCCCGACGAACTAACGAAAATGACTGCTAGCTGGCGCGGTCCACTACGGCCAGCGCGAAGTTGGCCAGCGAGGTCTTGACCACTCCCTCGGGAAGCGGTGCGAGGGCGGCAATCGCCTCGTCGGCCCAGGCCCGGGCCACCACCCAGGATTCCGCTGTGACGGGATGCTCGCGCAGACCCGCGACGGCGGCGGCCAGCGCCTCGTCGGAGCTGAGGTCACCGTCAATAAGCTTCAGGAGTCCGACGGCGGACCGGTCGCCGCTTTCGGCGGCCTTCCGCAGCAACAGCACGGGTAGCGTCGGCACACCTTCGCGCAGGTCGGTTCCCGGGGACTTGCCGGACTTGACCTTGATTCCGGTGACATCGATGACGTCGTCGGCGAGCTGGAAGGCCACGCCCACCTTCTCGCCGTACTCAACCAGCATCGGCTCGTAGGACTCATCGGCGCCGGAGAAGATCGCGCCGAGCTGTCCGGAGGCCGCCACGAGCGAGCCGGTCTTGTCGGCGATGACGGACAAGTAATGCTCCACCGGATCCTCGTCCGGGCGCGGACCCACAGTTTCGTGCAGCTGGCCCAGGCAGAGCCGTTCAAAGGTCCGGGCCTGGATGCCGAGCGCGCGGGAGCCGAGCTCGGACACCAGGATGGAGGCCCGGGCAAAGATCAGGTCGCCGGTCAGGACGGCCACGGAGTTGCCCCAGACCTCATGCGCCGTGGGGGCGCCGCGGCGGAACGGCGCGGAATCCATGACGTCGTCGTGGTAGAGCGTGGCCAGGTGGGTCAGTTCCACCACGACGGCGGCCTGCACCACGGCCGGCCGGGAGGCGTCACCGAGGTGGGCGCAGAGCAGGGTCAGCAGCGGCCGGATCCGCTTGCCGCCGGCTTCCACGAGGTGGCGCGACGTTGCGTCAGCCAGCGGATCCGAGTTGGCGATGGCTTCGCGGAGTTTCTTCTCCACGCGCGCCAGGTTGGTGGTGATCGCGGGGCCCAGTTCGGGGTCCCCCGCGATCGCGGCGAAGCCGGCCGGCAGCTGCAGTCCGGTGGCGATGGCGGTGGTGTTCAGATCGGGTTCAGAGCTCGGCAGGCCGTGTCCGGCGTGCGTCCAGCTTTGGTCTGCAGAGTTGGTCACGGGTTAACCCTAACTTTTGTTGCGGAATCCGCGGAGTTGGTGCCGGGGCGCGATGAGCCGCCCGTGCCGGACAGAGCCTGGTTGGACAGGGCCTGGTTGGACGTGGCCGGGACCAGCGATTCCAGGACCCGGATCACGCGGTCCTCGAAGCCTTTGGCAGCGGGATCGGTGAGGTTGGCCAGCAGCCGTACCACAAAGCGCATCAGTACGGGGATGGGCATGCCCGTCCGGAGTGCCAGTTTCATGACGGCGGGCTTGCCGATCAGCGCGGCGAAGGCGCGGCCCAGGGTGAAGTGCGATCCCCACTGATCCCGCACGTAGTCCGCGTACCGCGAGAGGTGCGCGTCGGCGTCGGCCCCGGTCCAGCCGGCGGAGGCCGAGCGGGCGGCGCCGTCGATGATGAACTCGGCCGCGAAACGGGCGGACTCCATGGCATAGGAGATGCCCTCGCCGTTGAACGGGGAGACCATGCCGCCCGCGTCGCCGAGCAGCAGCAGTCCGGGCGAGTAGTGCGGGGTGCGGTTGAAGCCCATCGGCAGCGCGGCGCCGCGGATCTCGCCCACCTGGTTTTCGGGGGTGAAGCCCCACTCGGCGGGCATTCCGGCGGTCCATTCGCGCAGGACCTGCTTGTAATCGAGCTTGCCGAATTCCTTGGAGGAGTTCAGGATGCCCAGGCCCACGTTGGAGGTGCCGTCGCCGACGCCGAACACCCAGCCGTAGCCGGGCAGCAGCTTCCCGTCGCGGCCCGGAAGCTCCAGCCAGCCCTCCATCCAGTCGTCGTCGTGGCGCGGGCTGGTGAAGTAGGTGCGGACGGCCACGCCGAGCGGGCGGTCGTCGCGCTTCCGGATGCCCAGCGACACGGCGGTTCGGCTGGAGTTGCCGTCCGCGGCGAGGACCACGTCGGCGGCGAAGTCGCGGGTTTCGCCGGTCTTGCGGCCGGACTCGTCCAGCAGTGCGGCGCGGACTCCGGTCACCCGGCCGTCCTCGGAGCGGAGGGCTTCGGTGACGCTGTGGCGTTCCAGCACGACGGCGCCGGCGGACTGGGCGTGCCGGGCCAGTTCCTCGTCGAATCCCAGCCGGGTGCGGATCAGGCCGTACTGCGGAAAATCGGAGACCTCGGGCCAGGGAAGTTCGATCCTGCGGCCGCCGGCGATCAGCCGCAGGCCCTTGTTCCGCCGCCAGCCGTCCGCTTCCGGGTGCGGCAGGCCGAGCTTCTGGATTTCGCGGACAGCCCGCGGGGTGAGGCCGTCGCCGCAGACCTTCTCGCGGGGGAAGCTGGTTTTCTCCAGCACCGTGACGTCGAGGCCCGCCTGCGCCAGGTAGTACGCGGCAGTGGACCCGGCCGGACCTGCTCCGACGATCAGTACATTCACGGCGGCTGTCTTCTATCGCGCGGGTCGGGTGATGTTGCGCCGCAGCTTCGCCACCGGTCCGGTGTGGGCGGCCAGCGCTGCGGCCGCCTTGGCGGGATCACTTGCGGGGCCGGCCAGCGGCTTCTGGGCGCGGTGCACGGCGACGATGCCGCCGCTGATGTTGCGGTAGGTGACGGCTTCCCAGCCGGCGTCCTGCAGCCAAGCGGCAAGGTGGTCCTGGTCCGGCCAGGCGCGGATGGACTCGGCGAGGTACACGTACGCGTCCGGGTTGGAGGAGACCTTGACGGCGATGGCCGGCAGGGCGCGCATGAGGTATTCGGTGTACATGGTGCGCCACAGCGGGACCACTGGCTGGGAGAATTCGGCGATGACCAGCTTGCCGCCGGGCTTGGTGACCCGCAGCATCTCGGCCAGGGCCTTCTTCGGCTCGTTGACGTTGCGCAGGCCGAACGAGATGGTGCACGCGTCAAAGCTGTTGTCCGCGAACGGCAGGCGGGTGGCGTCCCCGGCAATGAAGTTGATGTCCGGGCGGCGGCGCTTGCCCACCTTGAGCATCCCGAGCGAGAAATCGCAGGCGATCACGTCGATGCCGGCGTCGGCATACGGCTCGCTGGAAGTTCCGGTGCCGGCGGCGAGATCGAGCACCCGCTGGCCCGCCACCACGCTCATGGCCTCGACCACAATCCGGCGCCAACGCCGCGTCTGTCCCATGGACAGGACATCGTTGACGACGTCGTATTTAGGGGCGACGTCGTCAAACATCGTGGCTACTTCGTCCGGACGCTTTTCCAAGGATGCTCGGTTCACCCTGTCATTGTCTCAAATGTTCGGCGCACCCACTAACCACGCCCTGATCAGCGGCTGAACACCACCTGGACCGGCCAGCAGGCGCCGCGGGAGTAATGTTGTCCCATCATGACCAGCGCGATCCGTACCCGAATTGTCAGGACTCTGACACTCCCCCTCGATGCAGAATCATTCCCCGGGGGGCTGCCGTCGTTTCTGGTCCGGGACGACGTCCTCTGCTGGACCCGCCGCGAAGCCGGCCTCGTGGGCTTCGGCGAGATCGCCCGGTTCACCGCCACCGGCCCGGAGCGTTTCCTCGAAGCTGACATCTGGTGGCGCCATCTGGTCATCGAGGCCGACATCACCGACTCGGTTGATTGTCCCGGCACCGGCCCCGTCGCCTTCGGCTCCTTCGCCTTTTCCAAAGTTTCCGCGCATGCCTCACGGCTGATCGTTCCCGAAATCGTGGTGGGCCTGCGCGACGGCAAGGCCTGGCTCACCCAGTTGACGTTCGACGACGGCCACCTCACCGAGGCGGGGGCACGCGCCGCGCTGGACCGCTGGCTGGGGACGCCCGGCGTCGTGCCTGGTGCGGACGGCACCTCTGTTGAGAGTCCGACGTCGGCAGCCGGCACCGCCGGGAACGGCACCTCCGGGACCGTGGCGGCAGAGCCGGGTGGCGCCGTCGTACTCCCCCTCCCGTTGGCTGCCGGGGCGACCCTGTCCACCGGCTC
This sequence comes from Pseudarthrobacter sp. HLT1-7, assembly GCF_059383435.1. Classification (NCBI taxonomy): domain Bacteria; kingdom Bacillati; phylum Actinomycetota; class Actinomycetes; order Micrococcales; family Micrococcaceae; genus Pseudarthrobacter; species Pseudarthrobacter sp. HLT1-7. Next base: position 226,663 of record NZ_JBWZCH010000007.1, on the reverse strand, counting down.
ACTGAGTGAAGCGGACTGGATGGCGGCCGTGGGCGCCGGGGTGGCGGAAATCCGCACCGGCGCGCTGGAAAAGCTCGTGCTGGCCCGCGACATCGTCGCCACCGTCCCCGACGGCGTGAATGCCGCGGAAATCCTTCGCCAGCTGGCCGTGCGCTACCGCGAATGCTGGACTTACGGCGTCGACGGCCTGGTGGGTTCCACACCGGAGATGCTGATCCAGGTGGAGGGCCGCACGGCGCAGGCCCGCGTCCTGGCCGGTACCCTGGACCGCCGCGACGCCGAGGGAATGGCCGGCTCGCCGCTCGAGTTCGCAGAGCGGGTTCTCGCCGGCTCCGAGAAGCAGCGCCACGAACACCACATCGCCATCCAGTCGCTCACCACCCAACTGGCCCCGTTCTCGGAGGCGATGAACGCGCACAGCGAACCGTTCATCCTGGAACTGCCCAATGTGTGGCACCTGGCCTCGGATGTGAAGGCGGAGCTGACCGAGGTGGAAGGCCATGTCCCCACCTGCCTCGCCCTGATCAACGCGCTGCACCCGACCGCGGCCGTGTGCGGCACCCCCACCACGGTGGCAGGCGCCCTGATCCGCAAGCTCGAACACCTCGACCGCGGACCCTACGCCGGCCCGGTCGGCTGGCTCGACGCGGCCGGCAACGGCGAATGGGGCATCGCACTGCGCGGCGCGGTCATCGAATCCCCGGAAACGGTGCGGCTCTACGCCGGCTGCGGCATCGTGGAGGGTTCCGTGCCCGAAGCCGAGCTCGCCGAGACCTGGGCCAAGTTCCGGCCGATGCTGGAGTCCCTCGGCATCAGCAGCTGAGCCGAGTCCGGCCCGGTGCGCTGGGTGCGGCCCGGTGCGTGAATCCGGGATTTCAGAAACCTGGACATGCGGACGCCTTGCATTTGGCCCCCAATTAGTTATCCAATAGTGAAACTTAGTTTTCTGTGACGCACATCTCGTATTCGGCGATACACTATAAGCCGACTAAGTCACGCCTGTTCCTGCAACAAAAGGTTATGAAAATGCAGATCTCCCGTTCACTCCTGAGTACCTCCACGCTCAAGGCAGCCACTGTGCTCGCCGTCGGCGCCCTTGCCCTCTCCGCCTGCACCAATGCCTCTGAAACCGGAACATCCGGCGCGGCTGCTCCGTCCGGCAGCGCCAAATCCAGCTTTGACCCCACCACCGTTCAGAAGGACGACGCTCTGGCGGCCATGGTGCCGGCGGACATCAAGTCGAAGGGCACGCTGACGGTGGGTTCCGACACCAGCTACGCCCCCGCGGAATTCCTCGGCACCGACGGCCAGACCCCCGTGGGCTACGACGTAGACATCGCCAAGGCGATCGGCGCCACCCTGGGGCTGAAGGTCCAGGTGCAGACGTCCGAATTTACCGGGATTCTTCCGGCCCTCGGTCCGAAGTACGATCTGGGGATTTCCTCGTTCACCATCAACCCGGAGCGGCTCGGCGCGGTCAACATGGTCAGCTACTTCAATGCAGGAACCCGCTGGGCCGTGCAGAAGGGCAACCCCAAGAAATTCTCCCTGGATGACATCTGCGGCAAGTCCGTCGGTGTCCAGACCGGCACCGTCCAAGAGGATCCGGACGTCGCGGACCGCAACAAGAAGTGTGTAGCGGACGGCAAGCCGGCCATCAACGTCATCACGCTCAAGACCCAGACGGACATCACCACCCGGCTGGTCAACGGCAGCATCGACGCCATGGCCGCCGATTCGCCGATCACCGGCTATGCAGTCACGCAGACCAACGGCCAGATCGAAACACTTGGCGACGTGTACGACGCCGCTCCGCAGGGGATCGCCGTGGCCAAGCCGGACACCGCCTGGGCGGACGTCATCCAGAAGACCGTCACCAAGCTCATGGAGAACGGCTCCTACAAGAAGATCCTGGAAGGCTGGGGTAACGCCGAGGGCGCCATCACCAAGTCCGAGGTCAACCCGGCGGTCGGATCTTGAGTCATCCCGCAACCGGTAACACATCAGCTGCACAGTTGGACAGTCATCAGCAGGACCCGGCAGCACCGGTAGTACTGAACAAATCGGTGCCCGTCCGGCACCCGGGCCGCTGGATCAGCGCCATCATCATCCTCGGCGTGCTTGCCCTGCTCCTGCAGAGCATGTTCACCAATCCCAGATTCCGCTGGGACATCGTAGGGACCTACATCCTGGATACCAAGGTGGTCCAGGGCGTCGGCTGGACGCTGCTGCTGACTGTCGCCTCTATGGTCCTGGCCATTGTGCTTGCCATCCTTTTGGCGTTCATGCGCCAGTCGGAGAACCCGGTGTTCCGCTGGTCCAGCTGGGCCTGGGTCTGGTTCTTCCGCGGCACCCCGGTGTACACGCAGCTGGTCTTCTGGGGTCTGATCTCCGTCCTGTATCCCAAGATCACGGCTGGCATCCCGTTCGGACCCGAATGGTTCAGTTTGGACACCAGCTCCGTGATCACTTTTTTGGTCGCGGCCATCCTGGGCCTGGGCCTGAACGAGTCCGCCTACCTGGCGGAAATCTTCCGGGCTGGGCTCAAGTCAGTGGACCGCGGCCAGATGGAAGCCGCCGAGGCCCTGGGCATGGGCAAGACCAAGATCATGTGGCGGATCATCCTGCCGCAGGCCATGCGGGTGATTGTGCCGCCCACCGGCAATGAAACCATCGGCATGCTGAAGACCACGTCCCTTGTCCTGGCCGTGCCGTTCACGCTGGATCTGACCTTCGCCACGAACACCCTGGCCAACAGGACTTACCTGCCGGTACCGCTGCTGATCGTGGCAGCTATCTGGTACCTCGTAATTACCAGTGTTCTCATGGTGGGCCAACACTTCATCGAGGCCTACTACGGCAAGGGAGTGGACAACCTTGCTCCGGCGGCGATCAATCCGGCCACGATCAATCCGGCGGCCGCCAAAGCCGCCGGCGCAGCGCCGGGCGCTGCAGCCGGGCCGGCGTCGAAGATGGACTACCCCGAGGAGGGGGCAAAATGACGATCACCGCTGAGAAACCGCTGGTGCGGATTGAGGGCCTCCACAAGTTCTACGGCCGCCACCATGTGCTGCGCGGGATCGATCTGGAGGTCAACCGGGGCGAGGTGTCCGTGGTGATCGGCCCGTCCGGTTCCGGCAAATCCACCATGCTGCGGTGCGTGAACCTGTTGGAGACCATCAGCGCGGGACGCGTCTCCGTGGGCGACCAGCTGATCGGATACCGGGAGGTCAACGGCCGGCTCCATGACCTGAAAACGAAGGACATCGCGGCCCAGCGCCGCGAAATCGGCATGGTGTTCCAGCGGTTCAACCTGTTCCCGCACAAGACTGCGCTCTACAACATCATGGAGGCGCCGGTCCATGTTCGGGGCCAGTCCCGGGAGGCCGCACGGAAGAGGGCCATGGAGCTTCTGGACCGCGTGGGCCTGTCGGACCATGCCGGCCACTACCCGTCGCAGCTTTCCGGCGGGCAGCAGCAGCGGGTAGCAATCGCCCGCGCCCTGGCCATGGAGCCGGAGCTTATGCTCTTCGATGAACCCACTTCCGCGCTGGATCCTGAACTGGTTGGCGACGTCCTGAACGTTATGAAGGACCTCGCCCAGTCCGGCATGACCATGATTGTGGTGACCCACGAGATCGGCTTTGCCCGCGAAGTGGGCGACCGCCTGACGTTCATGGATGGCGGTGTGGTGGTGGAATCCGGTGATCCCCAGGAAATTCTGGCCAACCCGAAGCATCCCCGCACCAAGGAATTCCTCAGCAGGGTCCTGTAGGCCACAGGTTCCCCTGCCGACGCGCAAAAGCCCTGGCGCTGCTGGAATTCCGGTAGCGCCAGGGCTTTTGCGCGTCACGGTCGGGTTTGCGCGTCGCGGGCAGGTTGGCGCGTCGCGGGCGGGTTTTCGCGTCGCCTTCACCGGGCGGAGCGGGCACGACGCCGGGGCACGCCCGCCGCTGCCAGCTTCCTTTCGAGTAGCCCGGCTGCGATCAAATCGGCCCAGACCAGGCGGACCACGTTGTTTCCCAGTGCCCGGATCCGGTTCTCCCTGTCCTTTTCGTCGACGACGGCCTGAGACGTGGTCCGGCCCTTCAGGTATTCAGGCTTGACGTACTTTTCGACGCCGTCAAACTCGCCGGCAACCCGAACGCCGTCCCAGTAGTAGTCCGTGTAACCGACGAGTCCTGAACCATCCCGGATTTCGTACTGGAGTTCCGGCACCGGGAACCCTGCTGCCCACATGAGGGCCCGGCCGTAGGACTCGCCGGCCGAGCCGGACCGCGGATCGGCAAATTCCACTGCCCTCCGGATCCGCCGCGCGGCAGCCATATTGCAATTGCCCTCGATTCCGGCCAACAGCATTTCCTTTGTGAGGGCCGGCAGGCGCTGCGCAACGTCCGGCTTGAGCACATGGTCCAGGGGCACCACTGCCTCGGTAAACGGTGAGAAGGCGGCAAGATCCAGCACTGTGCGGACTCTGCCGGTCACCAGGAGCCCGTCCCGCCGGACGCACGTCGAGCCGGCCGGAGGAGCGTAGTGCCGCAGCACCCCCGCACGGGAGCGTCCGCCGTCGTTCTGCAGGGTCAGGGCGTGCACGGGGCGCCGGAGTCCGATCGTCGGAATTCTCCACACAGAAGCGGCGGAGTGCCGGGCAAAGATGGTCGGAGCCACAAAGGTCTCCGCGGCCGCACTGACCCGGACCCGGTACTGGTCTCAGGGATGCAAAGCCCGCCAGACACCGCCGTCGACGTAGACACCCTGGCGCACCCGGAACAGTGCGCCCGAACGGCAGCGGCCGGCCAGTTCCTTGGGAGTCAGCCCTTGTTGGATGTGCTCGCGGGTGAGGATCAACTTTGGCAGTTCGGTCATGGAACGAAGATCGCAGGCTATCGGCGGCCGCACCAGGCCGAAGCGGGTCCATGTGGACAACTCGAGGCGCGGCGCTTCCCATTTCTGCGCGGCGCTTCCCGCTCTGCGACGCGCTTCCCGTTCCGCGACACGCAAAATACCTGGCGCGGCGGGAATTCAAGCCGCGCAGGGTATTCTCCGTGTCGCCGGGCACGTGCCGCGTCGCCAGGCGTGGGGCGCGTCGCCGGGCACGATCTGCGTCGCGCATTCCGTTCCGCCCGGCGCGTTCCCTTCTGCGACGCGCATTCCGTTCTGCGACGCGCATTCCGTTCTGCGACACGCAAAATACCTGGCGCGGCGGGAATTCAAGCCGCGCAGGGTATTTTCCGCGTCGCCAGGCACAATCCGCGTCGCCAGGGGGAAAGCGCGTCGCCAGGCAGGTGGCGCGTCGCCAGGCACATTCCGCGTCGCCGGGCCCGATCTGCGTCGCGCATTCCGTTCTGCGCGGCGCTTCCCGTTCTGCGACACGCAAAATACCTGGCGCGGCGGGAATTCAAGCCGCGCAGGGTATTTTCCGCGTCACCAGACACGTTCCGCGTCGCCAGGCAGGGGGCGCGTCGTCAGGCACGTACCGCGTCGCCAGGCACAAAGTGCGTCGCCAGGCCCGATCTGCGTCGCGCATTCCGTTCCGCGCAGCGCGGTCCGTCCTACGACGCGCTTCCCGTTCTGCGACACGCAAAATACCTGGCGCGGCGGGAATTCAAGCCGCGCAGGGTATTTTCCGCGTCGTCAGGCACGTGCCGCGTCGCCAGGCACAAAGTGCGTCGCCAGGGCTACTCCGCGGCCAGCACTCCGGTCACGGCAGCGCCCACCGCGGACTTGATCCGAGCGTGCAGCTCCCGCAGGCTGCGCCGGTCGGTTCGCACCTCGATGATGCGGCGGCCCTCCCAGGGCTCCGCCAGCGCGGCGGCGAGCTCCGCCGTCGTGCTTACCGAGCGGTGGGCGACGCCGTACGCCGCCGCGAGCGCCGCAAGGTCCACGGACTGCGGGGTCCCAAACAGGCGTTCGACGGCGTCGCCGTAGCGCCCGGTTGCCTCCACGGCCCCGTGTTCAAGCAGCCCGAAGATGGCCCCGCCGGCGTCGTTCAACACTACGATCCGGAGCGTCGGCTCCGCTTCCCCGGCGCCCAGCAGCAGTCCGCCGGCGTCGTGCAGGAAGGTGACGTCACCCATCAGCACCGTGGTTTCCTGCAGGCCGCCCAGGGCAATGCCGGTGGCCGTGGCGATGGTGCCGTCGATCCCGGCCAGGCCGCGGTTGGCGAAGACCGTGGCGAGCGGTTCCGGCGCGGGCCAGCCTGCAAGGTCCACGTCGCGGATACCGTTAGAGGAGCCGAGGACCAGCTGCCCCTTCGAGTGCGCCCAGACGAGGGCACCCACGGACGGCCCGGTGGCGGCGGTTCCAGCGAGGACGAGGTCGACGGCGTGCTGCGCGGCGGCCCCCGCCAGGAGCCAGGCATCCAGCCAGGCCGCGGAGCCACGGCCGGCAAAGTCGGCAAGATCAGCCAGGGTCTCGAGCGGAAGCTCAGTGCGTCGGCCGGGCTCGTACCAGGCCACCGGCACGGGCTGGTACAGAGCCGAAGGGACGTCGGCGCGGGCCAGCAAGGCGCCAACGGGCCGGGAGAGGGTGGGCCGGCCGAAGAGCACCACCCGCTCGATCGGCTGCGGGGAGTCCGGGCCAAAATGCTCCAGCAGCAGCCGGTAAGGGCCCACCGCATTCGGCCCGAACCGGGCGTTGGAGGACGGTTCGGCGAGGAGCGGCAGGCCGTGGGCGCGGGCGAAGGCCTCGGCCACCGGACCGGCGTCGTGCCCGGCGAGCACCACCGTGCGCCGCTCCGGCAGGCCGTCCGAGGCGGGCGGGAAATCGAGGGCCAGCGGACCGTGGGCCGCACGGTAGATCCGGCGGCCGGACTCGGGCGGCAGCCGATCCCCGGGCGCGGGAACGAGAGGGTCACGGAAGGCCAGGTTGAGGTGAACGGGTCCGGGCGGGGTGTCCGCAAAGGCTCCGGTGGCGGCGCTCAGAGCGGTCTCGACCGCGCGCCGCGGATCGCTGCCGGCGGGTACATCGGCGGCGAAGCGCACGTGGTCGCCGAAGAGGTCCAGCTGCACCGTGGTCTGGTTGGCGCCGGTGCCGCGGAGTTCCTCGGGCCGGTCGGCCGAGATGACCACGAGGGGCACCGCGGCGTGGTTGGCCTCCATGACGGCCGGCATCACATTCCCGACGGCGGTCCCGGAGGTGGTGAGCACGGCCGCGGGCGTCCCTGTGGCGAGGGCCAGGCCGAGGGCCGTGAAACCGGCGTCGCGTTCGTCGATCCGGACCAGCAGCTCCACCCGGCCGGCGGCGTCGGCCTCGGCCAGGGCGTAGGCCATCGGGGCGGAGCGCGAGCCGGGCGCCACCACCACGTAGCGCACGCCGGAGTCCAGCAGCGCGGCGACGGCGGTCCGCGCGGCGTCCAGCGCGCTCAATCCGTTGGGGCCCGGGTCCGCCGGACTCACATGTTCTCCGGCGTCTCGATGCCGAGCAGTTCCAGGCCGCCGGAGAGCCTGCGCAGCACCAGCGCGCAGAGCGCCAGCCGCGATTCCCGGACCGAATCCTCGGACTTCAGCACGGGGCACTGATCGTAGAAGGAGGTGAAGAGCTGCGCGAGCTCGAAGAGGTACGCGCACAGCCGGTGCGGCTCGAGCACCTCGCCCACCTTGCTCAGCGTGGCGCCGTATTCGAGCAGGTGCAGGGCCAGTGCGCGTTCGGCGGGTTCGACGACGGCGATCGCCGTTGCCGGGATCCCGCCGTCGGAGTCGGTTACGTCAGTTTCGGTCCCGGCGTCGGAGCCGGTTCCGTCAGGGGCGTGGGCTCCGGCGGCGCGGGTCCCGGCGGCGGGGGCTCCGGCGGCGGGCTGCTCGAGCACCCCGGCCTTGCGCAGAATGGAGCGGATCCTCGCGGCGGCGTACTGCACGTAAGGCCCGGTGTTGCCGCTCAGGGCAAGCATCCGGTCGAAGTCAAAGACGTATTCGGTGTCGTGGCCCACGGAGAGGTCCGCGTATTTGACGGCGCCGATCCCCACCTGGCGGGCGGTCACGGCGCGCTCCTCCTCGGTGAGCTCGGGCCGGCTGGTGTCGATGACGGCGCGGGCGCGGTCCACGGCTTCCTCCAGCAGGGCCATCAGCTTCACCGGGGCGCCGGAGCGGGACTTCAGGATCTTCCCGTCCTCGCCCAGCACGTTGCCGATCTGCACGTGCACGGCCTCGACGGCGTCCGGGAGCCAGCCGGCGTCGCGGGCCGTGGCCATGACCATGCGCAGGTGGACGTTCTGCGGCGCACCCACAACGTAGAGGACGCGGTCGGCCTCGAGCTCGCGGACCCGGTAGCGGATGGTGGCAAGGTCGGTGGTGCCGTAGCCGTAGCCGCCGTCGGACTTGCGGATGATGAGCGGCTGCGGCTGGCCGTCGCGGCCGGTGAATCCGGCGGGGAACGTGCAGAGGGCGCCGTCGCTGACCCGCGCGAGCCCGCTGTCCTCAAGTTCCTGGCACAGGCGTGCCAAATCGGCGTCGTACGAGCTTTCGCCGGCGATGTGGTCGTCCGTGAGACTGATGCCCAGCGTGGCGTAGATGGCGTTGAAGTAGCGTTTCGACTGGGCCACCAGCCGCTGCCAGACCGCGAAGGTCTCGGCGTCGCCGCCCTGCAGGGCCACCACCCGGAGCCGGGCGCGGGTGGCGAAACCGTCGTCGTCGGCGGCCGAGGCGTCGAACTTGGCGCGGGCCGCCTGATAGAAGGCGCTGGGGTCATCGACCAGCAGCGCCGCCGCCGGGGAATCCTCGCCGATCTCCAGCCAGTGCTCCACCAGCATGCCGAATGGAGTACCCCAGTCGCCGATGTGGTTCTGCCGGATGACGGTGTCCCCCATCGCCTCGAGCACCCTGACGAGGCTGTCGCCCACCACCGTGGTGCGCAGGTGCCCCACGTGCATCTCTTTGGCGACGTTCGGCGAGGAATAGTCGACGACGACGCGCCGGGCTTCTGCCTGCTGCGCGGCCGGGGCGCCGGGAGCTTCGGCACTGGTGGCTCCGGCACTGCGGGACTCGGTGTTGAGCAGCTCTTCGATCCAGGTGCCGTCGAAGGTGAGATTGATAAAGCCCGGGCCGGAGATTTCAACCGCGGTGCAGATGCCGTCCAGTTCGAGGGCTTCGACAATCCGCGCGGCGGCGTCCCTCGGCGGCGTGCCGAGCTTCTTGGCCAGGGCCATGGCGGCATTGATCTGGATGTCCGCGAACTGCGAGGGCCTGATCACCGGATCCGTCCCGCGGTATTCTTCGCCGAACGCGCTGGCAATCGCTGCCTGGACTCTGGGGACAACCAATTCGGCCGGATTATTCACACTGTTCAAAATATCAGTTCCGCCGCGCCCGAAACCCCCGGCGCTCCCTCACCTCCCGCCCCCAGAAGCAACGCGGGGTCACATCGCGCCCATAATGGCCCCCAACATGGGCCGGATGTGACCCCGCGTTGCGGTGAAGAAGCCTGGAACTCCGGAGCGAAGCGGCCCCCTGACCGCGGCCCCGAGGCAGGCGCCGCGAGGCAGGGCCCCGAGGCCAGGGAGCTGCGCGGCGGTTCGGTCAGATTTTCGTTGCCCGCAGACGCAGCGCGTTGGTGATCACGCTGACGGAGGACAGCGCCATCGCGGCGGCAGCGACGATCGGTGAGAGCAGCAGGCCGAAGGCTGGGTAGAGAATGCCTGCAGCGAGCGGGATTCCGGCAGCATTGTAGATGAACGCGAAAACAAGGTTCTGCCGGATGTTAGCCATGGTGGCTTCGGAGAGCTTCCTGGCCCGCACGATTCCGGTCAGGTCCCCCTTCAGCAGCGTAATTCCGGCGCTCTCGATCGCCACATCGGTTCCGGAACCCATGGCGATGCCGACGTCGGCCGCGGCCAGGGCGGGTGCGTCGTTGACGCCGTCGCCGGCCATGGCGACAATCCGGCCCTCGGCGCGCAGCCGCTCGACGACGGCGCTCTTGTGATCGGGCAGCACCTCCGCCTCGATCTCGGTGATCCCCAGCCGCCGGGCGACCGCTTCGGCCGTGGTGCGGTTGTCGCCGGTGAGCATGACAACGCGGACGCCTTCCTGCCGCAGGGCGGCCAGCGCGGCGGGTGTGCTTTCCTTGATCGGGTCCGCGATGGCGAGCACGGCGGCCGGAAGTCCGTCGATGCCGGCGAAGATGGCGGTCGCGCCGTCGGCCCGCAGTTCCTCGGCACGCGCGGCGAGGGCATCGGTCTGCACGCCTTCGGAGGCCAGGAACTTCGCACTGCCCAGCAGCACGCGCCGTCCCTCAACTGTTCCGGAGACACCCTTACCCAGCGGCGAGTCGAAGTCCTCGACCGCGGGAATGGTGATGCCGGCGCGTTGCGCGGCTTCGATGATGGCCAGGCCAAGCGGGTGCTCGGAGGCCTGCTCGACGGCGGCGGCCAGCCGCAGCACGTCCTGTTCCGCGAAGCCGTCGGCCGTCACAATCCCGGTGACGGAGGGCCGTCCCTCGGTCAGGGTCCCGGTCTTGTCGACGACGAGTGTGTCGATCTTTTCCATCCGTTCGAGGGCTTCGGCGTTCTTGATGAGCACGCCCAGACCCGCACCGCGTCCGACGCCGACCATGATCGACATCGGTGTGGCCAGGCCGAGGGCACATGGGCAGGCAATGATCAGCACGGAAACGGCCACGATCAGTCCGTGCGCCATCCGGGGTTCTGGTCCGGCCACTGCCCAGATGATGAAGGCGGCCACGGAGATGGCGATGACGATCGGAACGAACCAGGAGGCGACCTTGTCGGCCAGGCCCTGGATCGGGGCACGGGACCGCTGGGCGGCGGCGACCATGGCGACAATGCGGGCCAGCATGGAGTCCCGGCCCAGTTTCTGAGCGCTGATGACCAGCGCCCCGGTCTGGTTGAGCGTGCCGCCGACCACGTGGTCCCCGGCCTGTTTGGTCACAGGCATCGATTCTCCGGTGACCAGGGATTCGTCGAGCGTGGAGCGCCCGTCCACCACTTCGCCGTCGACCGGGACCTTCTCCCCCGGCCGGACCCGGACCCGGTCACCGACCTGCAGCTGGCCGAGCGGCACTTCCTGTTCGACGTCGTCGGCCCCGATCCGCCGCGCGGTCTTGGGCGTCAGATCCAGCAGGGCCTTGATGGCCCCGGAGGTCTGCTCCCGGGCGCGCAGCTCGAGCACCTGGCCGAGCAGGACCAGGACCACAATGACCGCGGCGGCCTCGAAGTAGACGTCTACGCTGCCGTCCATGGCCCGGAACGCCTCGGGAAAGGCGGACGGGACGAGGACGGCGGCCACACTGTAGAGCCAGGCCACCCCGGTGCCGATTGCGATCAGCGTGAACATATTCAGTTGCATGGTCCGCAGCGACGCCCAGCCGCGGACGAAGAACGGCCAGCCGGCCCACAGCACCACCGGCGTGGCCAGAACGAACTGGATCCAGGCGGAGAGCCGCGGCGGTACAACTTCATGCAGCTCGGGGAAAAGGTGGCCGCCCATTTCAAGGATGACGACCGGGATCGTCAGGGCCAGGCCGACCCAGAAGCGCCTGGTCATGTAGCCGAGTTCGGGGTTGGGTCCGCTGCCGGCAGTGATGACCACCGGTTCCAGCGCCATCCCGCAGATCGGGCAGGAACCGGGGCCGGCCTGCCGGATTTCTGGGTGCATCGGACAGGTGTACTCAAGCTCCCCCCCGTCCGACGGCGCCATTTCCGCTGACGCCACGCTGCCGGGCAGATACCGGTCCGGATCCGCCACGAACTTGGCTTGGCACCCGGGCGAGCAGAAGTAGTACGAATGTCCCCGGTATTCGGTGTGGTGTCCGGTGGCGTGCGGGTCAACGGTCATCCCACAAACGGGATCCTTGACCTGCTGGGCCGTTGCGGCCCCGCGGTGGTGGTGTGCATCCTCGGTCATGATTAGTCCTCTGTATGGGGCCGCGCCGCCTGTGGTCGGGGTTCAGCGGACGACGGCGGGCCGGTAGCGGGCTGCTTCCCGGGGCAGCAGCCCGCTGGTGATGTGGTTCAAGCTGGTCTACTCAACGCGGATAGGAGATTTCCGCGGAGTCCGGAAGCGTCAGGTCACCCTAGATTGCGCTCCGCCGCACCGCGGAGGAAGACCTTCAAGCGTCCGGCCCTACTTTAAACGAGTGCAGCGACGACTCTTTCCGGTACTCCTGAACATATACCCCTAGGGGGTATCAGTCAAGTCCGCTCAGACTTGTGCGGACATACTGCCCAACATACGCTCCCTCATTTCCGGCCACTAAACAGCAAACGCTCCCCCACATTCCGCCGTCGAAATGCGGAATGTGGAGGAGCGCCGCCCCGGAGAAGCAACGCGGGGTCAGATATCGCCCATCCCGGGCCCTGACATGGGCCGGATGTGACCCCGCGTTGCTGTTAGTCGTCGGCGCGGTAGACCTGCACCACGGACGGACGCGGGGCGCGCGCCTGGCCCCGCTTCGGCGTCGTGCCGGCCGCAACGTAGTCCGGGAAGAAGGACAGCTGCGCATCGAAGGTGCCGTCCTCGCCCGGGTGCTGCACGGAGACGAACACGGTGCGTTCCTCGTCGTGGATGATGGGCCCGCAGGTTTCGGCGTCGCGCGGGACGGCGAGGAACTGCTCCACCCGGCCGCGCTCGGCGCCGTCGAGCGTGACCTTGAACAGGCCGTCGGCCTTGCCGATGCCGGAGGGGGCGCCGTCGGTGGAGATCCAGAGGTTACCCACCGAGTCGAACGCCAGGTTGTCCGGGCAGGAGATGGGCGAGACCTTGTCCACCGGGAAGCCGGAGAAGTAGGTGACGTCGCCCTGGGCGGGATCGCCGCAGACCATCAGCAGGTTCCAGCGGAACGCCGTGGCGGTCTGGTCGCCCGTCTCGGTGATTTCCACGATGTGGCCGTCGCGGTTTTCGTTGCGGGGGTTGATCTCGGTGGCGCCTTCCTTGCCGGGCTTGCCGCGGTCCGAGTTGTTGGTGCAGGCCACGTAGACCTTGCCCGTGTGCAGGCTGGGCTCGACGTCCTCGCAGCGGTCCATCTTGGTGGGGCCCACCTTGTCCGCGGCCAGCCGGGTGTAGACCAGCACTTCTTCGACGGACATGCCTGCGACGGCGGACTTGCCGCCGACGACGAGCGGCAGCCATTCGCCGGAGCCGTCAAACCCGCCGTCGGAGGGCAGAGTGCCCTTGCCGTCGATCTCGGCCGCCGGGGAGTTCCCGGTGAACTTGGCGACGTAGAGATCCCCGGCGGACAGCAGGGTCATGTTGTGTTTGCGGTCGCCGGCTGTTGTTCCGGGACGGTACTTCTCTGCCGAGACGAACTTGTAGAGGTAGTCGAACCGCTCGTCGTCGCCGGAGTATGCCACCACGTGCCCGGACTCGGCCACGATCACGTTGGCGCCCTCGTGCTTGAAGCGGCCCAGGGAGGAGTGCTTCTTCGGCGTGGACGTGGGATCGAGGGGATCGACTTCCACGATCCAGCCGAAGCGGTTCGCCTCGTTCTCGTAGCCCGGGTTGCGGGTGTCGAACCGCGGATCGTCCAGCTCCCACTTGCGGGCCGTCGGCTTCGAGGTCAGGCCGTAGCGCTTGTCGCTGGCGGAGGTGCCCGGCGAGACGAAGTAGCCGTTGAAGTTCTCCTCGCCGGAGAGGATGGTGCCCCACGGGGTGGTGCCGCCGGCGCAGTTGCCGAGGGTGCCCAGAATGGTGCGGCCGGCCGGATCCGCCTTCGTCCGGACCAGCGGCGAGCCGGCCGCCGGGCCGGTCAGTTCGTAGGCGGTGTTGTTCAGGTAGCGGCGGTTGAGCTTCGCGCCCTGCACGTACGCCCACGGCTTGTTCTTGTTCTTTCGCTCCAGCTCCACAACTGAGAGCCCGTGCGCGGCGGCGCCGATCGCGCGGACCTCCTCGGCGGGCATCGTGGCCGGGAACATGATGCTCTCGTTGGTGTATTCGTGGTTGGCGAAGAGCACCGCGCGGCGGCCTTTACTGCCGGGGAGTTCGAGGATGTCCGTGTAGTCGTTGTTGTAGCCGAACTGTCCGGCCTGGGCCGCGGCGGTCTGGCGCTGGAGGTCGAAGTCCGGTGTGTCCTTGAACAGCGGGTCGCCCCAGCGGATGACCGGCTGCCAGGTGAAGCCTTCCGGAACGGTGACGGCGTCGACGGCGGCGTCAACCGGCGCGATGGCGGTGAACTTGAGCCTGGACTTTCCGAAGCCGTTCTTGGCTGCCGGGGCGAGACCCGGGCCGCCGTCGGCCACCGCAGACTCAGCGGAAGTCAGTGCTCCGCCGAACGCGACGGCGAGCGCGCCGGCGGCGCCGAAGCCCAGCGCCGCGCGGCGGGACATGGTGGCGGAGGCGATGTCGCGGAAGTAGCTGTTGGAGCTGGTGTTGCAGACCTCGCCGGAGCAGGCGTTGTCGCATTTCAGCGCGCAGGTGACGGCGCTGCGCTTGCCTTTGGTATGGCCAAGCATCGGGAGCAGGGAAAACGTGCGTCCGGAGGAAACAGACATGGAGAGACCTTCCATGGGCGGGTAGCGGGCAAGCCCACCCTGCCAGCCTTGGACCACGCGGAGCCGTCCCCCCGGTGAAGTTCCGGTGAACTCGGCGGTTTGGCCCGTTGCCAGGACGGCCGGCACGGCGGCCCCCGACAAAGCAAGCCCCCGCCTTTACCCCACCGTGTTTCCGTTTAGTTGGGTCACGTGGGCCACCCAAGGAAAGACGAACTCAACCAGCGCCACCAACACAACCGCGAGCAGCACCAGGGAAATGGCCGCCCGCAGCCAGAGGGGCCCGGGGAGCTGACGGAATAGCCATGCATACATCTATTTGCCCTGTCCTTGTAGCTCAGCGAGCTGTTTTGCAATGGCTGCCGGCGGCCCGGCACTGAGGGGCTGCCACGATTCGAAAACGGAGTACGCGATGATGCGCTCCTCAGAGCCGAATCGCGGATTGCAGCTTGTCATGGTCATGATCCTGCTCGCCGGTTTGGCGTCCGGCTCGCCTGGCACCGGCAACAACACGTCCGTCCGGTCCGGCAGGACGATCTCCCCGTTGCGGTACACGTAGGTGTAGAAGGCGTCGGCTGTCTGAACATAGATCTTGTCCCCAGGCACCAGGGTGTGGATCGCGTCGAGAACGGCTCCGTGTGTCTGGCGGTGACCTGCAACCACAAAGTTCCCCAGCTCGCCCGGCATGGCGGTGCTTTCGTAGTGGCCGAGCCCCAGGGTATCCAGGACTTCCTGGCTGGTGCCTTGGACGATCGGTCTGCTGTAATCCGACCCGAACCTCGGAATATATACGACGGCGATCGCCTGTCCGCGCCCTGGCGCCATTCCCACCGGAGGAGCCGAGCCCGCCGCCTCCGGGCCACCCGCTGGCGCAGGCAGGCTAACCGCTGGCGGGGCTCCCGCTGCGGGAGCGGGCGGTGCAGCGGGAACGGAGTTCTGCTGGATGAACTGCTTCACGGCGACAGCCTGACCCGCGTCGGCCTCCACATTGGTCCACCAGAGTGCCCATGCGACGAAGAGCAGTGCTATGACACCCGCGGTCATCAGGAGTTCGCCCGCCACCTGGAAAAGCAGCAGCCCCGGGCTGCGACGCGCCGGGTTCACACGGACGGGAACCCCGGCTCCGCCGTCCAGCCGGCTACTTGTCGGTACTGCCAACGAAGCACCTCCCGTTCCAGAGGACCGGCAGCACGGACAATTCCAGCCTTCCGCCGCGCAGTTGCGCCATCACGCAATGCTCGCCACTCAGGACTCCGGCCTCCACAGCTTCCACGGCCAACCCCGTCGGCGTCCGCGAAGCTGAGACCTCAACGGCCTCCGCCCCGAACCCAGCTGTGGCAAGGGCCGCCCGGATCTGCTCCCGACTCGCTTCCGGATTGGAAGCAGCCACCGGCCCAAGGGCCGCTTGCACTTTCTGGCGAACGTCGGGCACCGGAGCGCTCGACGGCGAGTCCGCGGCAGCGCCCGACGGCGCACCTGCGGCAGCAGGCCCCGTCTCGGACCCCGCAGCGTCGGGGGACGCCGGGCCGGGTGCAGCAGAACATCCGGACACGCTGAGCAGCAACGTCAGCGGCACCGCCAGCAAGCCAGGTCTGCACCGGCGGACGCGCACGCGGAACCGGACGGGCGTGTGAGGGGTCATCGGAACATCTTGCCATGCGGGACGTCCCCGCTTACGCCGCCCCTCCCGCGCCGGATGCCAGCACCGCGTGGACCCGGCGCAGCCGGTCCAGCCACCAGTCCCGGCGCTCCGGCGCGGCGGCATGCGCTGCCAGCAGGTCCGGGTCGGCGGCGACCTCGCGGAGCCGGATGACGCCGTCGTCCGGGACCAGTGAATCCCGCGTGACATCGGCGGCCAGCAGGGACACGGTCCCCAGCCCGCAGGCGTACGGCAGTTCGGGCAGGGCGGCGGCCAGCGCGAGCCCGGCGCGGATCCCCACGGAGGTGTCCAGCGCCGAGCTGACGACGGCGGGGAGCCCGGCCTGCGCCACGATGGCGAGGGCGCGGCGCACTCCCCCGAGCGGCGCCACCTTCACCACGATCAGGTCCGCGGCGCCGGAGCGGGCCACCTTGAGCGGGTCCGCCTCTTTGCGCACGCTCTCGTCAGCGGCGATCAGCACCGGGACGCCGGAGGCCCGCAGCCGGCGGCGCACCTCGGCGAGGCCGGCGATGTCAGGCACCGGCTGTTCGGCGTATTCCAGTCCGACGGCGGCGAGCCGGGTCAGTGCCTCGACGGCGGTTGCCACGTCCCAGCCGCCGTTGGCATCCACCCGGATTGCGGCGTCCGGGAGGGCTTCGCGGACCGCGGCGACCCGAGCGGCGTCATCGTCAAGGCTCTGGCCGCGCTCGGCCACCTTGACCTTGACGGCGTCCACCCGGCCGAAGCGGGCCAGGATTTCCGGCACCCGGTCCGCGGCGATGGCGGGGACCGTGGCGTTCACCGGGATGCTGTTCCGCAGCGGCTCGGGGAACCCCTGCCAGCCGGCCTCGATCCCGGCGGCGAGCCAGCGGGACGCTTCGGCGTCGCCATACTCGGGGAAAGGGGAGAATTCGCCCCAGCCCAGCGGGCCGCGGATCAGCAGGGCCTCGCGCTGGACAATGCCGCGGAATTTCACCCGCATCGGCAGGCTCACCACGTGGGCGCCGGCGAGAAGTTCTGCAAGGCCAGGGAACTGCAGGTCCGGGAGCTCCCCGGCAGGATGTGCCGCAGGATGCCCCGCAGGACGTGCCGCAAGGTAGTGGGGAAGGCCTCCGGATTGGTCCGCAGACAGCGGGACCGGGTTGCTGAGCATGGATTTACTGTACCCGGGGCGGCAGGCCGGGCCCGGAAACCGGACCTTGGGGCAACCCTTGGGCAGGCAACCCTGGGCAGGAATCGGGCGCATTGACGGGCCGGCGTTGACTGGGGGTGAGTCCCTGGTCCAGGCAACTCGTCTTCGCCGGCCCTGCTCAATGAGCACCATCCGGCAGAAAATCCAACCGGCAATCCCGAGTCTAGGAAGCAGCCTCCGTGCGGGCAAGAGTACCGGCTACCTGCTTTTGCACAGCCGCCTACCCCTCGCTGTCTGCCCCTCACTGGCCAACCCTCGCCGCATCCCCGTCGCCGCATCCCCGGCGCCGGGATCGGATGATTAGCCACGGTGTCCATGGCCGCTCCCTGCCCCGCCGTTCAGGCGGTTTGCAGGGTTCTGTGGGAACCTGATAGCGATGAGTTTTGGGCAGGAACGCACCAGCAAGCAACCGTCTGCGGGGTACCAGCGGCCGCAGCAACGCCGCGCCCCGGGAGATCCGCCCGGCGCTCCGGGTAAGGGCACGGCCAGTGCTCCGGGCAAGGGAACCGGGCTGCTGTTCCTGCTGGCCACGCTTGCCTGTCTGGCCGCGCTCGCCGCAACGTATTTCTTCTTTGTCCGCACCACCACCGGCCAGTTCATCGACGAATCGGCACTGGTCGAAGCCGTCGAAATGCACGGTACGGCCGGCAAGGCTGCCAACAGGCTCTTGGACTGGCTGCCGGCTGTATCCGTGCTGATCGCCAGCGTGGTGGTCCTTTTCGTCTCGGTGCTGCGTCGGCGCTGGGCGGCGGCCGGGATCGCCGTCGCGGCCGCTGTGGGCGCCAACCTGGCTACCCAGATCATCAAGGATCTGGTCCCCGTCCGGCCGGACCGCGGGATCGAGACCCTGGAGCTGAATTCCCTGCCCTCCGGGCACACCACGATGGCAGCGTCCGCCGCGGCCGCCGTGTTCCTGATGGTCTCCCCGCGCTGGCGGCCGCTGGCAGGTTTCCTTGGCGGCACCTTCACCGTCGCCACCGGGCTGTCCACCCTCATCAACCAGTGGCACCGGCCCGCCGACGTCGTCGCGGCGATCCTCGTGGTGGGGGCGTTTATGCTCCCGGCCGGCTGGCTGATCATCCGCACGGGACCGCGCTGGAACGTCTGGGACGGCTACGGGGAGCATTGGGCGGCCTCGTGGCTGTGGCTTGCGCTTCCGGTGCTGGCCGGGCTGGCCTCGGCCGGGGTGGCCAGCTTCTCGCTGCTGAAGATCGCGCCCGGCCCGGGCCAGGAGGGCAGCACCACCAACTATTTCTGGGCCGGAACCTCGCTGATCGTCATCGCGGGCTACCTCGCCACGGTGGCCGGCATCTGGCTGTTCGGGCATGCGGCACGACGGCGGAGCGCGCCGCGGCGCTGAGCTGGCTTTTCGCTGAGCTTCGGCTGCCCCCGGGTGGACATGCCCAGTGGTCGCTCCCGGACAGAGCATATCCGGACTACGTCCCCGTGCCGGTCGCGGCGCCTGGCTCGAGGCTGGTCCGGCCAAGCGTTGGGTGTGTCCGGCGGCGGGGAGTCGGGCCGCTCCTTGGGAAGACATGTCCTTTCGGGAAGCGCCGCGCGCAGGTGGCGGCGGCGCTCCTCCGCTTGCTGCGGCACCGCTCTGATCACGACGATCGAACAGATAGAGAACGCAGCCGACCAGCTGCTCATTGACCGACTGACGCCCCACAGATGGGAGCCAGCTCGTCCGCTGGGTCGAGAGCGGCGGACCCTGGCTGCATCCTGGTCGCGGAAGAGACACACCTTGTCGGTTGGGGCTGCGAAGCGGATATGGAGGGTCGCCGGCAGAGGCCACCGTCCGTCCCTGTAGACGGGCGATCCCCGAACCACGCGTTGAGATCTTCGATCAAGCAGTTGGCAACCGTAGCGGCCGGTGCGACTATTGGGCGGCCGTCACTGTGTTTTCAGAAACGAAGGATTTCAAGAACAGCTTGATTCGAGAATTGTGGTGCTTGCAGCGAGGGAACCTCGACGAGGACCATGCCGCCGGCAAGAAAGACAACCGGCCCCACCTGGCGAACTGCCTCCAACCCGTCCTTCGTGTGACCGAACGGCGGAACGAGAACGCCTGCGTTGTTGGTGAGCAGGTGGATGTCGCCGCCCCAGTCCTCCGCGAACTCACGCACTGACACCAGGTCGGCGAGGTCGAGCGGTCGGACCCTGGTGGATCCGGTGACGGTTGCCGCGGCATCCAGCCCCTTCTTCTCGTTACGCACTGCGAACGCGACGTGCGCGCCATTAGCGGCGAACACCCCTCGCCGCCTCGAGGCCGATGCCGCTGTTGGCGCCGGTGACGATGGCTGTCGTGCTGTCGAGGTCCGGCATGCGATCCGTCGTCCAGGGGGCGGTCATGCGCGAGCCGTGACCGCGATGGCCGCGGTTGAGCCGAAGCCGCGCGCGATGAGCCAGATGGCGAAGGAGACCTCGAACAGGCCACCGGGAACGGTGGAGACGAGGCCGGCGCCGGCGACTCCGGCGAGTTCGAGGAAGCAGCCGGCCGCGAACGACGCGTAGCCGACGAATCCCCAGACCGCGAGGAACCGAGGCACGAGGCGCGAGCGGTAGAGCGCGACGCAGAAGAACAGGCTTCCGATACCGAGACCCGCCATCGCGATGTTGTACGCGAGGAAGTTGGTGTTGCCGAATCCGACGAGCAGGGCGATGGCGCCGACCGCGAGGAACGCTCCCTCGAAGATCCGGGTGGCGAGGTATCCGACGGCGACTGCCGGGGCGTGCGGGCGGAGGACCGGCAGCATGAGCGCACCGATCGCGACAACGGCTACCGAGTTGAGCAGCATCAACACCACGCCGGTGGTGAGGAGTGCGCCGGGGGAGGCAGTCGTCGCGATGGAGCTTCCGATGCCGTAGAGGAGGAAGGCGGCGAGCATGAGCGTGCCGACGGTGCGGGCGATTCTGCGTGCGTTGATCATGGTGTGTCCTGTCTCGGAGTCGACGCTGACCATACGGTGTAAGGTCGAATGGCAAGACAGTACCATACGCTGTAAGGTGGCGTCTATGGCAAAGTCAGAAATCAGAGAACAGGTCACCCGGGAGCGGGCCATCCGGGTGGCTGTGACCCTCGCCGATGCCGCAGGCATCGAGTCGCTCAGCATGCGCAAGCTCGCCACGGAGCTCGGCATCGAGGCGATGTCGCTCTACTACCACGTCAAGAGCAAAGACGACATTCTCGACGGGATGCTCGATGTCGTGTACTCCGAGTTCTCGACCCCGCGCGCCGGTGACGAGTGGCGCACGGCCATGCGCGATCGAGCGGAGTCGATGGGCACCCTATTGGCGCAGCATCACTGGGCGATCAGCATCAAGGCCCGAACCTCGCCGGGGCCGGCGACACTCGGCCACCTCGACTCGGTGATCGGCTGCCTGCGCTCAGCTGGATTCTCGATGCCCCTGACCGGCCACGCCATGTCGATTCTCGACAGCTATGTGCACGGCTTCGCGCAGCAGGAGGCGTCGCTGCCTCTCGACCCATCGGGCGGCGGCTGGGCCCTCAACTGAGCCAGATTCCTGCAACGGGTTCTGACGCCGCACATTTCCCTTTGATGCGCTGAGTGAAGTGCTGGCCAGAAGCTCGTGCTCAAGCTGTTTCCCGCAATCTTCGGCTTAGGGGAACAAAGCCAAGTTCATCGATGGTCTGAGCGAGTTGTGTGGACGAGAACTGATATTTGTGCAGACGAGTACGGAAAATGACAACGGAATCAAAGAAAAAGGAGGCATTCCCGTCGGCGCTGTCGTCCAGTCGTTGAGACGTCTCATATCCCTAGTGTTTCGAGGCGTCTTTCCGGACGCAGGAAAGTCCAACCACTCACGGTCCTGGTCTGGGTCCCGCTCAACTCGCTAATCAGTGTCGGACGAGAAGGGTCGTGGAGGCTGCCATCCCTCCTCAACGGCGTTCGCGGCCCGTCTCATCAGCGTTTCACGATCGTGCTCGTCCCGCGTCGAGCTGACTGGTGTTGGTGTAGCTAAGGAGAGTTTCTGCGATGGCTTGATCCAGGCGGGTGGCTGTGACGCCAAGCCGTTCGTTGATTTTGCTGCTGTCAACGATGAATGGTTCTTCGAACTGGTACTGCATTTCGAGGAGCTCACGCACTACGGGGCTGGTGATGGCCATGGCGCGCAGGAGAAGTGGCGGGACCGCGCGGATCCTGGTGCGGTGCTGGCCGGCTTGACGGTAGATGGCGTCGACGAGATCTTGGGTGCTGCGGGTTTGGGCGTCGTTGGGAACGTGCCAGATTTCGCCGGGCGCGTCCGGGTGTTCACCCAGGACAGCGAGGGCTTCACCGATGTCGGGAATGTAGGTGTAGGTGTGGGGCTGGTGCCGGTCGCCCAGTACCGTGCTGGTCGCTCCGGTCAAGGCTGCGGGGAAGACGCGGTCTCCGAGGTTGGACTGCGCTCCTCCTCGGGGTCCGAAGTAATCGGAGGCGCGGCCGATGGCAATTTCGACGCGGCCCGCATGGTGTGCGTCCAGGAGTTCGTCAGCCATCCGCGCCCGGAGCTGGCCCTTTTTCGTGTGCGCGTTGTTGGCTCGGTCCTCGGTCAGTGGACGTCCTGCGGGGCGCCCGTACATGTAGACGTTTTCCATACTGACCAGCCGGGCGCCTGTGGCCTCCGCGGCCGCAAGCACACCGGACTGCAGTCTAGGGAATTGTGCACTCCACTGGTGGTAGGGAGGGTTCATCGTCTGGTAGACGACGGCGGCACCGTGGGCCGCGCGGGTAGCGAAGTCAGGGTCGGCGGCGTCCCCGGCTACAACGTCCACGTCCTCCGGAACCGGCGCCTCGCCGGAGCGGTTGACCATGCGGACGGTGCGGCCGCGGCGGCGGAGGGCGTCGAAGGTGGCCAGTCCGACGGCGCCGGTGCCGAAGACGACGTGCAGGTCGGAATTCATGAATGAACCTTTGCCGTGGTCGGGGCGATGGTGGGTTGGTTGGACGGCGGAACGGGTAGCAGGCTGTTCAGGAGGAGGCCAGTGATCACGGTGACGAGGACGGCTCCGCTGGCGCCGAAAACGACGAACTGTTGATCAACAGAGATTTTGGCCAGCGTGGTTGTTATCCAGCCGAGGCTCCACAGCGCGGGCATGGCCGCTGCCCAAATCCACCGGCGCCGACTCGCCGCTCGTGGCAGGGCAAGGGCCTGGGCGAGACCCAGGACGAGGCCGTTTAGTACTCCCATCAGGGCAAGGTCGGAAAGGTTGGTTCGGTAGCCCACGGCTGCGGCCCCCAGTGCCAGTCCCGTGCTCATGCCCAGGACGGTTGCCGGGATCCAGGTAAGGGGCCGAAGCCTATGGCTGCTGGTCATTGACTGGCCGGCGCCGATGATGAGACCGGCGATGGCTCCGCCAAGGACAGCGGAGACCGGGTTGTCGATGCGCCCGCTGATCATGGTGCCGACGTATCCCCCCACGGGGAGTGCCAGGAAGCTGGTGGTCCAGAGCAGCCAGGCCCGGGTAGCGGTTGTTCTCGGAGCCTTAGTGTGGGTCATGGTGTCAGTTCCCTATGCGGTGGCGTGATGTGCGGGGATGGAAGTGGGTGCGGCGTTCGCGGTGCCGGGGTTTGGTGTCCGCTTGGAGGACTGAACCAGCATGCTGATGCCGAGGGCGGTGATCCAGAGTCCCCAGCCGGTGCTGCCGATGAGGCCGGCGAGGTCCCAGACGGGGAATCCGGGGACAGCTGTCGCGAGGATGTCGCCCTGATTGAGCAGATAAACGGTGCTGGCGATGAGCCCCGCGGCGCCTATAAATCGGGGTAGAATTCCGCTGCGCAGGATCATGATGCTGACAGCGGCGGACCATGCGATAACCAGCAACTGGCCCAAATGCTCACCCAGCAGCGCGCCGCCGAACTGGTGCTGGGCAGTCCAGGCCGCGGCCACGGCTGCCCGCGTCTGCCCGTCCCCTGTCGCGTAGGTGCTGGCCAGAGCGGGGACGACGAACACCCAGCGAAGGAACCCGATGAGTGAAAGGAGCACAGAGGCAGCTCCGCCGCAGGTGGCAACCTTCAACGCGGGATGTTCCTGAAGGCCCAGTGC
This sequence comes from Pseudarthrobacter sp. HLT1-7, assembly GCF_059383435.1. Classification (NCBI taxonomy): domain Bacteria; kingdom Bacillati; phylum Actinomycetota; class Actinomycetes; order Micrococcales; family Micrococcaceae; genus Pseudarthrobacter; species Pseudarthrobacter sp. HLT1-7. Next base: position 203,350 of record NZ_JBWZCH010000007.1, on the reverse strand, counting down.
GTTTGGCAGGAGCAGGATCGGGATGGCGAGAAGCCCGTAGGTCCAGGCCGCGGCGAACCAGGCCCACACGAGTGCAGGGCCGGCTGCGGTGAAGGCGGGCAGCACCACCTCGGCCGGTTGCCTAAGCACGTCCGGCCAGTCAAACATGACCGATAGCGCAGTGGCAGCTGCCGCGAACGTTAGGGCGCTAAAAGCAAAGAGCACGCCGGCCAAGATGCGGATCCGAATGTGTGGAGTGGTGTTCACAGCAATCTCCCTGCTATTTCTGTACGCAGTACAAATTGTACGGTGTACAAATAGTGTACGCTGTGCAGAAGAAAGTCAAGAAGGAGGAACTAATGAGCACCCAGGCACGCAGCTCCAGGCCCGGCCCCCGACGCATCCTGACAGAGGGCGAAATTATGGACGCCGCACTAAATCTGCTTGATGAGGGAGGCGTGAATGCCGCGTCGGTACGGGGGATTGCGGCCAGGGTCGGCGTCGCGCCGAACGCGGTCTATACGTACTTCCCTGACAAGGCGGCAATCGTGAAGGCCATTGTCGAGCACCTGCTGGGGCAGGTTAATCTCGCCGTGTTCTCGGACCGCGATGTTCCGTGGCGCCAACGGATCGAAGCCCTGGCCCTGGAACTAAGGGAGCGGCTCACCGCCCATCCAGGAGCCGTGAATTTGATGATCGGCGGACCCATGGACGGTCCGCGAGCTCTTGCCTTGAACGAACACCTCATGGAAACGCTTCAGGATTCCGGGCTCGACGCCGCGGAGGCCGCCAGGGCGTCCTACCTGCTGATTGTGTACGTGTTCGGTTCCATAGCCCTTGAAGCAGCAGAGCTGAGTGACGGGCCCTGGGGATCCTCGGAAGCCGAAAGAATCGCCACCCGCCTTGAGGGGTTCTCGGCGATACTGGCCGGCAACTATCCACTGTCCGCCGGAGCGGCAAGGATCATGGCCACCTATGTCTCTACCGAGCAGTACAGGTGGGGCCTCAACAAAGTGCTTGACGGAATTGCCCGAGCATGAGCGCATCTTCGCCCACCGGCTGGGAGCATCCATTGTTGGTTGGCGCGAACCGCTGGACTACGGGTCCATCAAGGTATCCCCGGACTCTGTCGGCACTAAGTGGTGTTACCCGTCACGTTACTTGGCGACGCCGGCGTCATTGCCGGTGGCGACGGACCGGGCATGACAACGCCCCGCCGGAGGTTCCCGGCGGGGCGTTCATGGTCGGGCTGACGTGGCGGTCGTCGTCGGTGAGGCGGTTTTTGCTCGCTGTTTTCGGTGATCGCTGACTGGGCCTGCGCCGCTACGAACTGGTCACGATGGCGGCGGCCCAGGCCATCCGCTCCGACCATTGCCTGCTGGCCCACGGCACGAAGTCCCTGAAGATTCTTGAGGAAAAGCAACTCCTGGCCGTCGCCAGGGACTTCCACGACGCCGGATTGTCGCCGGCCGAGGTGGCCATGATGGACTTCGCGGTCAAGCTCAGCACCGATGCGGCCTCGATGACCGACGCCGATTCCCTGGACCTGCGCCGGTTGGGCTTCAGCGACCGGGAGATTGTGGACATCACGCTGGCGGCCTCCGCCCGCATTTACTTCAGCCGCGCACTGCTCGCACTGAACGTGGAACTGGACGTCCCCGAGGGGCTGAGCCCCGCACTTCGGGAGGCGCTGCTGGCACCGCTGCCCGATACATTCGGCCAGGCAGGCGGCGGAGCGCCCCGGTACCCTCAGTAGTTCCGGCGGTGCTTGAGCCGGGGAATGGTGACGGCAAAGACGGCGGCGGCAGCGAAGCCCAGCACGCCGGTGGCTCCCACGCCGGCCCCGAGTGAGGCCACGGCGGTCACGCCGGAGAGCAGTACGGGACCGCCGGTGGCGCCGGCGTCGGCCATGAACCGCCAGATACCGAGGAACTGGCCGCGGCCGTTGTCGGGCGAGAAGTCGGCGCCGAGGGTCATGTTCAGGCCGGAACTGATGCCGTTACCGAAGCCGGTCAGGAGTGCGGCGAGCAGCAGGCCCACAAAGCCGGTGCTGAGCGGGATGAGCAACATGGCGGTTCCCATGATGAGGGTCGAGGGCACCGCCACCCACTGCCTGCCCCTGCGGTCCATCAGCTTGCCGGCCGGATAGAAAACCAGCATGTCGATTGCCCCGGAAAGCCCGTAGATGAGCGACGCCTGGGTGGCGTCCATGCCCAGGTGCTCGGCCCAGAGCGGGATCACCACCTGGCGGGAGGCGCGCAGCGCACTCAGCAGCAGCACCCCCACCCCGACCGACAGGAACACTCCGGCGTGGGAGACGGCGACGCTGCGCAGCGTCGCCTGCGGCACCGGAACGCCGCCCGCCGCTGCCGGCTTGGCGACGAGGTCCGGGATGGTCACGGAAAGGGCCGCGGCAGCAGCCATCGCGACGACGCCGGTCCAGTAGGCGCCCGTGATGCCGGCGAACTGCATCACGGCGGCGCCGATGAAGGGGCCGATGAAGATGCCGATCCGGTTGACGCCGCCGAGGGTGGACAGCGCCCGGGCCCGGAGGATCACCGGGACGGCCTCGGTCAGATACTTTTGCCGCGCGAGGCTGAAAACGCTGGCGGCCATCCCCACCACCAGCATCGCCAGGGCAAGCAGCCAGAGTCCGGCCGGGATCAGCGGGGATACCGCCGCGGCGGCCAGGGCGACGGCGCTGGCGGCAGCGGCCCCGACAATCGCCCAGCGTTCGCCGAACTTCAGGGTGATGAGCGAGGCGGGGAGGTTGAAGAGCCAGGAGCCGAGCCCGATCAGCGTCACCACCAGGGCGGCGACGGCCACCGAAGCGCCCAGGTCCCGGGCGGACAGGGCCACCACCGGGAGGATCGCGCCCTCGCCGATGCTGAACAGCAGGGCCGGGCCGAACGCCGGGACGGCGATGCTGCGGAGGCTGAATGGGGCGTGGCTGGTGGCGGTCATCCCCTTCATCCTAGGGCGGGACTGGCGGCCCGCCCGCCCAAGTAGCTCGCACACGTTGGCGTTTGGAGCGCCCGGAACGGCAACCAGTGCGGCAACCAGTGCGGGTCAGTTGGGGACGGAGGTAACGGGGGCCAGGACTCGAAGTGGGGCCCGATCCGGACGGCCAGACGCAGGCCCGGCCGGCCAGGTCGGCGAATCACTCGGCCTCAGCTACGGCACTGCCAGTGAACAGCCCGGTGTCCGCGGCGAAAAAGTTCAGGGCTGCCGAAGCGTCCCCGGCGTAGCTGCTGGTCATGATTTCATCGGAGTCGGCCCGGGCGCGGAGGCCGCCGAAGACTCCTGCCGCCGACGCCCTCCATCCGACGAACGGCATCTCCACCGGGAGCTAGCGCCTCGGATGCTGCAGCCGTAGCCCGTAGGCCGGCGATTCCCGGAGGAATTCGCGGAACGTAGGAACTGCGAAATCCACGTAGCCGCGGCTCGTCGTTTCAATGACGCCGGCCGCCAGAAGCCGAAGCCGGTACTGGCCTCCGTAGACGTCGCTAACACCCAGCCGCTCAGCGATGGATGAGGTGCTCGACGGCCCGTCGTCCTCTGCCATGGCCAATAGATAGGTCTGGTCGACGTCGGAAAGTGCCGAGTAGGCGGACTGCAGCGCTGTGGCACCCATTCTTCGGCGTGCTGTCTGTATCCCGGCGGTGACTGCATGGTCCGTAACTACAGCGCCCGACTTCTTGGCTTGACTCCACACGTGATAGCCGACCAGTTGGATGAGGAACGGATAGCCTCCCGTGGCTTCGGCCAGCTGCCGGAGATGTTCATCATTGATGCTGACTCCGCTTTCAGCAAAGGTGTCGCGGAACGCCTCAGTAACCTCATCAACGGATGTCCTGTGCAGGTCATACTTTTCGGCGCGGCGAAGAAACGTCGAGACGCCCTCATTGAGCAGATCCCCGACAGCCTTCGGGAGTCCCGCGAGGACAAGACCTACCGGAAGATTCTCGCAAATCAGATGCTGGACCACGGCAGCGATCTCGGAAAGTTCCGTTCTATCAACGGCATGAATTTCATCGATGCTGATTAACAGACCGGTCTCCTGCACCCTGAGCTTCTCCAGGAGTTCAGTGGCTTGCCGGCGCCAATGCACGTCGCGAACGGGTGCGAGTTGGGTGTCCACCCGGACGATCCCGAGCGTCAGCCCCGTAATTCGACGGCCCGCGGGCCCTTCGCCGAGTTCCTCAGCGGCACTGCTGACAGCGCTGCCGATCCGGGACACCAGACCTGCCGTAGCGGTCTCCGATACAACAATCCAACCGTGCTCAATGGCCTCATCTTCGATTTCTCCGAGCATGACCGTCTTGCCGATCCCGCGGGGCCCTGTAAAAATCGAGAGCAACCCCGGAGCACCGGGGCCGTTCTCAATGCTTTCCGCAAAGTCCTGACGTATGTCAGCCCGGCCCACCAGAATCGGGGGTCGAGCACCTGCCGTTGGCTTGAACGGATTTTTCACAGGCATCCTTTATACACTTATAAAGATTATAAACTTTTTATACTCTGACAGTAGCGCTGTGATGCGTCCGGGTCGAGCGCTCGCGGTCAGGGGGTGCACGTCGACGCCGACAAGGGGCACCGGCACAGCCGGTGCGCCGGCGCAACCACACCTCCGGCTAGAGGCGGACCGCTCGATTCCGGCGCCGGAACCCGAGCAGAAGCCCGCCCACGACGAGACGGGCGAGCTCCCGCCACCCATACGCTCTAGACGTACCCGTCCACGATCGCGGCCGCGATTTCCCGGTACGCGCGCCGCGTTTCCGGGCGGAGCACGTCCAGGGTGACCAGATCGCCGTCGGCCACTCCGCGGTCGTGCGGGACGGCGATCAGCTGCCGGCAGATGCCTGCCAGATGGTCTTCAATCGCGTCTTTGTCCACCCGGGAGGAGACCTCGTCCTTGTCGGTGATGACCACGACGGCGTTGCGCGCCAGGTCCTCGTAGCCGTGGCCGGCCAGCCAGTGCAAGGTGCTGCGGGCGCGCTTGGCGCCGCTGACGGCGTAGCCCGCCGCGATGATCAGGTTGTCCGCGGACTGCAGGATCCCGCTCATGGCGTTGTGCGTGACGCCGGTCCCGCAGTCCGTGAGCGCCACGGAGTAGTAGCCGGAGATGAGTTCGCGGATCCGCAGGTACTCCTCGGCCGTCAGGGAGTCCGAGACCTCGGGATCCTGCTCACCGGCGATCAGGTGGAGCCGGCCGGCGTGGTGCATGTAGCGGGCCAGGGCGGTGAGGGAAGTGACGGAGTCGACGTTGTTGAGCAGATCCGTGATGGTTCGCGGGCTCTGCTGCTGGTAGATGCCCTCGCCGAGGGCGCGCTCCACGAGGTCGCCGGAATCGGGGTTGGCATCAATTGCACACGGCGGATCCCCGCGGAACTCCGCCAGCGTCAGCCCGACGCCCACGGTGGTGGATGTTTTGCCGATGCCGCCCTTGAGGCTCAGCACGGCGGTGTTGTAGCTGCCCTGGAGCTGGCGCGAGATGCGCCGGGCGAGTTCGTCCTCCTCGCGCTGCCGGGCGCTCGGGCCGAGGTTCAGCCCGCCGCCGGTCATTGTGAACAGCGCGCCGCGGAAGCCGCCCACCGGCCTGGGCTTCTGTTCCCGGACGAAGAGGCCGGGTGAGCTGATGAAGTCCGGAGCCGGGGATGCCAGGGCCGCTGCCCGGCTGGCCGAGCGTGTGGACCGGTTAGGCAACGCCGGCACGGAGGGCGCGCTCTCCGGGGCCGCGGGCACGGCGGCGGGCACGGCCGCACGCGGGGGAAGCGGCGGGATTGACTCTATGGGAGGTACTTCCCAGGGGGACCGGCCCGGCGCCGTGGGCGCGTCGGCCGCTGGGGCATCCGCCGCGGCGGCCGCCTCGGCCCAGGAGCCGCTCCGCACCGGGCGCGGCGGCGTGCGGTTGTCGATGTCCTCGGGACTGATAATCGGCATGGTTCCTGTCCGGGCGTCGGCGTCCTCGCTGCGGCGGCGGTCGCGCCGGCTCAGGAGTTCCGGTTGGTCTGCCTCCACGGCAGCGTCGGCTGTGTTGTTGTCCGCCGGTTCGGGCATGATTGTTCCCCTAGGACTCACAGCGCAGACCGCTGCGGTGCTCGTTTGAATTGGTCCAAACAGCAATTCTAGGCGCAGGCACCGCCGTCGGCCGACCAGCCCGTGCAAACGCGGGCGGATCCGGCTGCCGATTCAGCGCCGCAGATTCGACTGGGCCGCGGCGCGCAGAGTGAAGAACCTCCGGAGGCGGCTGCTATTCTTCCTTCTGCGCTGCTGCGTCGGAGCTCACGCCGGGCTTGACTGCAGCCCGGGGAGCGACCGTGACGGACGCCACCCGTTCCAGGCCCGGGTGCAAATGGTCACCGTTGTTCACCACGCCCGTCTGCCACCACAGTTTCAGCCCCTCCGGCGCCACCTCAAGGAAGGCCAGATTATTGTCGAACCACGGCCCCCGGATGCCTTTCCAACGGAACGGCGGATCCGGAACCTTCGCGGAGCGTGCGGCCAGGGCACCTGCTGCCGCGCCCAGGCCGTAGGACAGGACGGCCGACAAAGACCTCATTATCCGTGGCAGCGGGTTGCGGATCGGGGAGCAGACTGCCTGCACCATCCGGCTGCCCGAGGAGCGTTCCACCTCCGCAACGTAGGAGAAATGGACGTCCCCGGAGAGGAACGTGACGGTTTCCGGCGCCGGTCCACGGTTGCCGTCGGCGACGTCGGCCGCCATGGTCGCCACTTTCTGGAAACTCTGCTGGAAGGCGCCCCAGTGTTCCAGGTCCAGCGCCTGGCGCAGCTTCTCCGCGGCCCTGGCGGGCAGTTTCCCCCAGGCGCCTTCGGACACGGCCTCATCCCAGGCCTCGACGTGGTGCAGGCCCATGGGCAGCAGGAACGGCAGCGACGTCGCCACCAGCAGGTGCCGGACACCGCCGCGCATCCGCCCGTCGAGCCAGGCCATCTCCGCGTCGTCGAGCAGGGAGCGGTCTGCCGGCGCCAGGTTCCGGGCGGCGCGGGAATCCACCACGATCAGCCGGGTGTCCCCGAAGTCCCTGCAGAAGCTCCACCGGTAGGAGGTCGGGTCCTGGTCCGCCCGTTCCGCGAAGCTGTCCAGTTCCGCGGTGAGGTCCGGCTCAGTTTCCCCGGTGTGCCCGGCAATCCGCTGCCAGAGGGGATCCTCGGCGCGTTCCTGCGGTGAGAGGTTCCCCAGATGCTGGTAGACCCAGTACGAGGCCAGTCCCGAGACGATCCGTTCATGCCACCAGGAGGTGGCCTCCATGCCCTTTTTCCAGGTCAGCGAGGAGTTCCAGTCGTCGCGGATGTCATGGTCGTCAAAGATCATGGCGCTGGGCAGGGTGGACAGCAGCCACCTGTTCGCGGGGTCCGACCACGCCAGGGAGTAAAGGTGGGCGTACTCCTCGTAGTCCTGGAGCTCCTCACCTGGTGGCTCGTTGATGTCCCGGCGGGCGCGGATGAACTGCTGCATCTGCTCGCTGGTCGAGTCGGCGTACACCTGGTCCCCGAGGAAGGACACCAGATCCGGCCAGGCCTGGCCGTTGCCTGAGGCCATCTCCAGCGCGTAGGCACGCAGCGCGTCGACGCCGTGGGTGCGGTTGCCCGCTTCATCGTGCGGGACACTGGTGCGGCAGGAGCCGAAAGCCATCCGTAGCGGCTTACCGGGCTTCAGCGTGGGGATCACCGGCGGCGGGAACCCGGACGCGGGGTCGGGCCAGACCTGCGATCCGTTGACCGCCAGGGTGTAGGGCGTGACCGTCCCAGGCTCCAGCCCGTCTACCTCCACCAGCGCGTAGTGATGCCCGTGCACCGCAAATGTCCGTCCCACCCAGTCTCGGCCTCCGGCCCGGACCGAGACCCGCGCCTGCGTCCGGGTCTCCACCCAGATACTGGCCGAGGTCTCATCGACGTACCGCATCATGGGGCCGAGCGCTAGGGGTGAGTTGGTCATCACTCAGTTGTACCCGCTCCGGTGCGGGTACGGCCATGGCCGGGCGGAAAAGCACGCGGCCGGTCGTTGCCAAAAGTGACCGCGAGGGCCAAAGTGAAGGTGTCCGCCGTGGCCAAAGTCCGGCCGCGGTGAGTCAGGGTCGGCGGATGCGCTGTGGAGGTCGTCATGAGCAAGACTTCTGAAGAAGAGTTGGACGCGGCTCCCGGGGGCGGGGAACCGCAACTCAAACGGGTACTCGGGCCAAAGCTCCTGCTCCTGTTCATCGTCGGGGACATCCTCGGTGCCGGGGTTTATGCCGTCACCGGAACCATGGCGGGAACGGTCGGAGGCATCGTCTGGCTACCGTTCCTGCTCGCCTTCATCGTCGCGACGCTGACCGCGTTCTCCTACCTCGAGCTGGTTACTCAATACCCCCAGGCGGCGGGGGCAGCGCTCTACACCCACAGGGCGTTCGGCATTCACTTTGTGACCTTCCTGGTCGCATTTGCCGTTGTCTGCTCCGGCGTCACCAGCGCCTCCACGTCCGCGAACGTCCTGGCCCAGAACTTTTTCGGCGGCCTGAAGATCAACGGCTGGATGGAAGTCCCCGCCCAGGGCGTGATCACTGCGGTGGCTATGGGGTTCATGCTCCTGCTGGCCGCGATCAACCTGCGCGGGGTAGGCGAAAGCGTTAAGTTCAACGTGGTGCTCACCCTCGTGGAGATGACTGCCCTGTGCATCGTCATCGGCGTCGGCTTCTACGTCATGACGCAGGGCACCGGGAATGCCGGGGAAATCTTCGTCTTCAACGACTACCAGGACAAGGGCCTGTTCCTGGCCGTCACCGCGGCGACGTCCATCGCGTTCTTCGCCATGGTGGGCTTCGAGGACTCGGTGAACATGGTGGAGGAGACGCAGAACCCCGAGAAGATCTTCCCGCGGTCCATGTTGACCGGTCTGGGCATCGCAGTGCTCCTCTACATGCTGGTGGCCGTTTCCGTGGTCAGCGTGCTCACGCCCACCGAGCTGGAGAACATCAGGGAGGCTGAGGGCGCCGCCCTCCTGGAGGTGGTGCACAAGGGATCGCCGGACTTCCCGATCGACCGGATCTTCCCGTTCCTGGCGGTCTTCGCCGTCGCCAATACCGCGCTGATCAACATGTTGATGGCCAGCCGGCTGATCTACGGAATGGCCCGCGAGGGGGTGCTGCCGCAGCCGCTGGGGAAGGTGCTGCCGGGGCGCCGGACGCCGTGGGCCGGCATCGTGTTCTCCACCGCCCTGGCGCTGGGACTGATCCTGTATGTCACCAGCGACCCGGAGAGCAACGTCGTCGCCAACCTTTCCGGCACGACGGCGTTTCTGCTGCTCTGTGTGTTCACCGTGGTTAACGTGGCCTGCGTGGTGCTCCGCCGCCAGCGGGACCCCCACCGGAAGGTGTTCTTCACCTCCCCCGGGCAGCTTCCGCTCGTGGCGGCCCTGCTCTGCGCTTTCCTCGCCGGTCCCTGGGTGGGCCGCAACATCATCCAGTACCAGATTGCCGGCGGCCTGATGGCAATCGGCGTCGTGCTGTGGTTCGTCACCTGGTTGATCAACAGGAGGACAAACACGCGGCCGGATCAGCCCGCCGGCCGGCGGCGCTAGCGGTCATTTTTGTTAGTTCTTCGGGGACAAAGCGTCCTCTTGGTCCCTTGCTTGTTTCATTCGGCTCAGCGGTTACAACAAACTCCTACCGGACCGCTCCTCCTTGGTCGGCCAGGAGGCTTGGCGAGGTATTAGACCAGGGCATCACGAAGGATAGCGGAGGGTCTCCGGTGGTCCAATTCCGCACGTGCGACCAGCTGGGCATCCATGTCCTCGGGCAGTCTCAGGGAACGTGACGCTGATGTTCCCTGGGCGCTCAGTGAGGGTTTTCCGACGGCGCGCCTGACTGCTTCCGGTGAACCCAGGGCAGCTTCCGGCAGGGCTCGTCCGGCCCCGGGGCCCTGGGCTTTGGTGATGCGGGCTTCCGGCCCGATATCGGCGGTCTCTGCCCAGCTGGCGAGTTCCGCGTAGCGGGCCTGTTCCCCGGCATCGAGCCCGTGGCCGACCTTGGCCTTCTTCATTGCATTCATTTGCCTGTTTCCCTTTCTGCGATGTCCAGGATTTTCCGCCGGGCTTCCATCACGTGGAAGACCAGAATGTCGTTCGGGGGTGTGATGACGGCCATGACTTCAAGGATTGAGCGCCGGTCCCGGCTGGGCCCGATAAACAGATCCGGACGGATGCTCGAATCCATACGGGGTTCATCGAATTGCCGGACATGGTAGATCTGATTCAGGATCGCATTCAGCGCATCCTCACGGTCAATGCCGTGCTTGTCTGCGCTCTCTGCCCGGCGCCGCTCTTGCCCGGGATTCCCGCGGGCCTCAGTGGTGCGCCCGGGTCTCCTGCAGCCGCGTGATGAACCAGCGGGATTGCTCCGGGCCGTACGGCAGGATCGGGATGGCCTTCGTGGCGTCGTCCGGCGTCTCCCGGGTGGCCTGCGTGGCTTGCCGCACGGCCGTGGTCATGGTGTTGGCCATGGTCTTGACGAACTGGTCACTGCAGGGTTCCCCGTGGCCCGGAATCAGGAACTCGTAGCGGTGCCGGAGCGCCGAGAGGTGCCGAAGTGCGTTGGCCCAGTCTTCGGGATAGGAGTCCTCGAAGGACGGATGCGAGCCCTGTTCCACCAGGTCACCGGCGAAGAGGGTAGTGGCCGTCCCCACGAGGAGGTCGCCGTCGGTGTGACCATGGCCGAGGTAGAACAGCGTGGCGCTCTGCCCGCCGAGGTACACCAGGACCGGCTGGTCCTTCACGATCGCGTTCGGGACCACCAGTTCGACGCCGGCACCCTCGCCGGCAGCCATCTCCGGTTCCGCCGCAGCCACGAAGCGGCGCTGGCTGTCACCGTTTTCCTCGATTTCTTCCGCGCAGTTCTCATGCGCCCAGAATTCGGTGACGCCGTCGTCGGCGAACACGGCGTTGCCGAAAAAGTGGTCGTAGTGGGCGTGGGTGTTGACGACGACGATCGGCAAGTCAGTCTTTTCACGCACGGCGTCCAGGATCTCCCGTCCCTGCCGGGGCCCGCCGCCGGTGTCGATCACCATGGCACGTTCGGTACCGACCACCAGCCCGGTGTTGAGCAGAAATCCCTGGGTGGTCAGGACGTAGTTGTCCGGGCCAACCTCGAGCCATCGTGACATTAGATCTCCATGTTCCGGCACTGCTCCGCCGCCGTTGGTGCGATGTTCTGCCCCCGATTCTACCAACCGGAGCTGGCCGGAAGCTGGGCGTCGGCACTGGGCGGGCGGTCTGTCCGCCCGCCCATTCCGTGCCAGGTTCACAAGTCAGCCAGCACGGACCCCGGGTTCTCGATCGCGTCGGCCACGAAGCGGAGGAACCCGCCCGCGGTCCCGCCGTCGCACACGCGGTGGTCGAAGGTGAGCGTCAGCTCGGTGACCTTGCGGACCGCGAGCCCACCGTTGACCACCCAGGGCTTGTCGATGATCCGCCCGACGCCGAGGATTCCGACCTCGGGGTGGTTGATGATCGCGGCGGAGCCGTCGACGCCGAACACACCGTAGTTGTTCAGCGTAAAGGTGCCGCTGCCCAGTTCCGCCGGGCTCGCCTTGCCGTCGCGCACGACGGCGGTGAGCCGGCGGATCTCGGCGTCCAGCTGGCGGGCGCTGAGCTTGTCCGCGTTGCGCACCGACGGCACCATAAGCCCGCGGTCGGTCTGGGCCGCGAAACCGAGGTTGACGCCGTCGAAGGCCACAATCTCCTGCGTCGCCCCGCCGGCCGTGTCCTCGGTGGTGACGATCCGGGTGTTCAGCTCGGGGTACTTCTTCAGCCCGGCCGTGACGAAGCGTGCGATGAAGGCGAGGAGCCCCGGGACGTTGTTCGGGTCCGCCTGTTTCAGCGCGGCGCGCATCTCCACGAGGGCTGTGGCATCGACGTCCACCCACACTGTGGCTTCTGGGATCTCGGACCGGCTGCGTGTCATGTTGGCGGCAACAGCCTTCCGCACACCGCGGACGGCCGTGCGTCCGGAGATCCCCAGCCCGGTGCGGGCATCGGTGTCGGCGCTGGTTCCGGCGGACGTTCCCGTCAATGCAGTCGGAGGTGCCGGAGTTACAACAGGCGCAGCCGCCGGGCGCTCACCCCCCGGAGCCGGCTTGATGAACGCCTCGACGTCGCGGCGCATGATGAGCCCGCTGGCCCCCGATCCCTGGAGTTCCCCCAAATCAACTCCATGATCACGCGCCATCCGGCGGACCAGCGGAGAAATAACAGCGCCCAGCCTCCCCGGCACCCGGGTCCGCTGCAGCATCAGGTCATCGGCAGCTTTCTCCGCGGCTGATACCTCGGCAACCGGCGCGGCAACCGCGCGCTTAGGAGCCCGCGTCCGCCGCGCAACGCCATGCCCGCCGGGAGTCCCATACCCGATCAGGACATTCCCGGACCCGGCCTTCTCCTCCTCGCGGTAGGTTTCGGCAGCAACAGCGGCCGGCGAAGGGGCGGGGGCGGCATCATCCGCGGCGGCCCCCGAAGCAGCTCCAACCGGAGTCACCGAGATCAGCGGCTTGCCGACGTCGAGCGTCTGGCCGGGCTCGCCGTGCAGCACGGCGACGGTGCCGGCGTATGGCGAGGGCACCTCCACCATGGACTTGGCCGTCTCCACCTCGGCGATCGGCTGGTCAACGCTAATCTCGTCTCCCACGGCGACGAGCCAGTGCACGAGTTCGGCTTCGGTCAGTCCTTCGCCAAGGTCCGGGAGGAGGAAGACTTTCGGTTCGCTCATGGTCAGTTCTCCCATTGGAGGTCGTCAACGGCGTCGAGGATGCGGTCCACGCCGGGCAGGTAGTAGTGCTCGAGCTTCGGCGCCGGGTATGGGACATCGAAGCCCGTGACGCGGCGGATCGGGGCGGCGAGGTAGTGGAAACAGCGTTCCTGGACCCGGGCCACGATCTCGGAGGAGACGGAGGCGAATCCGTGCGCCTCGGCGATGACGACGGCACGGCCGGTCTTGCGGACCGAGGCGCAGACCGTCTCGTCGTCGAACGGCACGATCGAACGGACGTCGATCACCTCGAGCGAGCGGCCTTCCTCAGCGGCCGCAGCGGCCGCGGCGAGCGCCGTGGGAACCGACGGTCCGTAGGCGATCAGCGTGGCGTCGGTGCCGGGCCGGGCGACGGCGGCCCGGCCCTCGGATGAGGTCCCGCGTTCGGTGTTGGCGGTATGTTCGGCGCGCAGCGCGTCCAGGTCCACCTGGTCCTTGGACCAGTAGAGCTTCTTCGGCTCCATGAACATCACGGGATCGTCGGAATCGATGGCTTCACGGAGCATCCGGTAGCCATCCGCCACAGTGGCCGGGGTGAAGACCTTCAGGCCCGCGGTGTGGGCGTAGTAGGCCTCGGAGGAGTCACAATGGTGTTCCACTCCCCCGATGCCGCCGGCGTACGGGACCCGGATGACCATCGGCAGTTTCACGGCGCCCTTAGTGCGGTTGTGCATCTTGGCCACATGGCTGACGATTTGCTCGAAGGCCGGGTAGGCGAAGGCGTCGAACTGCATTTCGATGACCGGCCGCATGCCGTTCATGGCCATGCCGACGGCCATGCCCACAATGCCGGACTCAGCGAGCGGCGTGTCGAAGCAGCGGCTCTTCCCGAACGTCTTGGTGAGCCCGTCGGTGATCCGGAAAACGCCCCCGAGCATGCCGACGTCCTCGCCGAAGACCAGGACCGAGGGGTCCGCGTGCATGGCATCGGCCATCGCGGTGTTCAGGGCCTTGGCCAGGGTGATGGTCTGCGGGCCGGTGATATCGGCGGCGGCTGCGGCCGTGGCAGCCGCCCGGGCGGTGGCGGCACTGACGTTGCCGTCGGCCTCAGGCGAGGTGGTTATGGTGGGGCTCATTTCGCGGTCTCTTCCCGGGCGAGTTCGTCGGCGAGCATGGCGGACTGTTCCTTCAGCTGCGGGGTGGGGGTGGAGAAGACGTACTTGAAGAGGTCCTGGGGATCGACCGGGACGTCCTCGCTGAGGCCTTCGCGCAGCTGGGTGGCGACGGCTTCGGCCTTGCCGCCGATCACCGCCGTGCGCTCGTCGTCGAGCAGACCCCGGTCCGTCAGGTAGGTCTTCATCCGGCTCAGCGGATCCTTGGCCACCCATTCGGCCACTTCGCTGTCCTGGCGGTAGCGGGTGGCGTCGTCGGCGTTGGTATGGGCCTGCATGCGGTAGGTGTGGGCCTCCACCAGCAGCGGTCCCGAGCCTTCGCGGGCCAGCCGGACGGCGCGGCCCAGCACGGCGAGGAGGGCGACGATGTCGTTTCCGTCCACGCGTTCGCCGGCCATTCCGTAGCCCACGGCCTTGTGGGCGAGGGACGGCGCCACGGACTGGTGGGCCAGCGGGACGGAGATCGCGTACTGGTTGTTCTGAACGAAGAAGACCACGGGCAGGTGGAAGACGGCCGCGAAGTTCAGGGCCTCGTGAAAGTCGCCTTCGCTGGTGGCTCCGTCGCCGCACATGGCCAGGACAACGGTGTCCTCGCCTCGCAGCTTCGCGGCGTGGGCCACTCCGACGCCGTGCAGCAGCTGAGTGGTCAGCGGTGTGCACTGGGTGCCCACCTTGTGCATAGTGGGGTCGTAGCCGCCGTGCCAGTCGCCGCGGAAGAGTGTCATGGTCTGGACGGGATCCACGCCGCGGGCCATCACGGCCACGGAGTCGCGGTAGGTGGGGAACATCCAGTCGCCCTCGGACAGGCAGAGGGCGGCGGCGACCTGACAGGCCTCCTGACCGTGGCTGGACGGGTAGACAGCCATCCGGCCCTGCCGGACCAGCGCGGAGTTCTGGTCATTGACGCGGCGCCCGATGACAAGCTGCTCGTAGGCGGCCATCAGGTCCTCGTCGCCCGGGAGGCTGTACTCGTGGCCGGGCTGTGTGCCCTGCTCGGTGTGCGGGGTCAGGCTGCCGTCGGGGCCCACCATCTGGATCTGGTGGCGGGCGGGCAGCATGTAATCCTCGACCGTGATGCCGAACTTCCGCACGGCCTCGCTGGCGGCGTCATCCGGCGATTGGCCCGGCACTGCCGCCCCGAACGCCGGGTCGTTAGCTGCCGGGTGCTGCGCAGTGTGGTCTGCGGAGATCGTCATTGGTCCGTCCTTCTGTAGCCACTATTCGCTCCCAGTATGGTGCCGGACGATGTTTCGTATCCACCCCTAGGCAGAATCGTGGAGAAGTCCAGAAATCTGGCCTATTCTGGAAGACAAATCGTAAGTGCGAGCTGGATTACCGGCGGGGGTTGTGGACAAATGGCAGAGGCCGAGGCGGACCAGACGGCGGTGCCGCTGGATGATGTGGACCGGGACATCATCGCGGAGCTGACCCGGGACGGCCGGATGTCCGTGACCCAGGTGGCGGAAAACGTGCACATCTCCCGCGCCCACGCCTATACCCGCATTTCCCGGCTGACCGGCGAGGGTGTCCTCACCAAGTTCACGGCCCTCGTTGACCCCATCAAGGCGGGCCTGAAGTCATCCGCGTATGTGACGCTCAAGGTACGGCAGCACTCGTGGCGGGAACTGCGCGAGCTTCTGCGCGCCATTCCAGAGGTGCACCACATCGCGCTGGTGGGCGGGGACTTCGATGTCATACTGCTGGTGCGCGCCGTGGACAACATCGATCTGCGGCGGGTGATCTTCGATCAACTCCAGTCCATGCCGGGCGTGCTGGATACGCAGACCTTTCTTGTTTTTGAGGACCTGGACACGCGCTGAGCTGGTGGGGACGAAGATCCTTGGCCGAATTCCGTGCTCTGACCGAAAGCCAGGAACGCCTGTTCAGCTGACGAAGGCCTTCATCCAGGCCCTGAGTTCCTCGCCGAACTCCACACGTTCCGAGGCAATCGAGATGACCGCCTTGAGGTAGCTCAGCTTGTCGCCGGTGTCGTAGCGGCGGCCCTTGAACACCACCCCGTAGACACCGCCGCCCTCGGACTCGGAGGTGGCCAGGGTCTGCAGCGCGTCCGTGAGCTGGATCTCCCCGCCGCGGCCGGGCAAGGTTTCCTCCAGCACGTCGAACACCGCCGGGTGGAGCACATACCGGCCGATGACGGCCAGGTTCGAGGGCGCATCGGTAACGGCCGGCTTCTCCACCAGGCAGTTGACCCGCACGTAGTCCTCGCCAGTCACCACGGAAACGTCGGCACAGCCGTAGGCGCTGATCTCGGCGGGGTCCACCTCGATGAGGGCGATGACCGAGCCGCCGGTCCGGGACTGTACCTCGATCATGGTGCTGAGGAGTTCGTCGCGTTCGTCAATCAGGTCATCGCCCAGCAGGACCGCAAAGGGCTCATCGCCAATGTGCTGCCGGGCGCAGAGGACAGCGTGGCCGAGGCCTTTGGGATCGCCCTGGCGGACGTAATAGAGCGGACCCAGGCTGGAGGCGTGCCGGACGGCTTCCAGGCGGTCCAGGTCGCCCTTGAGCTCCAGGGTGCGTTCCAAGCTGGGCTCGCGGTCAAAGTGGTCCTCAAGTGCGCGTTTCTGCCGGCCGGTGATCATCAGCAGATCCGTCAGCCCGGCCCGGACTGCTTCTTCCACCACGTATTGAATGGCCGGCTGGTCCACCACCGGCAGCATTTCCTTGGGCATCGCTTTGGTGGCAGGCAGGAAGCGTGTTCCCAGTCCCGCAGCGGGAATGACTGCCTTAGTTACTGATTTCCCCAAACTCATAACCGAACCATACAAGCCCGCATTCAAAATGAGAACGGTATCAACAAAAGACATGTACCGAGACAAGGTGGTCTCTATTGGCCTGCCAATAGGGCGCTTAGCCCCTGAAAACCGGTTTCCGTTTCTCCTGGAAGGCGCGGAATCCCTCCGCGTAATCCCCGGTGATGCAAAGCTGGGCCTGCGCGGCGTTCTCCTCTGCCATGGCGTCCCAGAGGCCCAGCCGCTGGTCCCGGATATGGGCCACGAGTTCCTTGCTTGCGGTGAACGCACCGGTGGCCCCGGTGGCAGCCTTCGCCACGATCGCCCGGGTGTTCGCCAGGAGCTCATCCGCGGGCATGGCCCGGCTGAAGAGTCCCTGCGCCACGGCGGCGGCGCCGCTCATGAGCTCGGCGGTGTAGATCAGGTCCAGGGTCCTGTGCATGCCGAGGCGTTCGGTGAAGTACCAGTGCCCGCCGGAATCGAGGGTGGCGCCGAGGTTCGCGAACGGGGAACCGAACTTCGCGTTCTCCGCCACGTACACCACGTCGGTGGCCAGCAGCAGCCCCAGCCCCACCCCGAGGCAGGCCCCCTGTGCGGCCGCGAAGGTGGGCGCCGGGAAAGCACTCATTTTTTTCAGCAGCGGCTGCAGCAGCCCGCCCAGGTAGGCCTGGACGTCATCCGTCTCCGGGGTCACACCGGCGATGTCCCGGCCCGCGCAGAAGGCGCGGCCCTCACCGCGGAGCAGCAGCGCCCGCACCTCGCCTCGTGAGGCGGCGTCAGCGGCGTCGTCGTACGCCTGTGCCAAATCCCCGAGGGCCTGCGCGTCCAGCGAGTTCAGCTTGTGGGGTGCGTCGAGAACGACCTCGGCGATGCCGCCGGCGATGGAAAGGGAAATCATGGGGCTCCTGCAGTTTCGGGGCGGTCCGGGTCTGGGCAGACGCAACCATCAATTCTTAGACGTCGAAGTCGACTGTGACTTCCGGCGTGGTGGGGTGGGACTGGCACGTCAGCACGTAGCCCTTGTCCAGTTCATCCTGTTCCAGCGCGTAGTTCTCGTCCATGGTGACGGCGCCGGTGACCACCTTGGCACGGCACGTTCCGCAGACGCCGCCGGCACAGGCGAAGGGCACGTCGGGGCGGACCCGCAAGGCCGCGTTGAGGATCGATTCGCGGGCGTGGGTGGGGCTGGCAACCTCGCCCTGGAGCCCGTCCAGCTTGAAGGTGATCTTGTACGTCGCCTGGGACTCGTCCACAATCACGGGACGCCCGGAATTGCCCTCGGGGCGGTCCGGTTTGCCCGAGGTGAACAACTCAAAGCGGACATGCTCCGGCTTGACGCCGCGGGCGGCCAGCGTGTCACGGCACAGCTGCACAAGCTCGAACGGCCCGCAGAGGAACCATTCGTCGATGTCATCGGCGTGGATGGCGGTGCCCAGCAGGGCCTGGAGCTTTTCGGCGTCGATCCGGCCGCTGAGCAGCGGGGCGATCCGCTGTTCGCGGGAGAGCACATGGTGCAGCGCCAGCCGCGCGGGGTACTTGTCCTTGAGGTCCGCGAGTTCCTCGAGGAACATCACGTCCATCGCGGCCTTGTTGGCGTAGACCAGGTCGAAGCGCGTTTCGGGGTGGGCGGCCAGCAGGGTGCGGGCAATGGCGATCACCGGCGTGATGCCGGAGCCGGCGGCGATCGCGACGAAGGAGCCCGGCTCGCCCGCCAGTTCGCCGGCCATCTCCTGCGGATGGTTCATCGAGTTCATCAGATTCTGCTCTTTGCCATCCCGGCCGTGCTTGGACACGAACGCGCCCATAGGGCTCATCACGTCCAGGACATCCCCGGACTTCAGCTCGGCGTTGGCCCAAGTGGAGAACAGCCCGCCGAGGTCCTTCTTGATGGCGACGCGGATCTCGCTGCTGCCGTCCGCAAAGCTGCGCGGTTCAGCGCAGATCGAGTAGCTGCGCCGGATCTCCTTCGGCTCGCCGTTCTCATCCGGCAACGTGGTGCGCAGGGCCACGTACTGGCCCGGGAGGTAGTCGAACTGTCCGGTGAGCTGGTTCGGTACGCCGAAAGTCACCTCGATCGCGTCATCGGTGAGCCGGCGGACCTCATCCACCGTCAGGGTGTGGAAGGACGCACGACGGCGCCCGGTGGCGGCGGCCGTTTCGGCGGCGGTCTGTCGGACAACAGGCATGGGTGCTTCCTTACAGAACTTTGAAGTAGTCGAACGGTTCCCTGCAGTCCTGGCAGACATACAGCGCCTTGCAGGAGGTGGAACCGAAGCGGGTGAGTTCCTTGGTGTTCAACGATGAACACTGCGGGCATTTAACCGCGAGGGACAGCCTGACGGGGCCGGCATGGCGCGCTGATGTCCTGCCTGCGGCGGCGAGGCCGCTGGGCGGGGCGATCCCGTAGTCCTGCAGCTTGGTCTTGCCGGACTCGGTCATCCAGTCCGTGGTCCATGCCGGGGAGAGGACCAGCTCCACCCGTACGTGCGGGTAGCCTTCGCGCCCGAACGCCGTCGTGAGGTCGTCCCGGATGGCGTCCATCGCGGGGCAGCCGGAGTAGGTGGGCGTGATGGTGACCTGGACGGCGGGTACCGGCCCGCCGTCGTCGAACAGCTGGACGTTCCGGAGGATCCCCAGATCCGCAATGGTGAGGACGGGGATTTCCGGATCGCAGACCGTGGCCGCGATGTCCCAGGCCTTCAGCTCGGCCGTGGTGCCGGCCGTGTCCTGACCTACCTCGGTATCCGGCATGGTCACCAGCTGGCTCCGGGGTGCTCGCGGGCGAGGACCTGCATTTCGGCCAGGATGTAGCCGAGGTGTTCGGAGTGTTGCCCCCTGCGTCCGCCGCCGGGGGCCGGCTGGACGTTGGGAACGTCCAGTTCCGCCGCGGCGAGAACCTCTCCGGTGAGGCGGTCGAAGTCCGCCCGCAGGCTGGAAGGCTCGACGGCGGCACCGGACTCGCTGAGGCGGGCGGTGAGCCCGTCATCGCGGAACAGTTCATCCACGTAGGGCCAGATGACCTTGAAGGCGTGAATCATCTTCCCGCGGGACTCCCCCGTGCCCTGGGCCAGGCGCAGCACCCACTGGGCGCTGTGGTCGCGGTGGTAATCCACTTCCTTGACGGCCTTGGCGGCGATCCCGGCCAGGGTGGCGTCGGTGGAGGCGGCCAGCCGGCGGTAGAGCTCAAACTGGTAGTAGCTCACCACAAACTGGCGGGCGATGGTGACGGCAAAGTCGCCGTTCGGGAGTTCGAAGATCTCGACGGAGCGGAACTCGGGTTCGCGGCGGAAGTAGGCGAGGTCATCCTCGCTCCGGCCATCGAGGCCGCCGGCGTAGCTCAGAAAGGACCGGGCGTGGCCCAGCTGGTCCAGGGCGATGTTGCCGAGGGCGATGTCTTCTTCCAGCTCCGGGGCGCGGGAGATCCAGTGGCCCAGGCGCTGCGCCAGGATCAGGGCGTCATCGCCCAGGCGCAGGGCAAACTCGGCGGCGTCTTCGCTCGGCCTGGCGGTGCCGCGGCTGACGGCCAGGGCGATGTCCTCGGGGCGGAGGGCGTTGCCGGGCGTGATGCGGGTGGCGCTGGCGGTGGCCTCGCCGCTGTTGCCGGAACCGCTGTTGCCGGGGCCCTTGACGCCGACGGAGATGTCCCCGTGTCCGCCTGTGTCTGCTGCCGCTGTCTCTGCCGCTGTGTCTGCCGCTTCTTCTGCCGCTGTTTCCGCTTTTTCTGCCGTCACCGCGGCTTCGGGTGTTGTGCTCACAGGTGCTTCACGCCCTCGCTCTTGGTGTAATACGTGGCGTGCCGGTAGTCCTTGCCCTGGGGCGACTCAAAGAAGGAGCCCTTGGCGTCGGGATCGCTGGCGGCAATCGCGTCCGCCGGGAGAACCCAGATGGATACTCCCTCGTTGCGGCGGGTGTACAGATCGCGGGCGTTGCGCAGGGCCATGGCGGCGTCCGGCGCGTGCAGGGATCCGGCGTGGACGTGCGACAGGCCACGGCTGGACCGGACGAACACTTCCCAGATGGGCCAGACGTTGCCGGCGTGCGCGTTGGCTGGGGCCACGACGACAGGGGTCCCCGGCCGAGGGCCCACGGCCGCAGGGTTCCCTGGGCGAGCTTGAGAGTCTAGGGGGCGGCTGGGGACTTGCGAGGATGGGGAGTCGTTGGGGATCATGCTGCGGATTCCTTTGCTGCTTGCTTGCGGCTCTGCTTTGCCGCGTACGAGGCGGCCGCTTCGCGCACCCAGGCGCCGTCGGCGTGCGCTTCGCGGCGCCGTTCCAGGCGCTGGGCGTTGCAGGGTCCGCGGCCGGCGAGGACTTCGTGGAATTCATCCCAGTCCAGGGGGCCGTGCTCCCATTTCTTGGTTTCCTCGTTGAAACGGATGTCCTTGTCCGGGAGCGTGAGCTCCAGGACCTTGACCTGCTCCATCATCATGCCGACGAAGCGGTTGCGCAGTTCGTCGTTGCTGAAACGCTTGATGTTCCAGGCCATGGACTGCTTGGAGTTGGGTGAATCGTCATCCGGTGGGCCGAACATCATCAGGGAAGGGGCGTACCACCGGTTGACCGCGTCCTGGGCCATCTGCTTCTGCTCCGGGGTGCCGTGCGAGAGTTCCAGCAGGATCTCGAAGCCCTGGCGCTGGTGGAAGGATTCTTCCTTGCAGACGCGGACCATGGCACGGCCGTAGGGACCGAAGGAGGCGCGGCACAGCGGCACCTGGTTGGCGATAGCGGCGCCGTCGACCATCCAGCCGATGGCTCCCATGTCCGCCCAGGTCCGGGCCGGATAGTTGAAGATGGAGGAGTACTTGGCCTTGCCGTCCATCAGGGCCTGCATCATCTCGTCGCGCGGCTGGCCCAGGGTCTCGGCCGCGGAGTACAGGTACAGGCCGTGGCCTGCCTCGTCCTGGACCTTCGCCATCAGGATGGCCTTGCGCTTCAGGCTCGGGGCGCGGGAGATCCAGTTCGCTTCCGGCTGCATGCCGATGATCTCCGAGTGTGCGTGCTGCGAGACCTGGCGCAGGAGGGTCTTGCGGTAGGCCGGCGGCATCCAGTCGCGGGGCTCGATCCGCGAGTCATCCGCCATGACTTTGTCAAAGTATGCCTGGCCTTCAGCGTCATGCCGGGCCGCATCTTCGAGGCTCATCTGGTGCCGTGCCGGCGTCGACTCCGGGGGCACTGACTGCAGGGTCTGCGCTGCCATGGTTGCTCCTATGCATATCCGACAAGTAATTACCGACCGTTCGTTCAGGATATGCGGAAGCCGGGAGATGCGTCAAGCACGGCGCCGACAACGGTCACAGCAAAATTCCAGTTATGCCGGGGTCCTGGGTGGTATCGTCTGGATCACGCCGCCCACGGCAGTGAGCTCCCATTTCCGCTGTTCGGCGCCGGGAGCTGCACCGACCCCAAGGATCCGCATGTCGAATCGTTTCGAAGTAGACCGCGAACCTGCACCGGAGCACGGGACCGCAAAGGCGCCCGCGCAGCTGGACACTGGGGCCGAGCCGCGCCGCAGGACGCGGTCCAGGCGGGTCTTGCTAGTTGCCGTGCTGATCATGATCCTGCTGGTGCCCGGCTCCATGGGGGCGTACCTGTTCTCCCTGGCTACCATTTACGACACCCAGACCACCAGGATCGAGGAAGCCTTCCCCCCGGAGGCAGCCCGGGTCCAGGCCCCCGCAGCGCCCGCCGGTGTACCGAAGCCGATGAACATCCTGGTAATGGGCAGCGACAGCCGCGACAAGGCCGAGCGTAAGGCGTCCGCCAAGGCCGCGGCCGGAGCGTCGTCGGACCAGCGGGCCGATACCCTGATGCTGCTCCACATCCCGTCGGACCGCGACCATATCTACAGCATCTCGCTGATGCGGGACCTGTGGGTGGACATTCCGGGCCGGGGCGAGGCCAAGATCAACGCCGCCCTCGCGTTCGGCGGCGTCCCGCTGATGGTCCAGACGGTGGAATCCCTGCTCCAGCAGCGGATCGACCATGTGGTCAGCCTGGACTTCGCCGGTTTCAAGGGACTCACCGATGCCCTGGGCGGGGTGGAGGTGGACGTCAAGGTCCCTTTCAGCTCGGTCCGCGGCGACAAGACCTACGTCTTCAACAAGGGGCTGAACACGCTGAACGGCGCCCAGGGGCTCGCGTTTGTGCGTGAACGCTATGCGTTCCCCGACGGCGACTATCAGCGGGTCCGCAACCAGCAGAGCTACCTTCGGGCGATCATGGCCAAGACTTTCGACGGCGGCACCCTGGGAAACCCGGTAACGCTCGCCAGGGTACTCCGCGCCGTCTCCCCGTACCTCAGCGTCGCCCCGGGCCTGGACTCCATGGAGGTGGGTCGCCTGGCCTTCAGCCTCCGGGACCTCCGCAGCCGCGACACCATCTTCTTCACCCTGCCCACTGCCGGCGTCGGAAGGTCCGCGGACGGGCAGTCGATCGTCCTGCCGGACGTGGGCGCCATCGAGGAGATCAAGGCAGCGCTCACCGAGGATAAACTCGGTGGCTACGTGGCCGCCAGGAAACTCGGCAAAGGAAACTAGGGGCTTTTGGACTCGTCGTCAACCATTCGTATTCTGACGGTCTGCACCGGAAACATTTGCCGCTCGCCGGTGGCCAAACGTCTCCTTCAGGCCGGGCTGGACCAGATCAGGCCGGACGTTTTCCAGGTGCGGAGCGCCGGCACCCGGGCCATGGTGGGCGACCCGGTCCAACCGATCTCGGCAGACATCATCAGGACCTACGGCGGAAGCCCCGACGGTTTTGCCGCGCGCCAGCTGACCCCGCAGATCCTGCGCGAGGCCGATCTGGTCCTGACCATGGCCGCTACGCACCGCGGGGAAGTCATGCAGATGGATGCCTCCCTGCTGAAGCGAACCTTCACCATCCGCGAGTTTGCCCGGATGATCGAGGCTCTCGAACAGCGGGACGGCGACAGTCTCGAACAGCGGGACGGCGACAGTCCAGCCGCGTCCGACGTCCCCGCCTTCTGGCGGGCCCTCCCGGCCCGGGCGGCCTCCGTCCGGCACCTGGCACTGGCGCAGGACGCGGCCGACAACGACGTGGTGGATCCCTACCGCCGCGGCGAGGAAATGTACCACCGGATGGAGGATGAGCTGGCGCCCGCCATCCTCACCATCCTGCGCTTGGCCCGCCGCCACGGCTGATCCCACTTTGCGCCTACCCACCGTCTGCGCTGTGGGGTGGTAGCGTCCGCCCATGGGAACGACGCCGGATCCAGCAGGACCACATACACCAGCCCCGCGGCCCGGCGGGCCGGTTGGCGAGCGCCGCCGTCGTACCGTAATCGCGGCGGTCGTGGCTGCTTTGCTGCTGATCGCCGTCGCGGCCGCAGCGTATATCGTGTCCCGTCCGAAGGCCGAGACCGCAGCTCCCGTCGAGTCGTCCGCCCCCGCACCGGCCACGACGCCGGCCACACCGGCCCCCACGCCGACGCCGACGCCGGATCCCCCCGCCGTCGCTCTCAACATTTTGCTGGTGGGCAGCGACAGCCGTGTGAACGCGCGGGCGGAGGCGGCCGCCGGCAATGTCTCTGACCAACGCGGCGACGCGCTGGTCCTCATCCATCTCCCGGCGGACCGGCAGGGCATTTACGGCATCTCCATCATGCGGGACCTGTGGGTGGACGTCCCGGGGCGCGGCCCGGCCAAGGTCAACGCCGGACTCGAGGAGGGCGGGGTCCCGCTGCAGACCCGGGCTGTGGAGGCCCTGTTCGGCACCCGGATCGACCACACCGTCGTGGTCGATTTCGAGGGCTTTGCCGCCCTGACGGACGCCGTCGGCGGAATCGACGTCGATGTGGCGCGGCCGTTCACGGGCACCATTGAGTCCCTGCACTACTTCCCGCCGGGTGTGAACCGGCTCAACGGCGCCCTGGCCCTGGACTTCGTCCGCGAGCGCAAAGCCTTTGCCGACGGCGACTACCAGCGCGTCCGGAACCAGCAGATCTTCCTGAAGTCCGTGCTGGCCAAGGTCGCCTCCGAGGGTGTAGTGGCGGACCGCGCCACGGCCCGGCAACTGGTCACGACGGTATTGCCGCACGTCACCGTGGATCCCGGGCTTACCCTGGAAACTCTGGAGCGGCTCGCCTTCAGCCTGCGCAGCACGGCTCCCGGCAGCGGCGTGTTCTTCACGCTTCCCACGGCCGGCGCCGGCACCAGCCGCGACGGCCAGTCGATCGTCCTGCAGGACCCGGGCGCCACCGCCGCGGTGGCCGCCGCGCTCGCCTCGGGCACACTTGGCGACTATGTGGCGGCCAACAACCTGCAGAACGGGAACTGAGGCCCGCGGTCCCAGCCGCGGAACGGGAACCCTGGGCCGGCGCGCCTGCCGGTAGATTGGGTCCATGACCCAGATTCCCGCGCAGCCTTCCCTGCACCCTTCCGCGCAGCCGCCCGTAAAGCCGCCCGTACAGCCGCCCGTCGCCAAAAAGATTCCCACCATCCGCGCGCACCACGGCGACTCGTTCGAGGACAACTACGAGTGGCTGCGCAACAAGGAATCGGCGGAAGTGATTGACCTGCTCACGGCCGAAAACGCCTACCAGGAGGCGGTGACCGCCCACCAGGAGCCGCTGCGCGAGGCCATCTTCCAGGAAATCAAGGGCCGCACCCAGGAGACGGACCTCTCCGTCCCCAACCGCAAGGACGGCTGGTGGTACTACACCCGTTCGGTGGAGGGCCAGGAATACGGCATCCAGTGCCGCCTCCGCGCCCGGGACAGCGGGGACCGCGTGGCGGACTGGACGCCCCCCGCCGTCGACGCCGGAGTCGACACCGGCGTCGCAATTCCGGGTGAGGAAATCCTGCTGGACGGGAACGTCGAGGCAGCGGGCAAGCCCTTCTTCGCCGTCGGCGGCGGCGCCGTGACCATCGACGGGACGCTCTACGCCTACGCCGTGGACAACGCCGGCGACGAGCGGTTCACGCTGCGCATCAAGGATCTGCGCACCGGGGAACTGCTGCCGGACGTGATCGAGAACGTCTTCTACGGCATCTCCTTCTCCCCCGACGGCAGCCGGATCTTCTACACCGTGGTGGACGATTCCTGGCGCCCGTACCAGGTGAAATCCCACGTGCTGGGCACCCCGGTCAGCGCGGACGAGGTCATCTATCAGGAGGACGACGTCGCCATGTGGCTGGGCTTCGAGCTCTCCGCCGACCGGCGCCACCTGGTCCTGGGCATCGGCTGCTCGGAGTTCAGCGAGACCCGGCTGCTGCGCTTCGACGCGCCCGACGCCGGGCTGAGCACTGTGATCTCCCGGGCGGAACGCATCCTCTACGAGGCCGAGCCGTTCCTGCTTGATGACGGCTCCGGAACCCCCAAAGAACGCATCCTGCTGAGCCACAACAAGGACGCCATCAACTCCATGGTCTCGCTGGTGGACCCGGCCGAGCTCGCCAGGCCGCTGGCCGAGCAGCACTGGACCACCGTCGTCGAACACTCCGACGAGGTGCGGGTCAACGGCGCCGGCGTCACGTCCACGCATCTGGTGGTCTCCGTACGCAAGGACACGATCGAACGCGTCCAGTTCCTGCCGCTGGCCGGACTCGGCACCTCTTTGCAGGCTGCCGCCGTGGAACCGTCGTTCGACGAGGAACTCTATACCGCGGGCGTCGCCGGATCCGACTACGGGGCCCCAGTGATCCGGATGGGCTACACCTCCTACTTCACGCCGTCGCGGGTGTACGACTTTGTGCTGCCGACAGCGGAGCAGCCCGCCGGCGAACTGCTGCTGCGCAAGGAAAGCCCCGTGCTGGGCGGCTACTCGCCGTCGGACTATGTGGCCACCCGCGAATGGGCCGTGGCCGCGGACGGGACCCGGATTCCGCTGTCCGTGCTGCGGCATGCCTCGGTGGCGCGCGACTCGGCGGCGGCGGGCCTGGTATACGGCTACGGCTCCTACGAGCTCAGCATGGATCCGGGCTTCGGTATCCCCCGGCTGTCCCTGCTGGACCGGGGCGTCGTGTTCGTGATCGCCCATATCCGCGGCGGCGGCGAGCTCGGCCGGCACTGGTATGACACCGGAAAGAAGCTGCACAAGAAGAACACCTTC
The DNA here is from genome assembly GCF_059383435.1 of Pseudarthrobacter sp. HLT1-7. Lineage (NCBI taxonomy): Bacteria > Bacillati > Actinomycetota > Actinomycetes > Micrococcales > Micrococcaceae > Pseudarthrobacter > Pseudarthrobacter sp. HLT1-7. The sequence goes on along the minus strand of NZ_JBWZCH010000007.1, from coordinate 176,644 downwards.
ACGGACTTCATCGCGGCCACGGACTGGCTGGCGCAGTCCGGCTGGGTGGACCCGGCCCGGATCGCGGCGATGGGCGGTTCCGCCGGCGGCCTGCTGATGGGCGCCGTCGCCAACCTCGCGCCCGAGAAGTACGCGGCGATCGTCGCGGCCGTCCCGTTCGTGGATGCCCTGACCACCATCCTGGATCCCGAGCTGCCGCTCTCCGCGCTGGAGTGGGAGGAATGGGGCAACCCCATCACCGACCCGGCGGTCTACGCGTATATGAAGTCCTACACCCCTTACGAAAACGTCCGCGAGGTGGCCTACCCCAGGATTGCCGCGGTGACCTCGTTGAATGACACGCGGGTCCTCTACGTGGAGCCCGCCAAATGGGTGCAGCAGCTGCGCGAACTGAATACCGGCAGCGAGCCGATCGTGATGAAGATCGAGATGGAAGGCGGCCACGGCGGCGCCTCCGGCCGGTACGTGCAGTGGAAGGAACGGGCCTGGGACTACGCCTTCGTCGCCGACTCCCTGGGCGCGACGGAGCTGCTGCCGGGGGCCGGGGTCAAGTAGCGCGCCCTCTTCTCGATCGATTGCTCCACAACCGCCCTTGTGGGCCCTCATGACGGCAGTTACGGAGCAATCGATGGTCCCGGCTGGTTCGCCCGCGCCCGGGGCGGGTGGATCGCCGGTTCACCCGTTCGCCACAGATGGCCGCCATGAGCGCTTCATGGCGGCCATTCTTGGCGAATCATTGACATCGTGGCCGCATCACCGGTCTCCATGGCCCGAAGGATCTGTCCATGCCCAACCACCAACCCCGCTGCTGAGCATGCTCAGTGGCGGGATTGCTGCGAGCGTCCCTGCGACCCCCGTCGCGGCCATCTTTGCCGAACCGCTGGGTCCTAATCAGACTGCCGGGACTTCCATTCCCCCGCGAGGAGGGCGTAGACCACTTCGGTGGCCCACTGGCCCTTGTAATGCCACTTGTCCACCTGGGTGGACTCGTGCCGCATGCCGAGGCGTTCGCACAGCGCCGCGGAGGCGGTATTCAGCGCGTCGAGCTTGGCATTGATCCGGTGAAAGCCCAGCTCCTCGAACCCAAGCTTCAGCAGGGCCCCGGCCGCTTCGGTGCCGATGCCCCGCCCGCGCGCTGCGGGGGCCAGACTCCAGCCGACCTCGCCCTGTCCGGGGCCGGGCAGCCATTTAAGCACCACCTCGCCGAGCAGCCCAGGGGCATCCGCGGCCTCGATGGCCAGGCAGACCCAGTCACCCTCCTTCTCGAAGACGAAGTTGGCGTACTTGCCCACGGACTCCATGGACTTGGTGTAGCTCTTCGCCTCCCCCGGCAGGAAGCGGGCGGTCTCCGGCAGCGAATGGTAGGCGTAGAAAGTGTCCAGGTCCGCGGCCTCGAAACGGCGCAGGACCAGCCGCTCGGTGCGAAGGGGGAGCTTAAGTTCCGTCATGGCCCCAACGCTACCCATCGGCTGCTCCATAGGCGCCCTTTTGAGCCGCCAAAAGGGCGGTTACGGAGCAATCGACGGGTGATTCACGACGGCGGCCGTGGCCTCGGCGATCGCGCGTTCCTCGTCAGTGGGCACCACGAGCACCGGGATGGCCGACGACGGGCTGGACACCACCCGGGGTTCTTTGGACCGCTCACGGTTCAGCCCGGCGTCGAGCTGCACGCCCAAGGCGCCCAGCCGCTCCGCCACAAGGGTGCGGAACTGGTGCGAGTTCTCGCCGATCCCGGCGGTGAACACGAGCGCCCTTGCCCCGCCGACCGCCACGTGATAGCCGCCGATGTACTTCGCGAGCCGGTAGGAGGCCACGGCCAGGGCCATGCCCGCCTTGGCGTCGCCGGCCTCCGCGGCCTCCACCACCGAGCGCATGTCGTTGTTCCCCGCGAGACCCTTCAGCCCGGACCGGCGGTTGAGCATCGAATCGAGGTCCTCCGGGGACCAGCCTGCCCGGCCGAGGAAGACGAGGATGGACGGGTCCAGATCGCCCGAGCGGGTGCCCATGACCAGGCCCTCCAGCGGGGTGAAGCCCATCGAGGTGTCCACGGACTCCCCACCGCGGATCGCCGTGACCGAGGCCCCGTTGCCCAGGTGGGCGATGACGGCGTCGAACTCCGCCAACGGAATCTCCAGCAGGGCCGCGGCCCGGTGTGCGACGTACTCGTGCGAGGTGCCGTGGAAGCCGTAGCGGCGGATCCCGTGGTTGGCGTAGAGCTCGTCCGGGACCGCGTACCGCCAGGCATACTCGGGCAGCGTGCGGTGGAAGGCGGTGTCGAAGACGGCCACCTGCGGCAGTTCCGGCCATTTCTTCGCGATCGCGCGCAGGCCCAGCACGGCGGCCGGGTTGTGCAGCGGCGCCAGCGGGTTCAGCCGCTCGATCGCGCGGATGATCTCGTGGTTGACCAGCACCGGCTCGGCGAAGCGTTCCCCGCCGTGCACCACACGATGCCCGACGGCGTCGAGGGCGCGGCCTCCCAGCGCCACGTGGATGGCTTCGTCGATCTGTTCCAATGCCTCCGCATGGTCCCGCGGGCCTTCGATTTCAGCGTCGCGGCCGCCGCCGCCGCTTCCCGTCCCGATCTTCTCGACCAGCCCTTCGGCGAGCACACTGCCGGCCTCGACGTCGCGGACCTGGTACTTGAGCGAAGACGAGCCTGAGTTGATAACGAGCACGAGCATTTGGCCTCCTACGCCTTGGTTTCTGCGACGACCCCTGAGGGTGCGTCGGGACTGGAATCGCGCCGGAGCCTGGCGGAGCGCTCCATGGGCACCACTATAAATAGTCGGGCTGACAAGGCCGCTAATCCGTTGCGAAAGCCGCGGCGGGCGCATAGAGTCGGCGGACCAACTGGACAACTCACAAAAGGATTTCCATGACAGACAACGCAACGCAGCCAGAGGGCACCGAGCAGGCCAGCGGGTCCGGGAAGCCGGATCCCACCGGCGTCGAAGGCGCGAACCCTGCCTTGGACGACACCGGGGACCTCAAGGCCGCCCAGACCGGAGAGGCCGCCGAGGCCCCCGCGAATCTGGAGGACCTGGATCTCTCTCCGGAGGGCCTAGCCGATGAGCCCGCCCAGCAGGAAGATCCCGATAGCCCGGCGAAACCGGAAAACAGCTGACTATGCATGGGCAGCCGCGGACTGGGCAGCCGCAGGCGCCGGGTCGGTGGCCGGCTCGGTGGACTGGGCCTGGATCGCGGTGATGGCCACGGTGTTTACGATGTCCTCCACGGTGCAGCCGCGGGAGAGGTCGTTCACCGGTTTGCGCAGCCCCTGCAGCACGGGCCCGACGGCCACCGCACCGGAGGACTGCTGGACCGCCTTGTAGGTGTTGTTGCCGGTGTTCAGGTCCGGGAAGATGAACACCGTCGCCTGCCCGGCCACGGAGGAGCCCGGCATCTTGGACTCGGCGATCGCGGCGTCGACGGCGGCGTCGTACTGGATGGGACCTTCCACCGCCAGGTCCGGGCGCCGGTGCCGCACCAGCTCGGTCGCCTGGCGGACAGCGTCCACGGCCTGCCCGGCGCCTGAGCCGCCGGTGGAGTAGGAGAGCATCGCGACCCGCGGCTCGACGCCGAACTGGGCGGCGGTTTCCGCCGAGGCCAGCGCAATGTCCGCGAGCTGCTCCACATTGGGCTCAGGATTCACCGCGCAGTCGCCGTAGACCAGCACCCGGTCCGGCATGAGCATCAGGAACACCGAGGAGACGATCTTGGCGCCCTCGCGGGTCTTGACGAATTCCAGCGCCGGCCGGATGGTGTGGGCCGTGGTGTGCGCGGCGCCGGAGACCATGCCGTCCACCACCCCCAGCTGGACCATCATGGTGCCGAAGTAGCTCTCGTCCTGCATGACCTCCAGGGCCTTGGCCAGGTCCACGCCCTTGTGTGCCCGCAGCTCCGCGTACTTTTGGGCAAAGCCCTGCCGCAGCTCCGAGGTGGCCGGGTCCACGATGCTGATGCCGTTGAGGTCGATGCCCTGCGTGGCTGCGAGTTCGCGGACATCGGCCTCGCGGCCCAGCACGGTGAGTTCGCAGACGTCCCGGCGGTGCAGGATCTCGGCGGCGCGCAGGATCCGCACGTCCGTGCCCTCCGGCAGGACGATGTGCCGGCGGTCGGACCTGGCCCGTTCGATCAGCTCGTGCAGGAATCGCAGCGGCGTCATCCGCTCCGGCAGCGGCAGGTGCAGGCGTTCCAGCAGCTCCGCCTCGTCCACCCGTTTGGCCCACAGACCCAGGGCAGAGGCCACCTTCCGGCGGTGCCCGGACCAGATCTCGCTGCGCACCTCGGAGACCCGCTTGGCGGTGATGTAGGTGTCCTCCGGGGCGGCGAAGATCGGGAACGGCGCCTGTGCCAGCAGGGAATAGATGGTGGGATCCGGGGCCAGGCCACCGGTCAGGATCAGCGCGGACGGAACCGGGAATTCAGGCGAGAACGAGGAGGCGAGACAGGCCACCAGCACGTCGGCCCGGTCGCCCGGAACGATCACCAGGGCGCCGTCGTCGAGCACGTGCAGGAAGTTGGCCACGTTCATGGCAGCCACCTTGACCGAGTGCACATCGCGCTCCAGGTCCGGCAGCCCGGCCACCTGGCCGATGCCCAGAGCGGCGGCCACTTCGCCGGTGGTGGGCCGGGCGATCGCCTCCAGCTCCGGCAGAACGTACACGGGGCGGCCGGAGGCGCCGGGCCGGACCGCCGCGGCGATCGCCGCCAGATCGTCCGGATCCGCGCGGTTGACCATGATGGCCAGCAGCGTACAGCGCTCGGCGAGCAGTTCCTTGCGGGCCACCTCGACGGCGTCAGCGGTCTCCGCAACGGTGCGGCCCTTCGCGCCGACGACGGCGACCACCGGGGCGGCAAGGTTGTTCGCCAGCCGGGCATTGAGATCGAATTCGACGGCGGCATCCTGTCCGGTCAGATCGGTCCCCTCCACGATCACCACGTCGCAGTGCCGGGCCATCTCGGCGAAGATCTCCACACAGCGGGAGTCGACCTCCCCGCGTTTTCCCTCGGCGAGCAGGCTGCGGACTTCCGCAAAGGTCAGGCCGCCGCGGCAGCGGTCATCGTCCAGATCGAAGCGGGCCTTCATCAGCGCCACCATCGGATCCGAAGAGACGTCATGGCCGTTGACCACCGGTTTGAAGAAGCCGATCCGGTCCGCATGCCGGTGCAGGGTGTCCGCCAGGCCCAGGGCTATGAGTGACTTGCCGGAGCCCGGTGTAGTCGCGCTGACGTAGATTCCTTTGGCCATGACCCGCCCTTTGCTGTGAAGTAATGCTGCTTCACTCCCAGCCTACTTTCTCTTCCGTAGCAGCCCGCTTCCGGCGTGGTTTTCGCCCGCTTTCCGGCTGATTTCCGGCGGCATCGCCGGGTCCGGGCGCAGCTTCATCAGCCCGCCGGCCCTTGACAGAAGGCACCCAAATGGGATTACCTAATGAACATTCGGTAAATAAAGCTGGAGGCAATGACGCATGGCTGAACTGACGGTTTCCGGTGACACCCACCCCATCCTCAAAGGCGACTACGCCTCGGAGTGGATGGGCATCGAAGTAGTGGCCCTGGACGACGGACACGCCACCATCCGCATGGCGCTCCGGCAGGAAATGCTCAACGGCTTCGGCATGGCCCACGGCGGAATGATCTTCGCCTTCGGCGACACCGCCTTCGCGCTGGCCTGCAACCCTGCCACCCCGGAACCCGGCATCACCACAGGCACCATCACCGTCGCATCCGGTGTGGATATCAACTTCATCGGGCCGGCGTTCCGGGGCCAGGTCCTGACCGCCGTCGCCAACCGCCGCGCCAGCTCCGGGCGAAGCGGCCTGTACGACGTTCAGATCTACGCCGCCGATCCCGGCACCCCGTCGGCCCCGGCGTCGTCCGCCGTCGGCAAGGCGCCAGCAGCCACGGCTCCCCCGGCCACTCCCCCAACCACCCTCCCGGGTGAACTCCCCGCCGACACCCTCCCGGGCGAACTCATCGCCGAGTTCCGCGGCCGCAGCCGCACCATCTCCAAGAAATAGAAACAGGGAACCCCAGATGACCCAAGAAACCGTCGCCGCCACCAGTGATGCCGTCCTGGACCGCGAAGAAACCATCTCCCGCGACGAGCTCGAGGCGCTGCAGCTCAGCCGCCTGCAGCACACCGTGGCCTACGCCTACGACCGTGTCCCCCTGTACAAGCGCAAATTCGACGACGCCGGCGTCCACCCCACGGACCTCCGCGAGCTCTCCGACCTGGCCAAGTTTCCCTTCACCACCAAGGAAGACCTCCGGCTGGAATACCCCTTCGGCATGTTCGCGGTGCCGCAGAACCAGGTCGCCCGGATCCACGCCAGCTCCGGCACCACCGGCCGCGCCACGGTGGTGGGCTACACCAAAAAGGACCTCGCCGATTGGGCCAAGCTCGTGGCCCGCTCGCTGCGCGCCTCCGGTGTCCGCCCGGGAATGAAGGTCCACAACGCCTACGGCTACGGCCTGTTCACCGGCGGCATGGGCGCCCACGCCGGCGCCGAGGCGCTGGGCTGCACCGTCATCCCGATCTCCGGAGGCCAGACCGAACGCCAGATCACCCTCATCCAGGATTTCAAGCCGGACGCCATCCTTGCCACCCCCACCTACCTCCTGACCATCGCCGATGCCATGGTCAAGCAGGGCATCGACCCGGCCTCCACCTCGCTCAAGTACGCCGTCCTGGGCGCCGAGCCGTGGACCGAGGAAATGCGCCACGAGCTCGAGGTCATGATGAACATCAAGGCCTGCGACATCTACGGCCTGTCCGAGGTCATGGGCCCCGGCGTCGCCGGCGAAGCCGTAGAGACGCAGGACGGCAGCCACATCTGGGAGGACCACTTCCGGCCGGAAATCATCGATGCCTTCAACCCCGCCATCGGCGTGGACTCAGTCCTTCGCGACGGCGAACCCGGCGAACTGGTCTTCACCTCGCTCACCAAGGAAGCGCTGCCGATCATCCGGTACCGCACCAAGGACCTCACCCGCCTGCTGCCCGGCACCGCCCGCCCGGCGCACCGCCGCATGGGCCGCATCACCGGCCGCAGCGACGACATGATCATCCTGCGCGGGGTGAACCTTTTCCCGTCGCAGATCGAGGAAATTGCCCTGCGGATCCCGGAACTGAGCCCGCACTTCCAGCTGGAACTCACCCGCCCCGAGGGCCAGCGCATGGACCAGCTCACGGTGAAGATCGAACGCCGGGAGTCCGTCACCATCAACGGCGCCACGGCGGCCGCGAAGGTGCTGCAGCAGCAGATCAAGATCCAGGTGGGGTCGTCCTGCGCTGTGGATGTTGTGGAGCCCGGCACCCTGGAGCGCTCCAACGGCAAGCTCCGCAGGATCTACGACCTGCGGCCCAGGGCCTAGCCGCCTTTCGTCCGGGGCCGGCCAACCTCCTGATCGTGAGAAACTAGCGAGTATGCCCACCCCAGCAACCACCACGAAACGCGGCCGTCCCGGCTATGACCAGCAGTCGGTACTGCTGATCGCCGTCGACGTTTTCAACCGCCACGGTTACGACGCCACGTCCATGGGCATCCTTGCCGAGAACCTGGGCATCTCCAAGTCAGCGATCTACCACCACGTCCCGTCCAAGGGCGATCTCCTGAAGCTCGCACTGGACCACGCCCTGGGCGGCCTCGAGGCCATCCTGGATCAGCCCAGCGCACTGTCCGGCACCGCCGAGGCCCGGCTGGAGTTTGTCCTCCGGGAAACCATTTCGGTCCTCGTGGATCGGCTCCCCTTTGTCACGCTGCTGCTGCGCCTGCGCGGCAACACGGAGATCGAGCGGGACGCGATGGCCCGCCGGCGGACCTTTGACCACAAGGTCGCTGCCCTGATTTCCGCCGCCCGTGACGAGGGCTCACTCCGCCAGGACATCGACCCCCGCACCGTTACCCGGCTGCTCTTCGGCACCATCAACTCGATCGTCGAGTGGTATAAGCCCGGCGGCTCGCTGTCCCCGGAGAAGCTGGCGGACGACATCATCACGATGGCGTTCAACGGCCTCCACGTCCCCGGCTGACGCGCTCCCCTATGTCCCGCGGACCCGCGTTGCCGGCGCGCGGGCCCGCATTGACGGCACGCCGGCCCGCGTCCACTCTTGGAACATGGCTACGAGACTATCCGAGGTAATCCTCGGGACTTTTCCCCAACTGCGCTACGAACCCACCGCCAAGCGAATCCGTGCGAGCCTCGGCGGGAACACCGTCGTCGACACCCTGCACGCCTACCTCATCTGGGAACCGCAGCGGATCACCCCGATCTTCGCCGTGCCGGAGCAGGAACTGCAGGCGCACCTCGCCGTTCCGGAACACCCGGCGGCGCCCGTCGAGGAGCATCCCTTCGCCGTGCGGCAAGGCGCCGCGCCGACGACGTTCGACCCCGGCACCGGCTTTGGGAAGCACACCACCGCCGGCGAGGAGCTCGACGTCGTAACGGCTGGGGCTACCGCGTCACGGGCCGCCTTCCGCCCCGAAGACCCGGACCTTGCCGGCTATGTGGTCCTGGATTTTGGCGCCTTCGGCTGGCTCGAGGATGACGAGGAGATCATCGGCCACCCCCGCGACCCTTTCCACCGCGTCGATATCCGGGCCTCCTCCGTGGAGGTGGAGGTGGCGCTCGACGGCGTCACGCTGGCCCGCACGAACGGCGCACAACTCCTGTACGAGACGATGCTCCCGGTCCGCTACTACCTGCCGCCGGCGGACGTGCGGCTGGATCTTATGGCGGAAAGCCCGACGCGGAGTGTCTGCCCCTACAAGGGCCAGGCCGGCTACTGGACCTATCCCGGCACGACGGCCGGCCGGGACGTCGCCTGGAGCTACGACAGCCGCTTCGTGGACGCCGCGCAGATCCATGGCTTGATATGTTTCTTCAACGAACGGGTGGACCTGACGGTCGGCGGTGTCCTCCAGCCGCGCCCCGTGTCGCCGTGGTCCCGCCCGGCCGGGTAACCGTTCAGCACACAACAGCGCCCCGGCTGGCCGGGACGCTGTTGCTCGGGCAGGGTGCCGGTAACTGCCGGTTAAAGCTGGTAGTCCGCCGGCGCGGCGATGTTCTCGTGGACGCAGAGAATATTGTGCTCGGTGTCCATGAACCAGGCGCACCTCTCCGAATCCGTTGTGCAGATGTGGTTCTCCGTCTTGAGATCCGGGAGATCGTAGTCCTGGAACATGACGCCCCTGGCTTCCATCTCCCTGACCGTGCGCTCGATCTCGCTGACTTCAAAACTCAGGGTGGTGTGCTCGGAATGCTTTCCATCACTGACGGGCATCAGCTGCAGCAGAGGGCCGCCGTCGCTGCCGAATAGTTCACTTCCATCGTCCGTCACTCCACGGTGCGGGAGCCCCAAGGTGTCGGCATAAAAATGCCGGGCACGCTCCGCATCATCGACTGGCAGGACCGTTGTGGCTTTGTTGAGTACTAGGGTCATTTCGCCACCTCCTACGATGACGATTTTACGCCGGAACCAACCAGAAAGAGCCTGCCTATCCACGCGCCGAGGTGAGATTTCGCGCCCATGTCTGCGGGGACAATGGGCGCGAAGTCTCACCTCGGCGGAAACGGGGACGGCGGCGCGGGGACGGCCGCAGCGGAAGGGAAGGGGCGGGTTACTTCTCCACGAGGGTGAGGACGTCGTAGGTGGCAACGGTTTCGTCGTTCTGGTTGGTCAGGACGGCGTCCCAGGCCACCTCGCCGTACCCGTCGGTCTCGCGCGGGGTGATCTTCTTGGCGGTGAGGGTGACGCGGATGGAGTCGCCCGCGGCCACCGGGGTGACGAAGCGCAGGTTCTCCAGGCCGTAGTTCGCCAGGACGGGGCCCGGGGCGGGCTCCACGAACAGGCCGGCGCCCCATGCCAGCAGCAGGTAGCCGTGCGCCACGATGCCCGGGAAGAACGGGTTGGCCGCGGCGGCCTCCTGGTTGGTGTGGGCGTAGAAGGTGTCGCCGGTGGAGTTGGCGAACTTGGTGATCTCGTCCAGGGTCACTTCGCGCAGCCCGGAGCGGATGGCGTCACCGATGTGCAGGGTAGCCAGGGACTTCCGGAACGGGTGCAGGCCTTCGGTCTCCAGCGTGAAGTTCCGGTCCGCGCCCGTGTGCCAGACGCCGGTGACGGCGGTCAGCATGTTGGGAGATCCCTGGATGGCGGTGCGCTGCATGTGGTGCAGGACCGAGCGGATGCCGCCGAGTTCCTCGCCGCCGCCGGCGCGGCCGGGACCGCCGTGGACCAGGTGCGGGACCGGAGAGCCGTGGCCGGTGGAGCTGCGGGCGTCCTCACGGTTGAGCATGTGCACGCGGCCGTGGTGGGCCGCGATGCCGGTGACGAGTTCGCGGGCAACCGAGGGGTCATTGGTGCAGACCGAGGCCACCAGCGAGCCGCCGCCGCGGGCGGCGAGACGGACGGCGTCGGGCAGGTCCGTGTAACCGATCACCGAGGACACCGGTCCGAAGGCCTCCAGCGAGTGGACCTCGTCGGCTTCCGGATCCGCCCAGCTGAGCAGTAGCGGGGACATAAAGGCGCCGCCGTCGACGACGCCGACGGTCCCGTCCGCGCTGGTGACCTTCGGCGAATCGAGTGTGCCGTACGCGAGTTCGCCGCCGGCGTCGAGCATTGACTGGACGGCCGCGCGCACATCGGCGAGCTGCTCCAGGGAGGCCAGGGCGCCCATCGTGACGCCGTCGGCGCGCGGGTCACCCAGGACAACGCGTTCCCGGATCCGCTCCCCGACGGCGGCAATGACGTCCGGCACCAGCTCCTGCGGCACGATGGCCCGGCGGATCGAGGTGCACTTCTGGCCGGCCTTGGCGGTCATTTCGGTAACGAGGGACTTGATGAAGGCGTCGAATTCCGGGGTGCTTCTGACGGCGTCCGGGCCCAGGATCGAGGCGTTCAGGGAGTCGGTTTCCGAGGTGAAGCGGACCCCGCCCTTGACCACGTTGACGTGGGACTTGAGCGTGTTGGCGGTGGAGGCGGAGCCGGTGAAGGCCACAATGTCGCGGTAGTCGAGGTGGTCCAGGATGGTGCGCACGGAACCGGAGATCAGCTGCAGCGAGCCCTTGGGCAGGATGCCGGACTCGATAATGGCCTTGACCACGGCCGCGGTGACGTAGCCGGTGGGGGTGGCGGGCTTGACGATGGTGGGCACACCGGCGATGAACGCGGGGGCCAGCTTCTCGAGCATCCCCCACACCGGGAAGTTGAAGGCGTTGATCTGCACCGCGACGCCGGGAATGCGGGTGTAGATGTGCTCACCGGCGAAGGAACCGTCCTTGGACAGCACCTCCATGGGGCCGTCCACGATCACCTGGGCGTTGGGGAGTTCGCGCCGCCCCTTGGAGCCGAAGGTGAAGAGCACGCCGATGCCGCCGTCGATGTCCACCATCGAATCGATCTTGGTGGCACCGGTCTGGGCCGAAAGCGCGTAAAACTCCTCGCGCCGGCCGTTGAGGTACTGCGCCAGCTCCTTGAGCTTGAGCGCGCGCTGATGGAACGTCAGTTTGCCGAGTTCCGCCTGGCCGGTGCTGCGTCCGTAGTCCACGACGGCGGCAAGGTCCAGTCCCGCGGTGCTCACCCTGGCGAGGAGCTCGCCGGTGCTGGCGTCGAGGACGGTGGCTGCGCCGGCAGCGGAGCCGGCGTCGGGGGTCCACCAGGAATCCCGGATGAAGCTGGGAACGATCCGGGCAGTGTCTACTGTGGGTTCCGGAGCAGTTGCAGTGGTGGTCATCGTTGACGGGTCCTTCCAGCGGGGGCAAGATCAACAGGGCCAGAGCATTACTGACCGTCCGTTCGGTAATATGTCTACAGTACATGAATGAGGCCTGCCGCACACTAGCTGTGGCGGCACAGACCGGCCTGAGCCCTTGGTTTTCCGGCCACAGAGGAGACGTTATGACGCCCGAGCCACGCATGACCGAGCCACGCACCACCGAGCCCGGCAATACCGGGCCGTGGAAGATCATCCTCGGCGAACTCGACGAGAAGATGGGCGTGAAAATCGTCGAGGAATCCGTGGAGCGGGTGGTGGCGACCATGCCGGTGGAGGGCAACCGGCAGTCCTTCGGGCTGCTGCACGGCGGCGCCTCGCTGGCCGTCGGGGAGGCCGTGGGTTCGTGGGCCGCCGTCATCCACGCGAGCACACTGGGCAAGACCGCCGTCGGCGTGGACGTTTCGGCGACGCATCACAAGTCGGCCCGCGGGGGGCTCATCACCATCACGGCCACCCCCATCCATCTTGGCGGGACGGTGACCACCCACGAGGTGCTGATCACCAACGAGGCCGGCGAGCGGCTGTGCACACTGCGGATCACCAACCTGCTGCTGGAGCGAAGATCCTGAGCTAAATGCCCAGCCGGGTGCATCCAAATTGCACTCCCGGCAGGTAGTAACGGTGTAAGCAATTCGCCGCCCGGATACGGGCAACTCAATGAGGAGTTTGAAATGCGCAAAACTGTCGCTGCAGCCGGAGCCCTGACGTTACTGGCCGCCCTTGCCTTCGCCGCCCCCGCCCAGGCAGGAGGCAAGGACGACGACGATCACCACGACGACGCCGCCCTGCTGTCCGTGCTGCACGGCGTCCCGGGCCTGACCGTGGATGTGTGGGTGAACGGCAAGCTCACCCTGGACGACTTCAAACCCGGCACGCTCGCCGGGCCTTTGGAGCTCGACGACGGCAGCTACAGGATCGCCGTCACAGCCGCCGATGCCACCAGCGCGGACAACCCGGTGATCGGCCCGGTCAAGGTCAACCTCAAGGAAGGCCGGAACTACACCGCTGTGGCGCATCTCGACGCTTCCGGCGCGCCCACCGCAACACTGTTCAAGAACAACACCGCGGCCAGTCCCCGGGGCCAGGGCAAGCTGACCGTCCGGCACGTAGCGGCCGCTCCAGCGGTCGATATCCTGGCCGGCGGGACCGCGGTCATCAAGGGGCTCGAGAATCCCCGGCAGAAAGTACTGACGCTTAAGGCCGGTACGGTGTCCGCCTCGGTTGCGGCAGCGGGCACCACCGCGCCGCTGATCGGCCCGGCCGATGTGCCGGTCACCAGAGGCAAGAACACCATCGTCTATGCCTGGGGCAGCCTCGCTGACGGGACCCTGGGCGTCGCCGTGCAGGTAGTCGACTCGGCCAAGTGGCGCGGCGGAGACCGCGACGACGACTGAGCCGCCCGCCCGCTTTTCGGGGCCGGACCGCCGGCAGCGCGCCGCTGACCAAGAACGCGCTGCCGGTCGGCCCTACACCGATCGGCCAAGGGAATGTAGGGCCGATGTACCCGGAAAGCCCGGTGCCCGGCCTGTTAGCTTGGAAGTGCTGAGTCACCCGGCACCGCCGGGTATCGCCGGTCGCACCGGAAGGGATTCACCATGCTCTCAGACACTTCGCTTCCCGTCATCAAGGCAACGCTGCCCGTCGTGGGCGAGCACATCGAGGAGATCGCCAAGCGCTTCTACAAACATATGTTCGAGGCGCGGCCGGACCTCCTGGATGGCCTCTTCAACCGGGGGAACCAGGCGGACGGCCGGCAGCAGCAGGCACTCGCCGGATCCATTGCGGCATTCGCCGGGCTGCTCGTGGACAACGTGGACCAGGTGCCGGACCACCTCCTGTCACGGGTAGCCCACAAGCACGTCTCGCTGGGGCTGAGCCCGGACCAGTACCAGATTGTCCATGACCACCTGATGTGGGCCATCGTGGATGTGCTCGGGGATGCCGTGACACCCGAAGTCGCCGCAGCCTGGGACGAGGTCTACTGGCTGATGGCGAACATGCTCATCAACAAGGAACGCGGGCTGTACAACGCGGTGCACCTTACCCCTGACACCATTTGGCGGACCTGGCGCGTGGCCGAGAAGATCCAGGAGACGGACGATGTGGTCAGGTTCGTTGTCGAGCGGATTGATGAGCGCGAGGTCAAGCCGTCCCTGCCCGGGCAGTACGTCACGATCAAGATGGCCATGCACGACGGCGTGCACCAGCCCAGGCAATACAGCCTGACGAAGGCCGACGACGGGCAGCACCGGCAGTTCGCGGTGAAACGGGTCCACGGACTCGAGACGCCTGATGGCGAGATGTCCTCTCTGCTGCACAACGAGGTCCAGGTGGGCGACGAGGTGGTGCTCTCGGCGCCCTTCGGCGACGTGGTGCTGGAGTACACAGACAGGCCGCTGGTCCTGGCCAGCGCGGGGATCGGGGTCACCCCGATGGCCGGTATGCTCTCCCACCTCGTCAAGTCCGGCTCCCAGCGCCAGGTGATGCTCCTGCATGCGGATGACAGCGAGGCGTCCTTCCCGCTCCGCGGGCAGGTCAGGGAGGATCTGGCCACCTTGGCGGACGGGACGTTGAAGACCTGGTTCCTCAATCCCACCGCGGACGGAACAGCGTCCGGGCCAGGGTTCGCCGGCTTCATGGACGTCAGTGCCGTGGAACTCCCCGACGACGCCGAGTACTACCTCTGCGGACCCCTGCCGTTCCTGAAATCGGTCCGGGGCGCGCTTCTTGCCGGCGGCGTACCGGCCAAAGACATCCAGTACGAGGTGTTCGGTCCGGACCTCTGGCTGGCCGACTTCCAGTAGCGGCTCTGGTTAGCGGGCCGCCCGACGCCGAGCGGCGGCCAGCTTAGCGCCGATCAGCAGGGCTCCGCCGAGCGCCAGCGCTGCAACGGCCAGTCCCGCGGCGGACAGGAGCGAAGCGGCGCCCGTGTTGGGTAGCTGCCCGGAGCCGGCCGGAAGCATCACGGACTGGACAGCCGGAACTCCGGGATCTGCCAGTGCAACTGCCGGGATCTCGGGCGCTGCCGGGGCAGCCACCAAGGCGTCGATGATGAAGGTGACGAGCAGCGCGTCGGAGGCGATCCCGTCGACGGACTGGGTGGCGGAGAGGACGTGCGTGCCCGGTGCGAGGCCGGCGGGGAACGGAACGCTCCAGCGACCGCCCGCCACCAGGACGTGCGGGGCCATAGAACGGACCACCGCGCGGGCCCCGGCCCCGGCACCGCCGGCACCGGCCCGGGCGGCACCCACCGGGGTCCCGTCAATCAGGACTGCTACGTCGGCGCCGTCGACGCCGGTCCCGGAAATCGTCGCGGGCAGCGAGTCCTGGCTGAAGTGCAGTCCGTCAACAATGGTGGTTGCGGTAGGCCTGGGTGGAATGACCGTGAAGGTTTGAGTGGCTGGCGGGCTTTCGGCGATACCGGGGGATGACAGCGTGGCGGCTACCGTCACTTTCCCGACGGCCGCCTGTCCGGCCAGTGGGACCGTCCAATGACCATCCAGCCCCACCGTCCCGGTCCCTGTGACGTCACCGGACAGGGTCACGATAGCGCCGGACATTCCCGTTCCATCGATGCTGTTCAGAGCCGACAGCGAGGCGTCCGTGGCGGTCGTTATCTGGGGCATCTGAAGCGTCGACGGCGCGACATCCTCAGTGAAAATCACCGAACCCGAGCGGCTGAATCCATTAACTGTCTCAGCGGAGAAGGTCAGCCGGCCAACGGGAAGCGGGGCCCGGAAAGTCCAGTTCCCGGCGCCGTCCACGGGTACGTCGAGTTGTTGCGTCCCAACGGTGATGCGCACCTTGGAATTCGCTGCCACGTCCGAAGCAGGCGCGGCACGAATTTGTCCTGTGATGGGCTCCCCGGCTGGCACCGTCCCTGCATTCGTCGGCGCCACAAGCTCGGGCTTGTTCAGGAAGAGCTGGAGCTCGACGCCGGTGAGATAGCTAAGTGCATCCCTGAGCGTCGTGGCGATGGCGAAGTTCTCCCCGGAAGTCTCACCTGCCGAGTGGGTGCCCACGGCGAAGTTGCCGCTGATCCAGGGCCCGCCCGAGTCTCCGCCGCTGGACTGGACATCGGAGGAACGGAAGCCGCGGAAGGCCCGCACGTCGGCCGGGTTGGTGGAATAGGCCGGCCCTCCAACGACATAGATCCCAAGTTCCGCCACCTGGCCGCACGACCATCCGGTGGTCCGCCCGGAGCGGCACACCGCTTGGCCCGGCGCAGGGTCTGCCGTGCCGATGATCTTCACGGCGGTGCCGCCGGGGTTCACGGCGCTGGCCCAGGTGGTCGCGGCGGGCTGGACGCTGACTCCGCCGTCGAGTGGCTCTATCACGGCGATGTCGGTGCCCACGTTGCCGGGCTCTCCCGCGTCGCCCGTTTCCCACAGCGGGTTCTGAACCGGTGCGTTATTGCGTCCGCCGAACTGGCTGAATCCGAAGCTGCCAAGCGGGGCGAGGGTGCCGGGGAGTGGCAAGGAGCCTCCGGCGGGGGACGACGTCGCGGGCTCAAGACCGGCGACTGTGGCGGCACCGTCTTCGGTGCAGTGCCCCGCTGTGAGCACCGCCGGCCGGCCTGCCGTGCTGTACGCGCCGAACCCCGCTGAGCATATAGTCCGCCAGAAAGGTGCATCAATGACGTAGCCCTCTCCGCCGAAAAGGTCCTGTTCCGTCTTGACCGGGGCCGCCTGCTCCAGCTGGACGTTGGTATAGCGGGACACGAACTCTGCGGCTGAAATCTTGCCCGGTGCCGCGGCGGCCGTCGCCGGCTCCGTTTGCTGGTCCCGGGCCGGGGACAGGCCTGCCTCCGCCACAGTCGTCCCGCCGGTGCGGACGATGAAGCCGCCGTCGGTGTAGGCCACGGCCTGCAGTCCGGCGGGGCCCACCTCGCGGACGTAGGCCTGGAACAGTTGCTCGGTGCTGGAGGCCACCAGCTCGGCATCCGAGGGAGCAGCGGAAGGAGGCTCTGAAGGAGAATCCGAGGGGACCTTCAAGGGGTCAGCCGCAGGCGCCACGAGGACGAAGTCCGCCGACGGCCCGGCCTGGTTCAGCTCGTCGATCCGGGCCTGCAGTTCGGGGCCGCTGCCTTCGACGAGGATTTTGCCGTCTTTCAGCCTGATGCCGAGGTAGCCGGGGAGCTCGCGCAGGGAGGGCACGGCGTCGGCTGCGGTCCTGCCCAGCTGGCCTGCGGCGTTGAATTCCTCCAGCGTCATGCCGAGGTCGCGCCGGAGAGCCTCCGCAAGTCCGGCGTCGCTGACCGCCGGCGCCGCCGGAGCAACAGCCGAAGCAGCGGGCGGAGCAGCCGGAGCAGCCGGGGACGCAGCCGACGTCGGTCCTGCTGACGGCGTCGAATCCGGCGCCGTCGGAGTCGTGGCCGGGCCGGAATCTGCCGACGGCGAAGGGGAAACCGGTGCGGGTGCAGTTGGCCCGGCTTCGGCGAGCGCAGGGACGGCAGAGAACGATCCTGCGAGGGCGACGGCAACAGCCGCCACCCCCCGCATCACCTGCTGAAAAATCGGAGTCTTCACCCGGTTACCTTAGCGTCCCAATTTAGCCAAAAGGGCCGTGACCTCCGGTTCCGTTATCCCATTGTGGCCCAAGAACTCTCTGGTCTTCACACTGCGGACAAACCGCAGCAGGCTTTCACGCCGCGCTTCGAGCAGTGGCACCAGCACTTCCTCGGGTAGATACCGCTCATGCGGATGCGGGACACCCGACACTTTGTGGTGCTCGTTGATGCCCCGCATGGCACGCTCGTAGCCCCGGACAATGGCGTCCTCCTGCGCTCCGGCGAGATCCTGGAGCATGGCCGCGATCATCCCGCTGCGGTCCCGGCCGGCGGAACAATGGATCACCACGCCACCCCGCGCCGCCGCCACGGCCTTGAAGACGCCGGCCAGCTTCTCCGGGAAGATCCGGACGTTATCCGGATAAGACGCCGGATCGTTCAGGTAGGGAACGCACAGCCGGCGGAACTCGGCGTTGTCCGGGTCTTCGGTAGGTGCCAGCACGACGTCGAACGCTGCCAGGGTCTCCGCCCTGACCGGCGGATCGCTGTCGCGCCGACGTCTCTCCTCCGGATTGCGGAGGTCGACGACGGTGCGGATGCCGGCGTCGTACGCGTGCTCCCAGCCCGCATCGGTGAGCCATTCCCGCCGTCCCATCCGGAAGACGCCGCCGGCAATATGCCACGCGTTGACCGCCCCGTCCCATTCCATGCGCTTCGAAAGATCATCCACCCCGCCAGCTAACCACGAGGTCCGGGTAGTCCGCAGCAGGGAAATCAAAGTAGCTGCGGCGCTTCCCCGCCCGGACAAACGGGTAGCGCCTACCGTGGCCGGCGCGCAGGACCACGCCTACGGTTGCCTCATGACTGTCCCGGACGGAAGCTGCCGCGCCGCGCAGTTTGTCCGCCAGCCGGAGCCACGGGAGGCTTCGCTGGCCGCCACCGGCCGGTGCGCCTGCAGGCCTCTCCCGCCGCACAAAAATCAAAAGGGGACTCCACCATGAACATTGTGACGATCAGACGCTGGTCCGGACGGCTGGCGGGTGCAGTGGCCGTCATCGCCCTCGCCGCCGGCTTCACCGCAGCTCCCGCGACCGCGGCCCCAGCACCTCCGGCCCCCGTTTACATCGCCCTGGGCGACTCATATGCCGCCGGCACCGGCGGCGGCCAGTACATCGCTCCCCCGACCGGCCTGCCGGCAGAGTGCCTGCAGACCGCGGCGTCCTACCCGGCAGTGCGCAACGCCGCGCTGAACCTGGGCTGTTTCGGCACCAAGACCACCGACGTGATCGGCGTGGCCAACGGCTACTCCGGGGTGCTGTCGAGTGCCACCGTGATCACGGTGACGGTGGGAGGAAACGACGTCGACACCGGCCAGGTGGCCCTCGCCTGCACCGCCTCGGCCAGCTCACCGGCCTGCAGTGCGGCTCTCTACAACTCCCTGGTGGTGAAGCTCCGCCAGCTGCCGGGCAAGATCAAAACCATGCTGGCCACGATCAAGGACAAGGCACCGAATGCCAGGGTCGTTCTGACCGGCTATCCCCGGCTCTTCACCGTGAGTGCCGGGCTCACCGCCGAACAGCAGCAGGCCGCGAAGGCGATGAATTTGGCCGCTGACCTGCTCAACACCACAATCGCCTACTCGGCCCTCGTCAACAAGGTCAGGTACGTCAGCGTCACGGAGCGGTTCAACGGCCACGGCATCGGTTCCGCGGATCCGTGGATCGTGGCGCCGACGGGTCTCTGCAATCTGGCGATCAACTGCAGCCCGAGCCCGTTCGATGCGTTCCATCCCACCGCTGCCGGCTTTTCCGGTGGCTACGCTGCGGCACTTGAGTCTGCGCGGGTCCCGTAGCCCGGGTTTGAGCACGCCCTGTTGCTGCGGCGGCTCCGCAGCCCTAGCGCTGTCTGGCGAGCCTGAACTCCAGCGCGTTGCGGACCATCGGCCACTCATGCTCAAGGATCGAGAACACCACGGTGTCCCGGAGCGCGCCGTCGCCGGAGCGGGTGTGGCTGCGCAGCACGCCGTCCTGCTTGGCGCCGAGCCGGGTGATCGCCTCGCGGGACTGGTGGTTCAGCCAGTGCGTCCGGAACTCGACGGCGGGGCAGCCCAGCGCTTCGAAGGCGTGCGTCAGCAGCAGCAGCTTGGAGTCCGGGTTGCTGCCGCTGCCGTGGGATGACGCCGAGTTCCAGGTGGAGCCGATCTCCAGGCGAGGTGTGGCGGCGTCGATATTCATGTAGGTGGTCATGCCGATCACCTTGCCGGGACCGCCGGTGCCGGGATCGATCAGCCGCGTGGTGAACGGCAGCATCGAGCCCTGGGCCTGGAGGGCAAGGCGGCGGTCGATCTCGGCCGCCATTTGTTCAGGTGCCGGGACCCCGGTGTACCAGAGGCGCCAAAGTTCGCCGTCGCGGACCGCCGCCACAAGACCGTCGTGGTGGTCCCGGCGCAGCGGCTCAAGGACCACGTAGGAGCCGGTCAGGGTGATGGGTTTGATGGGCGTCACGGCACAATCCTAGGGCCGAGCCGGCAGCACTTCCCTGTTCCCCTGAAAAACCCGCGATCTTCTGGCTAGGCTGTAGCCATGATCACCATCGACGGCACTGTCCGGACATCCCTGGGGGCCGAAATGGCCCTCGCTTATCTCTCGGCCTTCGAACACACCCCGGAATGGGATCCGGGGACCCCCGTGGTGAAGAAACTCTCGGAGGGCCCGGTTGCGGTCGGCCACAAATACCACGCCGAAGCTGAGTTCCGGGGCAAGCGCCAGACGCTCATCTACGAGGTGCTGGAGCTGACCGGCAGCCGGGTTAAGCTGCGCGGCGAAAACAAGACCGTCGTCTCCGTGGACACGATCGAGGTGACGCCGGCGGGCACCGGCTGCGAGGTCAGCTACACCGCCGAATTTTCACTCAAGGGGTGGTTGAAAGTCGCCGAACCGTTCGCGAAGCCGGCCTTCCAGTCCCTGGCCGGCCCGGCCATGGCCGGAATGAAGAAGGCCCTCGACGCGCAGGCACGGCAGTAGCGACCCCCATCTGACACAGGAGAACTCCATGACATCGCAGAATCCGGATCCGCTTGAAAACAACCTCACCGGCCTGGAACCTGGCGGCGGTGTGCCCCCCGGCGAGACTCCGCCCGGCGAGGGAAGTTCAGTGGGACCGCACGGACCGCGGATCCGCGAGACCCGCGGGTACGTCCAGTACCTCTGGATCCTCATGATCGCCGTCGTGGTGATCTTCGTGCTGCTCTTCTTCGTCGGCGCGATGCTCGCGATCCTGAACTAGCGGGGTTCTACCGCGATCACTGCGCCGGCGGCGGGCCAGGCCCCGGAACTCACTCGACCCAGTCGAAAAATCCTTTTCCGGACTTGCGTCCGAGTTCCCCGCGGGCCACTTTGTCGCGCAGGATCTGCGGCGGGGCGAAACGCTCGCCCAGGGTGGAGGCGAGGTATTCGGCGATGCCCAGGCGGACGTCCAGGCCAACGATGTCGGTGGTCCGGAGCGGGCCGGTTGGGTGCTTGTAGCCGAGGACCATGGCATTGTCGATGTCCGCGGCGGAGGCCACCCCCTCTTCGACCATGCGCATCGCCTCCAGGGCAATCGCGACGCCCAGCCGCGAGGAGGCGAAGCCTGGGGCATCGTTGACGACGACGGCGGTCTTACCGAGCGCCTCTACCCAGCCGCGTGCGGCCTGGACCAGCGGCCCGGAGGACTGCTCTCCGACGACCACCTCGATGAGGGTTGACGCAGGGACCGGATTGAAAAAGTGCAGGCCAAGGAAGTTCTGCGGCCGCTTCAGCTCGCGGGCCAAGGCGTTGACGGAGATGGAAGAGGTGTTGGAGGCGAGGTAGGCCCCGGCGGCGAGGCGCTCCTCGATCCCCGTCAGTGAAGTGACCTTCAAGTCCCAATCTTCGGGGACGGCCTCGATGACCAGCTGGCGGTCCTTGAAGTCGTCGTAGTCCACCGTTACCGAGAGCCTGGAGACCATCTCGTCCAGGTTGCCGTCCGTGGCGCCACGTTCGATGCTCTTGGCGGCTGCGGACTCCACCCGTTCACGGGCGGCCTCAGCCGCTACCCCGTCGCGCTCGACGACGAGGACGTCCGCGCCGTTGATGAGGAACGCATGGGCGATGCCGGCGCCCATGCGTCCGCCGCCGAGCACCCCGACATAGTCGGGAAGGCCAGAGTGGGGAGAGCCAGCGGCGGGAAGGTCAGCGGGGAGTTCGGAGTTGCTCATATCTACTGCTTCCGGTCGGAGTTCATATCGGACGTCTTATCGGAGGTTTTGTCCGCCTTCTCGCCGGCCTTCTTGTCGGCCTTCTTGTTGGCCTTCTTGTCGAGGAAAGCCTGCATGCGATCGAACTTGGCCTGGGACTCGAAGAGGATGCCCTGCGCCAACTGGTCGATCAGAGGATGCGCTTCCGCCGGGGCATGGAAAACGGACTTGGTGATGCGCACCGCGAGGGGATCCTGCCTGGCCACCCGGTCCGCCAGGGCATGCGCCGCGTCCATCAGCTCGGGTGCCTCGTGGATCTCGGTAATGAGGTTAACGGCGAGGGCACGTTCGGCACTCAGCACGTGCCCTGCAAGCAGGATTTCCTTGGCCACCGGCTCCCCCACGAGCTCCTTCAGACGCCAGCTCGCACCGGCGGCGGCGAGGATGCCCAGGCCTGTTTCCGGGTTGCCGATCCGCACGCCGGGCGTGCCGATCCGGAAGTCGGCCGCGTACGCCAGTTCTGCGCCGCCGCCGAGGCAGAAGCCGTCGAGGGCCGCGATGACCGGCATGGGCAGCTTCGCGATCCGCACGAAGATCGTGGAGTTGATGCCCTGTAGCGCGTCGTCCCGGCGGCGGTCGCGCAGCTGGCCGATGTCCGCCCCGGAGGCGAACACACCATCCGTGCCGGCGATGATGAGCACCTTGGGCGTCCGCTCCAGCGCAGCGCAGACGTGGTGGAGTTCGTCGACCATCTGCTGGTCGATCGCGTTGCGGACCTCGGGGCGGTTGAGCAGCACCACCAGCCGGTCCGCGCGCTCCTCGATCTTGAGGGTGCGGAACTCCGCCGGGTTGAGCCCCGTCGCGGCCGTCACTAAGCGCGCTCCAGCAGCATCGCGGTGCCCTGGCCGACGCCGATGCACATCGTCGCGAGGCCGATGGATGCGTCTTCGCGTTCCATCCGGCCCAGCAGGGTGATCGCGAGCCGGGAGCCGGACGAACCCAGCGGGTGACCCAGGGAGATCGCACCGCCGTCGCGGTTCACAATCTCCGGATCCAGGCCGAGCCGGCGCATGGTCGCGAGCGACTGGGTTGCGAACGCCTCATTAAGCTCGACGGCGCCAAGGTCGCCCGCGCTGAGTCCGGTCCGGGCCAGTACCTTCCGGGTTGCCGGCACGGGGCCGATGCCCATGACCTCCGGTTCGCAGCCGGCGGAGGCGCCGTCGATGATCCGGGCACGGGGCGTGAGGCCCAGACGCTTGATTGCGGCCTCGGAGGCCACGATGATGGCGGAGGCGCCGTCGTTGAGCGTGGAGGAGTTTCCGGCCGTGACCACCGAACCGCCGGCGACGACGGGGCGGAGCCCGGCGAGCACGTCCATGGTGGTGCCGGCCCGGGGGCCTTCATCGGTGTCCACGACCGTCTCGCCCTTGCGGGTCTTGACTGTGACGGGGACGATCTCCTCGGCGAAGCGGCCGGCGGCGATGGCGGCCAGGGAGCGTTCGTGCGAGCGGACGGCGAAGGAGTCGGCGTCCTCCCGGGAGATGTTGTCAACGCGGGCAACTTCTTCGGCCGTTTCCGGCATGGAGTAGGTCATCTTGCCGTCCCGGGACAGCCCGCCCTTCTGGAACAGCGGGTTGACGAAGCGCCAGCCGATGGAGGTGTCAAAGATCTGCCCGGGCTTGGCGAAGGCGGTCTGCGGCTTCTCCTGGACCCAGGGGGCGCGGCTCATGGATTCCACGCCGCCGGCGATCACGATGTCCGCGGCGCCGGACTTGATCATGTGGCTCGCCATGATGATGGCGCTCAGGCCGGAGGCGCAGAGCCGGTTCACGGTGATGCCGGGGATGTGCAGGGGCAGGCCGGCCAGGATGGTGGCCATCCGGGCGACGTTGCGGTTTTCCTCGCCGGCGCCGTTGGCGTTCCCGAGGATGACCTCGTCAATACTGTTCGGGTCCAGGCCTGCGCGGGCCACGGCTTCACGGACCACCAGGGCGGCCAGGTCATCGGGCCGGACTGCAGAGAGGGCGCCGCCATAGCGGCCGACCGGGGTGCGGGCGCCGCCTACCAGAAATGCCTGTGGTCCTGCTGCTGCTGATGCCATGGGTACACCCTTCACGCGCTAAACGTCTCTGTCATTGAAAACGTCTCTGTCATTGAAAACGTCTCTGTCATTGAAAACATCTCTGTCATTGAAAACATCGAAAGAAATCTCAGCGGCGGCGGCAACGAAGCCCCACTCGCCCGCACGCTAATTTACCGACCGTTCGTTCTATAAAGATTACACGGCGGCACAAGGGGGCCAGCCACTCCCCGCGGACTATGCGACGACGACGCCGAGGTGGGCAGCGAGCAGCGGGGCCAGCAGGCTGAGCTGGTAGTCGTCGATCACGAGGCCGGACAGGCTGTCCAGCCCGCTGATCACCCGGACATCCGTGCCGCGGAGATCGACGTCCTCCAGCTTCGCGCCGCTCAGGTCCAGGGTGCCGATGGTGCAGTTTTTGAGTGCCAGCCGGGTGGCGGCGCAGGAGCCGAGGTCCAGTTCGCTGATGATGCAGTCGCTGATCTGCACATCGGTCACCTTGGAGCCGCGCAGATTCACGTAGTCGAGCTTGCCGCCGTCGATCCGCACCGACTGCCAGCCGCCTTCATAGAGTTCCGCGGAACCCCAGCGGGGGTTGACGATTTCGACGTCGCGCAGGGTGCTCCGGGCCGCCCTGAACACCGGGGCGTACATGTCCGTCAGGATGCAGTCCCGGAAGGTGGCGCCGCGCAGCTGGGTCTCATTGAAGGAGACGCCCTGGAACTCGCATTCGGCAAAGTCTGTGCCGCTGAGCTCCAGGCCGTCGGCGTCCGCCCGGCTGTACCGGACGCCGTCGTACCGTTCCCCGCGTTTGAAGTCCGGGGAGGGGTCATCCCGCAGTTCCGCCAGCCGGACAGCAGCAAGGCGCGGGGCCGTAATCTTGGGCGACGTCGCTGCTGAACCCCGCACCATCAGAGCGATTCGGCCTTGGCCGCGATTTCCCTCAGGTCCCTGGCGAGGGCCTTGCGGGTGATGCGCATCCCGATCGGACCCAGGACGGCCATCATGAGCTTGCTGGCCCGGGTCGGCTTGAGGACCTCGACGCCGAAGGTCACGGTGAGGTCAATGCCACTGTCGCGCTCCGCGAGGGAGAAGCGCGTGGTGTAGTCCGCGCCGGCCCGGAGCGCCTTGACAGTGGTACTGCCGGCCCGGCCCGTCGAGGGCGGCTCGCACTGGGAGACCCACAGTTCCACGGTCTCCGCGCGCCCCATCATGGTACGGGTCTCTTTCCAGCGGGTGCCCTCGGCGTAGGGCCCCGCGCTGAGCATCTGGATGGAATCGATACCGGACAGCGTTGCGGCCGATCCAGGAATGTCCGAGATCACGGCCCAGACCTTGTCCGCCGGGGCGCTGATGTGCTGGGTGAGGCTGGTCTTGTGATCCATGGCTTCGAGCCTAACCCGGCTCGGGCCCGAATTTTCCCCTCCGGCGCCGGACGCCCCCTTGAACCGGACACCCCTTGAAGTAGTAAGCATGCTTTGTGTTATGGTGAATCTACGTTGCATTTCTACCTGAAACGAGAGGTGGTTCACACCATGGGTATCGGAGACAAGATTCAGAACGCAGCAGAGCACCTCGGCGGCAAGGCCAAGGAAGCCACCGGAAACGCTACGGACAACGACCAGTTGCGCGCCGAGGGCCAGAAGGACCAGCTCGGCGCGGACGCCAAGAAGGTCGGCGAAAACGTGAAGGACGCCTTCAAGAAGGACTAGTCCTACCAACAAGGGCGGCGTCGGACATTCCTTTGGGGGATGTCCGCCGCCGCTTTTTTCTGTGCTGGGCGGTTGGTGTCCCCGGAGAGCGGTGCGGGCGCATCCAGGGCCGCCGATTCGCCACAAATGGCCGCCAAACCACCCCGGATAGCGGCCATCCTCGTCCAATCGGCGCGGTGCGGGCACATCCAGGGCCGACGCAGGGTCCGGCGCTGCCCCGCGCTGCCTTTATAGCCAGCGATTCGCCACAAATGGCCGCCACACCACCCCCGATAGCGGCCATCCTCGTCCAACCGGCGCGGTCCCGGCGCATCCAGGGCCGACGCAGGGTCCGGCGCTGCCCCGCACTGCCTCCATAGTCAGCGATTCGCCACAAATGGCCGCCACACCACCCCCGATAGCGGCCATCCTCGTCCAACCGGCGCGGTCCCGGCGCATCCAGGGCCGCCGCAGGGTCCGGCGCTGTCCCGCACTGCCTCCATAGTCAGCGATTCGCCACAAATGGCCGCCACACCACCCCCGATAGCGGCCATCCTCGTCCAACCGGCGCGGTCCCGGCGCATCCAGGGCCGCCGCAGGGCTGCCGCAGGGTCCCCCACCGCCTCCAAGGTCAGCGATTCGCCACAAATGGCCGCCACACCACCCCCGATAGCGGCCATCCTCGTCCAATCGGCGCGGTCCCGGCGCATCCAGGGCCGCCGCAGGGCTGCCGCAGGGTCCCCCACCGCCAGCTGAGACGACGGCGGCGGGCCTCCGTACCGGAGGGCCCGCCGTCGTCGTCTATGTTGCTTATTGCCGGTTGCGGCTAGTTGAAGAGCGCGTTCTTGGGTTCGTTGTTCTTGACCTTCTGCCAGCCGAGCCACAGCACGAGCGCGAAGAACGGGATGGTCGCCAGGGTCCAGAGGCCGAGGTGGAATACCTCACCGGTCTTGCTGGTCATGGTGTCGAAGCCGATCAGCACCGTGATGACCAACAGGGCGATCAGGCCGGCCCAGCTGGCCCGGGTCCCGCCGGGCGCGGGCAGGGACGAGACCTTGCCCTTGGTCTTTCGCAGCGCGATCTGGCTGGCGAAGATGGCGCCCCAGGTGAAGATCACGCCGATCGATGCTGAGTTCAGCGCGAGGTCGAAGGCGTAAGAGCCACCGAGCCAGATATTGAGCAGGATGCCTACAAGGTAGACGCCGCCGATCGCCAGGATAGCCGCGTATGGCACGTGGCTCTTGGACATCTTGGTCAGCCAGTGCGGGGCATGTCCGTTGTTGGCCATGGTGCGGAAGACCCGGCCGATCGAGTACAGGCCCGAGTTGCAGGAGGACAGTGCGGCGGTGATGACAATCATGTTCATAACATCGCCCATCCAGCCGAGCCCCATCTGACCGAACACGGTGACGAACGGCGAGGTGCCGGCCACGTACTGGTCCGAGGGCAGCAGCATGGCCAGGAGGGTCACGGAACCGACGTAGAACACCACGATGCGGAAGACGACGGCGCGGATTGCTTTAGGCACTTCCTTGGCCGGGTCCTGCATTTCGCCGGCAGTGATGCCCACCAGCTCAATCCCGTTGTAGGCGAAGATCACGGCGTTCAGGACCAGGATCATCACCAGCGCGCCCTTGGGGAACATGCCGCCCTCGGCTGCGAACAGGTTGTTGACCGAGGCGTTGCCGTCGCCCACCTTGGCGTTGGTGATCACCATGAAGGTGCCCACGGCCAGGAAAATCAGGATGGCGCCGACCTTGAGGCAGGACGCCCAAAACTCGAACTCGCCGAACGCCTTGACACTCAGGAGGTTGACGCCCACGAGCAGCAGCAGCGCCGCGATCGCGGACAGTTCAACCGGCACGTTGGGGAAGAAGAACTGGAAGTACAGTCCGATCGCGATCAGCTCGGCGATGCCGGTCATGGCCCAGTTGATGAAGTACATCCAGCCGGACAGGTACGCGCCCTTCTTGCCGAACATTTCACCGGAGTAGCTGACGAAGGAACCCGACGTCTGGCGGTACATGATGAGTTCGCCCAGGGCCCGCATCAGCAGGTAGGCGATGACGCCGGCAATGGCGTAGGAGAAGATCAGCGCGGGACCGGTGGAGGCCAGGCGTCCGCCAGCACCCATGAAGAGGCCGACGCCGATGGCGCCGCCCATCGCGATCATGGTGACCTGGCGGCCGCTCAGGGACTTTTTGTAGCCCTCGGCGCTGAGAGTTGAGTCGATGACGGCGGATGGCGCCGTCGGGCTCTTAAGTTCTGTGGGGGTAGTTGATGGCACAGCTGTTTCCTTGTAGGTCGGGGTATCGCCGGGACAGGACCGTGGGTTCAGGTACACAAAATCGGATCCAAGCCCCGGTAAGGGCGCAGACATGTACCGAACCTCACAAGAGTCGAAGCTCGCGCGGCTCGTCCATCGTACTAGCATTCCGGCACCCGCCGTGACGCGGGCAACATCAGACGGGTACTATGCCTAATTATTGACGCCGTTCCAGCCATATTGCCGAATGATGTTCGGATTATGCCCGGCAATTCCAGGCGAATCCGCAGGTCAGGCCAGGGTGCCGTCCTGCATGGCGTACCGCAGCCACTTCCCGGCACCGGCGCCATGACCGGCACGATTCCCGGTGCTTTTTGCACCGGCGCAGGTCCTGAACCAGTCCCCCAGCGCGCGGTCGTGGCTGACCATGATCAGCGTCCCTGCGAAGTCCGAAAGAGCGGCCTCAAGCTGTTCCACCAGAACGGGCGCCAGATGGTTGGTGGGCTCATCCACGAGCATCGTCCCGAATCCGCCCAGCAGGAGCCGGGCCAGCGCCAGCCTGCGTTGTTGTCCTGCGGAGAGGCTTCCCACCGGAACGTGGAATTCGCTGGTCCGGAAGAGACCCAGCCTAAGCAGCGCCTCGGCGTGCTCATCGATGTTGCCGCCCAGGCCCTCGGCAAAAGCGGGCAGGAGGCGCAGCGACGGACGCCGCGGGGGTTCAAGCTCCTGCTGTAGGTATCCGATCCGGCCGTGCCTCAGCACTGCGCCTGTGGCCGGTTCCAGCGTGCCCGCGAGGACGGCGAGCAGCGTGGACTTGCCCGCACCGTTGGGACCCGTAATCAGGATCTTCTGGCCCGCCTCCACCCGGAAGTCCGTTGGTTCCAGGCGTCCGGGCACCATCACTGCCTTCGCTTCAAGGGCGGGGCCCGCTGCAACGTCCGGCCGCAGATCCGTTGCCAGCTTCAGGGGCACCGGTGGACGGTCAATAGGGTTTACCTCCAGCCTGCGGAGACGTTCCTGGGCATTGCGGACCTTACTGGTGGCCGCCTTTTGCCACGTGCCGGCCTTAAAATCGAACCCCATCTTGTCGCCGTCGCGTTGGCGGGCGTAGCCCATCTTCCCCGCGACCGTGTCCGCCTGGAGCCGTTCGGCAGCCTTCGCATCGAGCCAGCCGTGGTACTGCTGCGCCCAGCGCTGGCGTTCGGCGGCCTTCTCCCGCAGGTAGCCTTCATAGCCGTTGCCGTAGCGGTTGACCGTCCGGCGTTCGGCATCCACTTCAATCACGGTCGAGGCCACCTTGCGCAGCAGGACCCGGTCGTGGGAGACCACCACCACGGTTCCGCGGTGCGCGGACAGCCGCGCTTCCAGCCAGGCCGTTCCGCTGGCGTCCAGGTGATTGGTGGGCTCATCCAGAAGGAGGATGTCCGCGGGATCGGCCAGCACGCAGGCCAGTGCTACGCGTTCCTGTTCCCCGCCGGAGAGCGAGCCCAGGGTCCGCGTCCGGTCCAGCCCGCCCAGGCCAAGCCGGTCCAGAGCCGCTTCCACCCGGGGTTCCGCGGCGTAGCCTTCCCTGAGCTGGTATTGCGTCTGCAGGTTTCCGTAGCGCTCCAGTTCGTCCGCTTCCGCGCCGGCAAGCCCGTTTTCCAGTCGGTCCAGCTCGGCCTCCATCTCGCGGAGGGATGCCAGCGCGGCGTCGATCGCGTTGCTCACGGTGAACGCATCAGGCAGGCCGAGGGTCTGGGCAAGATAGCCTACGCGGCCTTGGCTGACGGCGGTCCCCTCGTCCGGCGCCTCAATCCCGGCAAGAATCCGGAGCAGCGTGGATTTACCCGCCCCGTTTTCGCCGACGATCGCCACATGTTCGCCAGCTGTGATGGCAATGTCGACGCCGGCAAACAGCTGGCGGTCCCCGTAACCATGGGATACGCCCGAAAGGCGGAGATGTTCGCTCAAGGAGTCCTCGCAAGTAGGTGCCCAGCCTGCCCGGCGGCGGCCTGCGCCGTCAAGTATGACACCGTCGGCCAACTGCTGGGGCGACTGCCGCCGTCGGCCGGGCAATATCAGGCGGCGAGCGCAGCTGCCTTCTTGCGGCGGGCCTTCGCCAGCCGGGTGCCGATCAGCCCTTGCCGGGGGCTGAAGAGATAGACGGCGGCGAAGGCGGCACCCTGTGTCAGAACCACCATGGCGCCGGAGGCGGTGTCGAGGTAGTAGCTGAAGTAGATGCCGGCGACGGAGCACACCGCGGAAATAACCGGCGCGATCACCAGCATGCGGGAGAACCGGTCCGTGAGCAGGTAAGCCGTGGCGCCGGGGATGATCAGCATGGCCACCACCAGTACCACGCCCACGGTCTGCAGCGCCACCACGGATGTCAGCGCCAGGAGCCCCAGCAGCAGGGCGCCGAGGCGCTTCGGGGACAGGCCGATCGCGTGGGCGTGCGTGGGGTCGAATGCGTAAAGCGTCAGGTCCCGCCGTTTGAGGAGCAGGATGGTGAAGGCGATCACACCCAGCACAAGAACCTGGATCAAGTCGGGGATGCTGACGCCGAGCAGGTTACCGAAGATGATGTGGTTGAGATCCGTCTGGCTCGGTGTGACGGAGATGAGCACCAGGCCCAGGGCGAACAGCGAAGTGAACACAATCCCGATCGCGGCGTCCTCCTTCACCCGGCTCGTGTTGCGGACCACGCCGATCAGGGTCACGGCAATCAGGGCGAACACCAGTGCCCCCACGGCGAAGGGCGCCCCGACAATATAGGCGAGAACAACCCCGGGAAGCACGGCGTGGGACACCGCGTCACCCATCAGCGACCAGCCAATCAGCACCAGCCAGCAGCTCAGCACCGCGCACACTATCGCGGCCAGCGCCGTCGTGATGATGGCGCGGACCATGAAGTCATAGCCCAACGGTTCCAGCAGGACGTCAAGGAGATCCATGATTTAGCTCCTGCCCAGTTGTTTCGTAAGGTCCCGGTTCGAAACGTCCCGGTCAGGAAGGTCGCGGTTGAGGACATCGAGGCCGAATGCCATGGCCAGGTGCTCGGGCTGCAGGACCACCTCGGGCGGGCCGTGCATCAGGACCTTGCGCATCAGGAGCACAGCCTCGTCGCAGAGCTGCGGCAGGGCGTGCAGGTCATGGGTGGAGATCAGGATGGTGCAGCCGTCAGCGGCGAGCTCCTTCAGCAGGCGCGTGATCGTTGCCTCGGAGCGCTTGTCCACCCCGGCGAACGGCTCGTCCAGAAGCATCATGGTGGCTCCCTGGGCGATCCCCCGGGCCACGAACACGCGTTTCTTCTGGCCGCCGGAGAGCTGGCCGATCTGCCGGTTGGCGAACTCGGACAGTTCCACCCGGTCCAGGGCGAGGTCGACGGCGGCACGGTCGGCCTTGGACGGGCGGCGGGTGAACCCCTGGTGCCCGTAGCGGCCCATCATCACCACATCGCGGACCGAAAGCGGGAATTGCCAGTCCACGTCCTCGCTCTGCGGGACGTAGCCGGTTCCACCCTCTTTGCGTGCCCTGGCAGGCGGTTCACCGTTGATGAGGACGCGGCCGGCGTCGGGCTTGATCATTCCCATGATCGCCTTGAACAGCGTGGATTTACCGGAGCCGTTCATGCCCACGAGGCCGCAGATCCGGGCAGCCTCAAGGGACAGTGACGCGGCGTCGAGCGCCAGGACGTCGCCGTAGTGGACGGTGACGTTTTCCACCAGGATGGCCGGTTTGCTCATGATGCCGCTCCCGTCAGGCCTTCGGTGATGATCCTGGAGTCGTGCCGGATGAGGTCCAGGTACGTGGGCACGGGTCCGTCCGCCTCGGAGAGCGAATCCACGTACAGCACCCCGCCGAAGGTGGTGCCCGTGGCTCCCACCACCTGGCGCATCGGGGCGTCCGACACTGTTGACTCGCAGAACACAGCGGGGACGTTGTTGGTTTTCACGAATTCGATGGCTTTGGTGATCTGTTGCGGGGTGGCCTGCTGTTCGGCGTTGACTGCCCAGATGTAGACCTCCCGGAGGCCGGCGTCGCGCGCCAGATACGAGAATGCGCCCTCGCACGTCACCAGGGCCCGCTGCGCCTCGGGGACGGCAGAGAGCTTCTGGACCATTTCGTCCTTCACGGATTGCAGCTCGGCCTTGTAGGCCAGGCCGTTCGCTTCGAAGGCCGCGGCGTTGTCCGGATCGAGCTTCGAGAACGCCTGCACCATGTTGTCCACATAGATTTGGACGTTGACCGGCGACATCCACGCGTGCGGGTTCGGTTTGCCCTGGTAGGAGTCTTCACTGATGGACATCACTTCCACGCCATCGCTCACCACGGCGTGCGGAACGTCCAGGCCGTCAACGAACTGGGCAAACCACGCCTCAAGATTCAGGCCGTTGTCCAGGATCAGGTCAGCCTTGGACGCCTTGCGGATGTCACCGGGGGTGGGCTCGTAGCCGTGGATTTCAGCTCCGGCCTTGGTGATGGATTCGATCTGCAGTTTGTCCCCTGCCACGTTCTGCGCCACGTCGGCCAGCACGGTGAAAGTGGTCAGCACAACGGGCTTCCCACCCCCGGAACCCTGGCCCGGGGCGGCACTCCCGCACGCGGCCACGGAAAGGCAAAGAACAACGGTGGTGACGAAGGCTCCGGCGGTGCGAAAGCCACGGATTGGGCGACCGGTCTTGGCTGGCCGAAACAAATATTTAGGCATACCGAATATTGTACGTGACCCTGCCGTTGTGCTGCGGCGCTAGGCTGGTGGCATGGGAACAGTACTCAGCACACCTGCAGCGCCGAGGCCGGAGCTGTACCGGTTTTCCCGGCTTGATCTCACCACCGCCGGACTCTACGTAGCCGTGGCTGCCCTCTTTGCCGTGGCCGGCGAACTGCTCGCCCCGCTGATGCTGCAACTGTCCCCGAACCCGGCCGTCGCCTCCTACGCCGTGAACCTGATCTTCTACGGAACCATTGGCGTCCTAGCCCTCGCCGCTGCCCGCCACATCGCCGCGCGCGATCTTCGCGTCCTCGCCACGAGGCCCTGGTTCACTGTGCTGATGGTTCCGGCGGCCCTCATCGCCATGTTGGTCCTGACCGCTGTACTGGTGGCCATCACCGGGACGGTGCAGACGTCCGCCAACCAGGCCGGGCTGCAGGCGCTCATGCAGCAGGTGCCGGCCTGGCTGATGGTCCCGCTCCTGGTGATCGTGGGCCCCTTCGTGGAGGAGTACATTTTCCGCCACCTGCTCATCGGCAAGCTCAGCCGGCGGGTCAATATCTGGATCTGCTGCGTCCTGTCCGTGGTGCTGTTCGCCGCCCTGCACATCGTCGGCCAGGAGAACCTGACCCTGCCTGCGCTGATGCCCTACCTCGCCATGGGCGCAGTGCTGGTGTTCGTCTACGTCTGGACCGGCCGGAACGTGATGTTCTCCTACTTCGTCCACGCCGCAAAGAACCTGCTGGCAGTCATCTTCATCTACGCGATCCCGCCGGAGCTCCTCGAGCAGCTCCAAAGTGTCCAGCCCTGAGCCAAGCAACGCGGGGTCACCTACGGCCCATCCCGGCGCCCCGCATGGGCTCTAAGTGACCCCGCGTTGCATGGGGTACGACGGAAAATTCCGCGGGAACGTTCCGGCGGCCCCCTTCCTCTGGACCGCCGGCCAGGGACCGCGTTCCTGGCACACCATGGCGGACCCGGAGGGCAATGAGTTCTGCATCAGCTAAGCCAATTACTAGACTCGGACCGTGAGCAACGAAATCCCCACCAAGGTATCCGACGTCTTTGACCCCGCCCGGTGGCGCATAGTGTCCGGTTTCGACGACTTCCAGGACATGACCTACCACCGGCAGGTGCAGCGCTCCGCCGAGGGACACGTAGTCCGGGACCTGCCCACGGTGCGCATCGCCTTCAACCGCCCGGAGGTCCGCAACGCGTTCCGCCCCGGCACCGTGGACGAGCTCTACCGCGCCATGGACCACGCCCGGATGACCCCCGATGTCGCCACAGTCCTGCTCACCGGCAACGGCCCCTCCGCCAAGGACGGCGGCCACTCCTTCTGCTCCGGCGGCGATCAGAGGATCCGCGGCCGCGACGGCTACCGCTATGCCGAAGGCGAGACCCAGGAGACCATCGACCCGGCCCGCGCCGGCCGGCTCCACATCCTCGAAGTCCAGCGGCTCATGCGCACCATGCCCAAGGTGGTCATCGCCGTCGTGAACGGCTGGGCGGCCGGCGGCGGGCACTCGCTGCACGTCGTCTCAGACCTCACCATCGCCTCCCGCGAGCACGGCAAGTTCAAGCAGACAGACGCCACGGTGGGCAGTTTCGACGCCGGTTACGGCTCCGCGCTGCTGGCGCGGCAGATCGGCCAGAAATCCGCCCGCGCGGTCTTCTTCCTCGCCCGCGAGTATTCGGCCGAGGACATGGTCCGGCTGGGCGCCGTGAACGAGGCGGTGGATCACGCCCGGCTCGAGGAGGTGGCCCTGGAATACGCCGCCGATATCGCCCGGCAGTCCCCGCAGGCTCTCCGGATGCTGAAGTTCGCCTTCAATCTGGCCGACGACGGGCTCGCCGGCCAGCAGGTCTTCGCCGGCGAAGCCACACGGCTGGCGTACATGACGGATGAGGCGGTGGAAGGCAAGGAAGCCTTCCTGGAAAAGCGCGATCCGGACTGGTCCAAGTTCCCCTACTACTTCTAAGGCTCCCGTGACTTCCGGAACCGTGAACATCGAGCCCGCCCTGACGGCGCTGGCGGCTGCCCTCCGGGGTGAGGGCCCCGCCGTCGAACTCTCCGCCGGACCCGACGGTTCACCGGTCGTTGAACTGGTGGACACCCCCGGCTTTGCGGACGCCGCCGCCGTGGTGCGGACCTCCGGGTCCACCGGCACGCCCAAGGCGACCGTCCTGACGCTTGAGGCGCTGGCGGCTTCGTCCGTGGCGACCGCCTTTGCGCTCAAGGGCGAGGGGCAGTGGCTGCTGGCACTCCCGGTCCAGTACGTGGCCGGCCTGCAGGTCCTGGTCCGATCGCTCTTCGCCGGCACCCGGCCGTGGGTCATGGACCTCAGCGGCGGCTTCACCCCGGCGGCCTTTACCACCGCCGCGCTCGAGCTCACGGACAAGATCCGGTTCACGTCCCTCGTCCCCACCCAGCTGCAGCGGCTGCTGGACGCCCCCTCCGCGGAGACGCTCGCGGTGCTGCGGCGCTTCAATGCCATCCTGCTCGGCGGCGCCCCGGCGTCACCGGGACTGCTCGCCGCGGCGCGGGCGGCCGGCGTGCACGTGGTGACCACCTACGGCTCGGCCGAGACCTGCGGCGGGTGCGTGTACGACGGCTTCCCGCTCGAAGACGTCCTGGTCCGGGTGGAGGGCGACGGGCGCATCCTGCTCGGCGGCGCCACCATCGCCGCGGGCTATCTGGGCGCCCCGGAACTCACTGCGGAAGCATTCGTCGAGGACGACGGCGTCCGCTGGTACCGCACGGACGATCTCGGCGAGCTGGACGGGGAAGGGAATCTCACGGTCCTCGGCCGGGCCGACGACGTCGTCATCACCGGCGGCGTGAAAGTCTCCGCCGCGCATGTCCAGACGGAGCTGGAGAAGCTCGACGGCGTGCTGGCTGCCTTCGTGGCCGGTGTCCCCTCCGCGGAGTGGGGCCACGCGCTCGCCGCCTACGTGGCGGTTGCTGACAGTTCCCCGGCCGGCATCGAGGACGTCACCGCGAGTGCCCTCCGGGCGCCGCTCCTGGGCCGGCTGGCCCCGAAAACCGTGCTTGTCGCGGGTGAACTGCTGATGCTGCCTAACGGGAAACCGGACCGGCTCGGCATGATTGTTCGGCTCCACGGGCTGCATCAGGGAAAATAGATAGGCCGGGCACTCCCGGTTTAGCCAAATCAACGCGAGGTACTGACCGTGGCCACAGCCGCTCAATGGATCCAAGGCGCCCGTCTGCGCACCCTGCCGGCCGCGATTGCGCCGGTCCTGATCGGCACCGCTGCCGCGTACGAGATGGACACGTTCCGTCCGCTCAACGCCGCCCTGGCCGCCCTCGTGGCCCTGCTGCTGCAGGTCGGCGTGAACTACGCCAATGACTACTCGGACGGTATCCGCGGCACCGATGAGGACCGGGTGGGTCCGCTGCGGCTGGTGGGCTCGGGCGCCGCCCGGCCCGGGCAGGTCAAGTACGCTGCCTTCGCCGCGTTTGCGCTGGCCATGGTGTTCGGCCTGACCCTCGTCATTATCACGCAGGCGTGGTGGCTGATCCTCGTGGGCCTCGGCTGTGTCCTCGCGGCGTGGGGCTACACGGGCGGTAAGAATCCCTACGGCTATCTGGGCCTGGGTGACGTGTTCGTCTTTGTGTTCTTCGGGCTCGTGGCCACGCTCGGTACCACCTACACGCAGGCCGGCCGGCTGAGCCTTGCCGCCATCATCGGCGCGATTGGCACGGGCCTGATTGCCTGCGCCCTGCTGATGGCCAACAACGTCCGCGACATCCCCACCGACCGGAAAGCCGGGAAGAAGACGCTGGCGGTGCGGCTCGGAGACAAGCACGCCCGTGAAAGCTACGTTCTGATGCTCGCCGTCGCGATCCTGCTGCCGATTGTGCTCGCTCCGGGACGGCCATGGATGCTGATTGTGCTGCTGCTGATCCCGGCCAGCCTCATGCCGTCCTGGCTGATGATCGCCGGCCGGCGGCGCAAGAGCCTGATCCCGGTGCTCAAGCAGACCGGACTGATCAACCTCGGCTACGCGGTGCTGTTCTCGCTGGGCCTGGTGCTGAGCCGAGGCTTCTAGGAGCCCGTTTCCCGGGAGTCCTTCGTGCGGTTCTCCGTGCGGACGGTGACGTCCGGGTGGGCGTCGACGAGGCGGTCCTCGGCGTCGGCGTCGTCCACTTCCCCTGCGCTGCGCAACGGCTTGGCCATACCTGAAAAGCGCTGGTGGAGCGATTCTGCAGCCGCGGCGCGCTGTTTCTGGAAGAACAAGTAGCTGATAGCGAAGGCCATCATGCCGGCGCAGAGGACGGCGAGGAGCCAGCCGAGCCGCAGGTAGAGGAACAATGCGAAAAGTGGTGCGAAAAGCGCCAGACGGATCAGGGAGTATTTTAGGAAAGCCACAGTTCAAGTTTAGCTGCCCGGGGGCTGACCTGCCCGGGGGCTGACCTGCCCGGGGGCGTCGTCCGCTGGCCGCTTCGTCGCCGGCCAATGGCACGGAGGGCGCCGGCGACTCCCCGGAGGCTAGACTGAACGTATGCTCCGTGTAGTGGTTACCGTCGCCGTACTTGTCGTATTTGTCTACGGACTCATTGATGTGATCCGCACCGACGCGCGCCAGACCAAAGGCATTTCCAAGCCGGCATGGATCGTGGTCCAGATTGTTCTCCCGGTGGTCGGCGCCGTCCTGTGGTTCCTGATCGGCCGCCCGCGCGGCACCGGCCCGGCCCCGGCCAGGTATAGCCACCCCGTCGCCCCCGACGACGACCCGGACTTCCTGCGCAGGCTCGAAATCCGCCGCCGCAACCAGGCCGAGGCCGACCGGCTCAAGAAGCTCAAAGACGAACTCGACGCCAAAGAGCGCAAGCTCGACGGCGGCACCGGCGCCGGTTCCGCCTCTGGCGAGGCCGGCGACGCCCGTGGTTCCGGCGACGCCGGCGCTTCCGACGACGCAGGCGCTCAGGGGACCGACGAGGTCAAGTAGCCCACCGGGCCACCTGTTATCCGCTGACCTGTCGGATTTCCGTGGCCCTGCCGGCATTCCCTTCCCCGGGACCCACTCAGGGTTACGTCCAAGGCCCCGTCTCGGGTATTTACTTCACCCGTTTGCCACACTTGGCCGGAACACCGGCCCCCATAGCGGCCATCTCCGCCGAACGGCCGTCACAATTCGGCGCCCACGCATGCCGCTCACAAGGCCCACTATTCCTCCACACTGCGCCTGACCTGTGGATAACCCCCGACACCCCGTCGGGCGGGAGCAGAATGCTCGTATGCACCATCCCAGCGAGCTTCCCTCGCATCTTCGAAACGAGCCCTTCACCGTGACGCAGGGCCGCGCCGCCGGGCTCAGCCGCCGTCGGACGCGGGCTCGGGACCTGGTCAGTCCCTGTTTCGGAGTGCGGGCCCCGGCCACCGCCCCGGACACTTTGCTGGCACGTTTGCGGGCCCTGACCGCCGTGACCGGCGCTATAGTGAGCCACCTGTCTGCGGCAGTGCTGTGGGGTTTCCCTCTGCCGAGTGCACTAAAGATGCTGATTGGCGTCCACCTGACGAGCGATCCGGGCAGGCGGGCCGTGCGACGCAAGAATGTCGTGGGCCACCAGCAGTCACTCCAACCGGACGAGATCGTTACCGGGGACTGGGTGAGCTGCACTTCCCCACTGCGGACGTGGTTCGACCGGCGCAGCGTCGGAGCGACATCTTTCGAGATGAAAATGCCAGGGATGCCGGATGGCGCGTTGTTGTATTGACGCAGTGGGATTTGACCCCGTTCACCCCTGGCCTGGAGCCGACTGCCGTTAGCCGCGTGCGCGCTGCGCTGACCGAGCGCGGCTGGACTCCTGCATCCAATCTGCCTACGGTGCGGCCAAAGTTACAGCGCAGCGCACGCCCCGCTGTGCGCCCGTCTGACGCTGATGGCCGCTAAGACCGACGGAATAGCGGCCTCCTGTGGCAAACGGGCGTGAAGCCGAGTGGCATAGCGGCCATTCGTGGCGACTCGATGCAGGGCGTGGGCCGGGGCGGAAAAGCGGCCAGTTGTGGCGAATCGATGGAGATCGTCGGCCCGCTCAACACCCATCT
Organism: Pseudarthrobacter sp. HLT1-7; assembly: GCF_059383435.1. Lineage (NCBI taxonomy): Bacteria > Bacillati > Actinomycetota > Actinomycetes > Micrococcales > Micrococcaceae > Pseudarthrobacter > Pseudarthrobacter sp. HLT1-7. The sequence continues at coordinate 138,332 of NZ_JBWZCH010000007.1, read as the reverse complement.
GACGCGAATGGCCGCTACCAGGGGTTCCGTAGCGGCCATTTGTGGCGAACCAATGCAGGCATGGGCCGGTGCGGGCCTGGAAAGCACCCGGGCCGGTCCCAATCGTAGTTTTCGCGCAGTGCACCGCCTTGTAAATCACCCATCTGACTCGAACGGCCGCTATGCGGGGTTCCATAGCGGCCATTTGTGGCGAACCTGGGGCGAACCGGGGACCCGGTCGCAGACCCGGTACTGCGCTTACAGCCCCGAGTAGGAGTGCAGGCCGTTGAAGAACTGGTTCACGATGGTGAAGTTGAAGACCACGCAGAGGTAGCCGACAATCGACAGCCAGGCGGCGCGGGTTCCGGTCCAGCCGCGGGTGGCGCGGGCGTGCAGGTAGCCGGCGTAGACCACCCAGATCACGAAGGTCCAGACTTCCTTGGTATCCCAGCCCCAGAAGCGGCCCCAGGCCTTCTCGGCCCAGATGGCACCGAACATGAGCGTGAAGGTCCAGCCTACGAAGGCGATGGCGTTGATCCGGTAGGACAGGTTCTCGAGGCTCAGCGCGGACGGAACCAGGCGCATGAAGCCCAGCTTGTCCCCGCCGCCGGCCGCGATGGTCTTCTGCCGGTGCGACTGCACGAGCTGGAGGGCTGACATGGCGAAGGTCAGGGTGAACAGTGCGGAGGACAGCACGGCAATGGAAACGTGGATGATCAGCCAATAGCTCTGCAGCGCGGGAACGAGATGCCCCACCGGCGTCCAGAAGGCCACGGACGCCGCAACCAGCATGATGATGGCCAGGCCAATGACAAACGTGCCAAGGAAGCGCAGGTCACGCCGGATCAGCACCAGCAGGAAGACGGCCACCGCCACAAACGCGCCGGTAGTCAGGAACTCGTACATGTTTCCCCACGGCACCCGGCCCGAGCCGATGGCCCGCGTGATGACTCCTGCGGCGTGAATCGCCGCGCCCAGCACGGTCAGGGCGACGGCGACCCGGGCGGGGACGCGCCGTTCGCCGGCGTAGCGCATGGCGCCGTCGGCGGTCTGGCCGATCCCGGTGGTACCGGCGGCACTGCGCGAAACGGACGACGACGGGCGCTCGGCCCGTCCGACCGGCCCGGCCACGTCCGAGTCGGCCCGGTCCACGGCACCCGATGAGGCCCCGGCACCGGCCGTGACCGGAACGCGGGCGGCCTCAGCACCCGAGAGCCCGGCAGCCTTGAGGTCCACCGCGCGCAACACCTTGCTGCTCTTGGCCAGGTCCCAGGCAAAGGCGATGAACGCCACCGTGTAGGTGCCTGCCGCTAGGAGCATGAACAGCTCGCTGTACTGGCCCATGGTTTCGTTGATGGGGGGCATTACTGATCCTTCTTTGACTCACGCGAGCCGGCTGATGACTGGATGACGTCTGCTGCGGGATGGTCCGGGGAGGGCAGCGCTCTACCGGCTCCGGACAAGTCCGTGCCCGCCCGGTCATTATCCGCCTTGCCGCTGATAGTCGGCTGGGAGCCGGTGGCGGAAGCCGGCTGGGAGCCGGCGGAACGGGCAGGCTGGGAGCCGGTGGCGGCGCCGTCGAGATCCCAGGCACCGGCCAGCAGCTTGCGGATCGCGGTTGCCTCCCCGGCAAGCCGGTGGTCTTCGCCGCGGGCCAGAAGCCCGTATTCGACCATGGTGCGGCCGTCCTCATGGGACCCCGTCCGGACCCAGACGCGGCGGCGGTTCACGTAGAGCGAGGTGACCAGGCCGGCGACCGCCAGGAGCGCGGAGATCAGGGCGTAAAGCTGTCCCGGATTGTGGTGGATGTCCACGCCGATGTAGCGCTTGACGCCGTCAAAGCTGATGGAGCCTTTGCCGTCCGGCAGGGTGTAGGTGGCGCCGGGCGAGAGGGTGATGCCGCCGGCGTCGAGGTTCCGGGCGTTGAGCGGCGTGAGCTTCTTGACGTCGAGCTCGAAGACGTTCTGCGGGGCGCCGTCGTCCAGCCCGAGGTCGCCGAAGTAGGAGTTGAGGGTCAGCTGGGGGTTGAACAGCTCGGGATCACCGCTGAAGGACACGCCTTCCTCAGTGACGAAGGCGGTGGGCAGGAAGAAGCCGGCGAAGGCGAGCTGCTCCGGCTTGGCGTCCGGGACCTTGATGACCGCGGACGAGTAGTAATTGTCGCCCTGCAGCTTGGCCACGACCGGACCCTGCATGGCGACGTTGCCGGCGCCGTCGCGGATGGTCACTACAGGGGCGTAGCCGTTGCCCGTGAGGTACATGCCGGTGCCGCCAAGGCTGAGCGGGTCATTGACTTTCAGCACTTTCTTCTGGGCGGGCGCGTCCGGGGTTTCCTTCGTGGTCACATCGGCCCTGAAGTCGATGGGCTGGCCGACCTTACCCTTCGATTCGCGGTCGAACGCGACCTGGAACTTGTCCAGCTGGACCGAATAGGGCTGCAGCTGGCCGCTCTGGAAGTTGGTGCCCGGCGTGAACTGGTCGTAGCCCACCAGGGTGTTCACGAAGGTGTCGCCCTCCACCAGGATCCGCTGCCCGCTGTAGCCGAACAGTCCGCCGATTGCGATTGAGACCAGTACCCCGATCAGTGAGGTGTGGAAGAGCAGGTTCCCGACTTCGCGCAGGAAGCCGCGCTCGGCGCCCAGGGACGGCCGGGCGCCGTCGGGGTCCCGGACGTCAACGCGGTAGCCGCGCTTCTTCAGCAGCCCGGCGGCGTCGGAGATGGCGCCCGACGCCGGGATCCCGGCGTCGGCGGCGATCACCAGCGTTCCGTATTCGGGCAGCCGCGAGAGCCGTGCGGGGGTGCGCGGGGGCTGGGAGCGCATCGCCTTGTAGTGCGCGATGGCGCGGGGAATCACGCAGCCGATCAGTGAGATGAACAGCAGGATGTAGATGGCCGAGAACCAGGCCGAGGAATACACGTCGTATAGCTGCAGTGTGTCCAGGAGCTGGCCGTAATCCGGGCGGTCCTTGATGTACTGCGTGACGATGGACGGGTTGGCGGGCCGCTGCGGGAAGAGCGAGCCGGGCACAGCCGCGACGGCGAGCATCAGCAGCAGGAACAGCGCCGTGCGCATGCTGGTCAGCTGGGTCCAGGCCCAACGGAGCATGCCCAGCGGGCCGAGCACCGGGAGGACAGCTTCCGCCTTGGCGGCGGCCACAGGGCTGGCGCCCTCGGGCGTGACGCCGGGGGCCGGGGACTTCTTCTCTACGTTCACTCGCTCGCTCATCAGATCGGCAATTTCACATCGTTTTGGAACCAGTACTGCAACGCGGAAACCCAGGTGCCCCACGCTCCGCTGGCCATCAGCAGGCCCAGCACAATCAGGATCCCGCCCCCGGTGCGCTGGATGGCGAGCCGGTGCTTGCGGAAGAAGGACATCACGCCGATGCCGCGGCGCACGGCCAAGGCAATCAGCAGGAAGGGAATGCCGAGGCCGAGGCTATACACGAAGGCCAGGAACGCGCCCTTGGCCGCCGAAGATCCGCCGGACAGGCTCAACAGCTGGACCGCGGAGAAAGTGGGCCCGATGCACGGCGCCCAGCCCAGCCCGAAGGTGATGCCCAGCAGGGGCGCACCCCACAGCCCGGCAGGCGGCCTGGCACGTATTTTGGCGTCCCGCTGGAGCCAACCAAAGCCGCCCAGGAAAACCACTCCCATGATGATCACGAAGATGCCCAGCAGTTGCGTGATCCAAGCATTCTGCGAGCCCGTGACCAGTGCTCCCAGCTGGCCAAATGCCCCGCCGAGCAGCACAAAGATCACCGAGAAGCCCAGGACAAAGAGCCCGATTCCGGCCAGCATGCGGCCGCGCTTCTGCTTCTGGAGGTCGACGCCGGTCAGGCCGGTGACGTAGCCCAGGTAGCCCGGCACAAGAGGCAGCACGCAGGGCGACAGGAAGGAGACGAGTCCGGCCAGGAGCGCCACGGGGATGGCCAGCAGCAGCGAGCCGCTCAGGATGGCTTCGGCGAAGGGGCTGTTCATGGTCTGCGCCGTCCGCTACTCGGCCACGGCTGCGGCGATGAGGGACTTGAGGGTGCCCTTCTGGATCTCGCCGAGGACGCGGGACGCCACCCGGCCCTGCTTGTCCAGCACCAGTGTGGTGGGAACGGCGCCAGGTGGGACGAGGCCGGAGACGGCAAGCAGCACCGCACCGTCCTTGTCGTTGAAGCTCGGGTAGGTGAGGCCGAAGGACTTGTCGAACGCGTCCGCAGTGGCTTTCTCGTCGCGGAGGTTCACGCCGAAGAACTGCACGCCCTGGCTCTTGAACTCCTGGTGCAGGGCCTCCAGCGAGGGCGCCTCGACCCGGCAGGGGGCACATGCGGCGAACCAGAAGTTGAGCACGGTGACCTTGCCCTGGAAGGCATCGGGCGTCACGGCGGTGCCGTCGAAGAGGGTGCCTTTGATGGCGATGGGGGTCTTGCGGTCCGCAACGGCGAACTCCGTCACCGAGCCGTCGCCGGCCACGTAGTTCTTGTTGTCGCCGGCCTTGGCCTGCTTGGCCAGCGCATCTTCCTGCGCGCAAGCGGAGAGGCCCAGCACGACGGCGAGCGCCGCGCCTCCAGCTGTCAGGACGCTGCGCCGGGTCAGTGCCGGGTGGCCAAAGGGTAGATGAGTGCTGCCCATGCTCAGGCCCCCGGGGTGCTTGAGGCACCGGGCAGGAGAACGGCAGCCGGCTCGCTGTAGTCGACGCGCACGAAGTTTCCGGCGTCGTCGAACACCAGCGATGTGAGCGAGGTGAGCGTGCATTCGCGTTTCCGCGGGTCATGCCAGAGCGGTTTTTTCTCCGCACTCAAGCGGGTGGTCCAGATGGGCAGCTGGTGGCTGACGAGAATGGCCTCTGCGTCTTCGCCGCCGAGTTCGATCGCCCGACGGCGGGCATCCTGGACGGCGGCGATCACCCGGGCCGCTTGTTCCTTGTACGGTTCACCCCAGGAGGGCCGGAGCGGGTTGCGCAGCATCGGCCAGTGCTTCGGCTTCAGGAGCTCGGCCTTGGTGACATGGACCCCTTCGAAGTAGTTGGCGGCCTCGATAATCCGGTCCTCGGTGGTGATCTGGAGGTTGAGCGCCTCGGCGATGGGCTGTGCCGTCTCCTGCGCGCGGGTCAGCGGTGAGGCGGCCAGGTGGACGATCTTCGCCCCCTGCACGGACCGCTCAATGAAATGCTCCGCAAGCGTCCGGGCCATCTCCCGGCCGAGCGCGGAGAGGTGAAACTCCGGCAGCCTCCCGTAGAGGACACCATCGGGATTGTGGACCTCGCCGTGGCGGAGCAGATGAACAGTGGCTTGGGGCATGTGTACCAGTTTCTCAAAGGGCAGGGGCAATGACGAAATCTTCTACGACAGGTAGAACTGACGAGTTTTGTGAAATGTTCCCCGGAAGTGGAATAAAAGATGCAAATGCATGTTTATACTGGGTGAGCAGTTAGTTGAGTCTTCAACTAATGACGCTTCGGTCAATGATCAAATCTGTCCCAACACCCGACTTCAAGGAGAACACCATGGCACTTCCCGTCAACGTCACCACCGGCACCTGGACCCTGGACAACTCGCACAGCGAGATTGCCTTCACCGTCCGCCACGCGGGCATCAGCAAGGTCCGCGGCCAGTTCAAGGATGCAGAAGCCACCCTGGACCTCGCCGAGAACGTCGCCGACTCGAAGGTCAGCGCCACCATCAAGACCGCGAGCTTCGACTCCGGCGATGTCAACCGCGATGGCCACGTCCGCGGCGAAGACTTCTTCGACGTCGAGAAGTTCCCGGAAATCTCCTTCGTTTCCAAGCACATCGTCCCCAAGGGGGACGTCTACGAACTCCAGGGCGAGCTCACCATCAAGGGTGTCACCCGCCCGGTGGCCCTAGAGACCGAATTCAACGGCGTTGCGGTTGACCCGTTCGGCAACACCCGCGCCGGCCTGTCCGCCGAGACCACCATCAGCCGCAAGGACTTCGGCCTGACGTGGAACGCGGTCCTCGAGGCCGGCGGCGTGCTGGTCAGCGACAAGGTAGCCGTCAACCTCGAACTGGCTTTCATCGCACCGGCTGCCTAGCCAGCATTCCTGGGCCGGCCTGGCGTGCAAATCGGGCCGGTCACCGCGGCTTGAAACCGCCGGCAACCCGCTTCATCCCCGCGATGGATCGGGTTGCCCTGTATTACCCCGGCCCGGCTGCCGCTGGACATGTTGCCGGACGCGCTGCCGAACGTGCTGCCGGACCACCTCGGGCCGCCTCGGGCCCTGATTTATCGGCGCCTCGGCATTGTCCGCAATCGGCTCAGATTCCTAGATATCGGCACATGCGCGGTCTACAGTGAGAGCCATGAGCAACCCCAGTGATGTAACTCCCCCGCAGCAACCGGGTGCCCAGCCGCCGCAGGGCAGCAGCGCTCCGCCCGCTGGCTCCGAGCCGCCCCAGGTAACACCGACGGTCCCGGAGGGTTACCAGACGCCGTCGGGCTCCGGCCAACCCCCGCAGGGCTACCAGCCGCCGTCGGGCTCCGGCCAACCCCCGCAGGGGTATCCGCAAGGCGGGCCTGCGCCGGCGGGCGGGTTCCGCTTCGAGATGCCGACAGGGCGTCCTAAGACCTTCAATGACGTTATGCCCCGGGGTGGCCTCTCCGGCATGTTCACCGTCACTGGGATGCCGACCGAACTGAAAGTTTCCTACTGGGTTTGGCTGATTGGCGGGCTTCTGGGCCTGCTGGGCGGCATCATCGTCCTCTTCGGATCATTTGTCCTCTTCGCATTCGCGCCTGGCGTGGGACTGGTGGTTCTGCTGCTGGCGCTCGTTGCCCTCGCGCTGGCCGCGGCCCAGATTGTCCTGGCCATGAAAATGAAGGAAGGCCATGAATGGGCCCGGTTTGCCCTCACGATCGTTGCCGGCATTTCCCTCTTGCTGAACATCATCAGCGCCGGCGCCGTGGACGGACGGGGCACCAACTGGTCCGGGTTCCTCATCAGCCTCGCGGCGACCGTATTGATGTGGCTGCCCAATTCCCAGGCCTGGTTCGCTTCCGTCCGGGGCCGCGCCTGATCCAGGGCCGGAGGGAAACCGTTTGAGGGTGGCTGAGAGGCCGTTGCAGGGCACCAGCCCCGCGACGGCCCCTCCGCTTGCACTGCACTGGACGCGTTGTACGCGGGCTGAGAATACCTCTCGGGAATGATCCGCGCAGCGACCGGCCCGCGGTACGGTGGAGATACCCATGCTGGGGGCAGGGCAGGATTCTGGTCCCGGTAGCCGCTCCAGACCGACATGCAAAAGGACCGCCATGAGTATCCCTCCCGTCCCGCCGGCCAACCCGGACGGCAATACGCCGGGCGAAAAGCCGATGCCGAGCTACGGCCAGAACGCACCCGCGGCCCCGCAGTACGGCCAGAACGCACCCGCCGCCCCGCAGTACGGCCAGGCTCCGCCTCAGTACGGGCAGGCCGAATACGGCCAGTCCCCGTACGCCCAGGGCCACCCCGGCCAGCCACAAGCCCCCGCCGCCATGCCGAAGCAGGTCAACATCGCGTTTTGGCTCATCGTCGCCTCCGGCGCGGTGTGGGTGATCTCGCTGCTGGTGTCCCTTGGTGCCCTGGACAGCGCCGCCATGCGGGACATGTTCCAGCAGCAAATGAGCGCCAGCGGCACCGACGTGGCGTACGAGGACCTCAAGCCGTTTCTGACGGGCACCATCCTCGTCTTCGCGGCAATCAGCGCCGGCCTCTACGCTCTCGTCGCCCTCAACGTCCGCAAGGGCAAGAACTGGGCTCGCATCCTGGGCACGGTCTTCGCCGCGCTGTCGGTCTTCAGCCTCTTCCCGCTGGGTCTTTCGACCCTGGCGGCCGTCCTCGGCATCGCGGGCATCGTGCTGCTCTACCTCCCCGCGAACTCGCCCTATTTCAGCAAGCGCCAGCCGTTCGCTAATCCGTACGGACAGCCGGGCGCACCCAACTAAACAGGCACGGCGCGCAGGGCGCGGGATCCGGACGGCCCGACTGAAACTAGTCGGCGTCCTCCGGGTTCTGCGCCCTTTGTGCGTGATACGCGAGGATCTGGAGTTCAGTGGCCATGTCCACCTTGCGCAGGTTCACCCCCGGCGGCACCTGGAGCATCACCGGGGCAAAGCTGAGGATGCTGCGGACGCCCGCGGCAATCACGCTGTCGCAGACACTCTGCGCCGCCGCTGCCGGCAGCGCCAGCACCACCATGTTGGTACCGGTGCGCTGCAGCACCGGCTGAAGATCAGCTGCGTCACTGACCCGAAGCCAGCCGACCTCGCTGCCCACCACCATCTGGTCGGCGTCGAAGATCGCAACGATGTCGAAGCCCCGGGATTCGAAGCCGCCGTACCGCGCGAGGGCCTTGCCCAGGTTGCCCGCACCGACAATCGCGACCTTCCAGTCCTGTGTCAGGCCGAGGGCCGCGGCAATATGCCGGTTGAGGTACTTCACTTCGTAGCCCACACCGCGGGTGCCGTAGGAGCCGACGTGGGAGAGGTCTTTGCGCAGCGTTGATGAACTGACACCCGAGGCTTCGGCCAGTGACTCGGAGGAGACCCGGTCCACCCCTTCGGCCAGCAACGTGGTCAGGGCGCGCAGGTAGATGGTCAGCCGGGATACGGCCGCGGGCGGAATCTGCTTGGCTGCAGCCCCCGTCCCCCCGTGCACAGCCTCGGGAGTTGAATCCAGCGAAGTCACTATCTGCTCCATTGCGTCGCGTTGTGCCTCCCACTCTAGAGCCCCGGCCGTTCGGCCAACAAAGCAAGCAGCTGTTCGGGCCACGCCGCGTCAGATTCCCAGCTGCAGGGCACTGCGCAGAGTCCGCTCCAGCCGGACTTCATCGATTTTCCAGAAATCCCGCTGGACACCGTCCACCAGCACCACCGGGATCTCCTCGGCAAACCGCTCACGCAACGCCGCGTCGTCATCCACCGACTGTTCGCTCCAGCCGATGCCAAGGGCTTCCGTGACCCGGCCGACGGCGGCGCGCGCGTCTGAGCAGAGGTGGCAGTCGGCTTTGGTGATCAGAACTACATCGGGGAGGGACGTGGGCGTAGGCATGGTTCCACGGTAGCCCGGCATACCCTCCGGCGTCGACGCACGGCACATCAGGCCCGGGCTCCGCGGCCCGGTCGACGGCAACCAGCCGCCGCGTTGGCTAGACTCAGGGAATGCCCGAGGAGAAGTACGTCGCCGTGGCCGGACAGCCTGCTGCGCCGCCGCAGCAAGGCGAGGCCGCTTTCTTCGACGTCGATAACACCCTCATGCGGGGCGCCAGCCTGTTCCATGTGGCGCGCAAGATGCACCAGCGCGGTGCTTTCACTGCCCGCGAGGCCGCCGGTTTTGCGTGGAAACAGCTGATGTTCGTGCTGCGCGGCGAGAATATGGATGACGTTCACGCCGTCCGCGACTCCGCCCTCACCCTGGCCGCCGGCATCACGGTAGAGGACGTCGAGGCGTTGGGCGAAGAGGTCTATGACGAGATGATCGAGTCCCGGATCTGGCCGGGCGCCAAGGCCCTCGCGGAGCAGCATCTCCGGGTGGGCCGCAAGGTCTGGCTCGTGACGGGGACGCCAATCGAGGTGGCCACCGTGATCTCCACGCGACTGGGCCTCACCGGCGCCCTCGGCACGGTGGGCGAGATCGTGGACGGGGCATACACCGGCAGACTGGTGGGCGACATTCTGCACGGCCCCGCAAAGGCAATCGCTGTCCGCGTGATCGCCGAGGCCGAGGGCCTGGACCTCAACCGCTGTTGGGCCTACAGCGACTCACACAACGACATCCCGCTGTTGAGCATGGTGGGCCATCCCGTGGCCATCAACCCGGATTCGCGGCTGCGCCGGCACGCCCGGGAGAACAACTGGCCGGTCTACGATTTCCGCTCCGGACGCCGCGCAGCGACTCTGGGCCTTAAGGCCGCCACGGCCGGCGGGGTCATCTACGGCCTCTGGCGGGGTTTCTCCCGCTTCCGCGGCCCTACCTTGTAGCCTGCGGGCACCTTTCCACTTGCGGATCCGCCCCGCGGCCCGCGACTGCCGCGCCAGTTTTCGCCGCGCTTTAATCCTGGCGCGGCGTTTCCTGCCGGGCGCTACGCGAATCCGCGCGTCGCCCGCGCGAAAGCGCGTCGCCAGGCCAAACCGGCGTCGCCAGCGCGAAAGGGCGTCGCCCGTCCGAATCCGGCGCGAAAACCCCAAAGAAAACGCCCGCCGCCTGGAAGGCAACGGGCATTCACATTCTGCGAAGTATCTCTACTTCTTATTGCGACGCTGGTGGCGCGTCTTGCGAAGCAGCTTGCGGTGCTTCTTCTTGGCCATACGCTTGCGACGCTTCTTAATAACTGAACCCACGAAAGTTCCTTACCGGCTAGATGCAGTACCTGCCTGTTGGGAAGGGTCCGCGGGCTAAGCAGCAGACTGAACAACGGACAGGTTCTTACAATGACGTAAAACGTTCCTTAACAGGGTACCGCCTCCCGGGGGCACACCACGACCGCAGGCACTCCCGGATGCCTGCAGTTGATATTCCGGCAGCAGCCGGCGCCGCGGCAAGACTCAGGCTGTTTCCGTGTGCCCGTCGACGACAGCACCCTTGAGATACTGCTCGACGGCGTTCTCCGGCACCCGGTACGACCGGCCGAAGCGGACAGCCGGCATTTCGCCGGAATGGACAAGTCGGTACACGGTCATCTTGGACACGCGCATGACGTCCGCGACTTCAGCCACGGTCAAGAACCGTGCGTTGGAGAAATTAGCCTCCGAAGACATTTCCGTATTCCTTTACTCAAGCGAACGGCAACCCCATTTGACTGACATGGCGGTGTGCCGATGCTGAGCCATCAAACAACCACGTGTTAGATACTCTAGGGGCTGATGATGCCAATGTGAAAGGCCTCCGCAGGAATCACCGGGGCTTTCCGCGGAATCCTCTCCGAGTGCGGCCGGCGGGTCAGTCCCCTGAGCCCAGCCCGGCTTCTGCGTAGTAGCCCTCGATGTGGTCCGCGACCAACGTGGCCGCTCGGCCGCCGTCGTGGGCGCTGATGGCCGCCAGAATGCCCCGGTGTTCCGCGCGGAGACGGGCCGCGGTGGAGTCCCAGTCGGGCAGGTTTCCGGTGAGCCGGCCCGCGTAGCCCTGAATGGCTTCGCGCAGGGAAGCCATCATGGCGCTGACCACGGCGTTGCCCGCGGCGTTGGCGAGCGCCAGATGGAAACGGACGTCCAGGTCGAGGAAAACCTCAGTACCCGCGCAGCTGTCCATCTGGTCCAGCAGCCGGCCGGCCTCTGCGAGGGACGGCGACTCCGGGCGGGCCCGTGAGGCCGCCCATGATTCCAGCAGCACCCGGGTTTCCACAATGTCCTTGACAGGCAGGTGTGAGGTGGCCACGTGCAGCCGGAGCGCCGAGCCCAGGGCGGCAGTGGGGTCGGCAATGACCACGGTGCCCGCGTCGGGGCCGGAACCCACCCCTGCCCGGAGCACCCCCATGGCCTCAAGAACCCGGATGGCCTCGCGGACGGAGGTGCGGGAGACCTGGAGCTGCCCGGCGAGGGACCGCTCCGCCGGCAGCCGTCCGCCCAGAACCAGCCGGCCGCCGGACAGTTCGCCCTCGATCCACTTCAGGACAAGCTGATGGGTACGCATGGCACCATCGTACTTGATGTGGTTGGACCACACCGCTAGACTGTGGTTGGACCACATCCCTGGTCGAGTTTCGCCAGGCATGCAGATACCTAGGAACACGAGACCTGCCCGGAGGCAACCATGACGCAGACGATCGAGCCCGGCAACCCCGAGGTGCCCACCACTCCCGCAGCCACCACGCCGGGCGGCCACCCGGCCGGCCCCGCGGCGGGTGCCCCGGCCGGCATTCTTCCGGCTGCCCTGAAGCGACGCGTCCCGAAGTACTCGGACCTCGCGCCGCTCATGCAGTTTAAGAAACCGGAGTTCAGCCGTGCCGCGAGGATGCGCCGCGCCAGCACCATCTGGGACCTCCGCGACATCGCCAAGCGCCGCACGCCGCAGGCGCCCTTCGACTACACCGACGGCGCCGCGGAAGCCGAGATCACGCTGCGCCGTGCGCGCCAGGCGTTCCTCGACATCGAGTTCCGGCCCGGCATCCTGCGCGACGTCTCCAGCGTGGACCTCGGCACCGAGATCCTTGGCAAGCCGTCCCGGCTGCCGGTAGGGATCGCCCCCACGGGCTTCACCCGGATGATGCAGTCCGAGGGCGAGTACGCCGGGTCCCAGGCCGCCGCGGCGGCCGGCATCCCCTATACCCTCTCTACGATGGGCACGGCGTCGATCGAGGACGTGGCCGCCGCCGCCCCGGACGGCCGGAACTGGTTCCAGCTCTACCTGTGGACGGACCGGGACCGCTCGCTCGAACTCATCGAACGCGCCGCCAGGGCCGGTAACGACACCCTCATGGTCACGGTGGATACCGCCGTCGCCGGAGCCCGGCTCCGGGATGTGCGCAACGGCATGACCATCCCGCCTGCGCTGACGCTCAAGACCGTGCTGGATGCCTCCTACCGCCCGGCCTGGTGGTTCAATTTCCTCACCCACGAGCCGCTGGCGTTCGCCTCGCTCTCGCGCTACACGGGAACGGTCGCGGACCTGATTAACTCCATGTTCGATCCCACCCTGACCTTCGCGGACCTGGACTGGTTGCGTGAGACCTGGCAGGGCAAGCTCGTGGTCAAGGGCATCCAGACGGTCGACGACGCCCGCAAGGTGGTGGACCACGGTGCTGACGGCGTAGTGCTGTCCAACCACGGCGGACGCCAACTGGACCGGGCCCCGATCCCGTTCCACTTGCTCCCGGAGGTCTCCGCCGCGCTCCGGACCGACAACAGCGACGCCGCGATCATCCTGGACACCGGAATCATGAGCGGCGCGGACATCATCGCGGCGCTGGCTCTGGGCGCGGACTTCACCCTGATCGGCCGCGCCTACCTCTATGGGCTGATGGCCGGCGGCCGGGCGGGCGTGGACCGGGCCATCCAGATCCTGGAAACCGACATGCTCCGCACCATGGCGCTGCTCGGCGTCAGCCGGATCTCCGAGCTGACCCCCGACCACGTGCGACTGCTCCCCCGCTGACCGGGTCCGGCAATCCCACCCAAGTGACTAGCAGCAGGGGCCGTTTTGGCCGCCCAGAACGGGCGCTCAGAACGGCCCCTGCTGCTAGTTAATTGGGCTATTTCCTGCGGCCGAATTTGGGCAGGTTTGCCAGCAGGTCCGCGGCCTTGGTGGCGGCGCGGCCCACCGTGCGGCCGATCTGTTGCGGCATCTTGTCCTCGCCGCCCGTACCGACAGGGATCACGACGGCGGGGCTCAGCTGGCCGCCCATTGCACGCCCGGCCAGCGCCGCGGCCGGCTGTGAAGCCTGGGCGGCGGCAGCCTCGGCCAGGGTCCCCGGGGCCGGCCGGGGCCGGGTGTCCGGGATCCGGGCGGGGGCGGTTGCGGCGGCGGCCGGCCCGACGTCGAACGTCTCCAGCCAGTCGGCGATGCCGGCAAGGGGCTTGGAGTTCAGCGTGTAGTAGCGCCTCTGTCCCTGCGCGCGCATGCTGACGAGGTCCGCTTCGCGGAGGACCTTCAGATGCTTGGAAATGGTGGGCTGGCTTGCTTCGAGCTCCTGGACCAGCTCCCCCACCGCTTTGTCCCCCTTGCGGAGGGATACCAGAATGTCACGCCGGGTTGCCTCAGCAATGACGGCAAATACGTCATCTGTCACCATGCCTCCACACTAGCGACATATACGCCGGATGGCATCCACTAATTGCGCCTCGGCGGCGCTAGCCAAACCAGGGGCTAGTCAAACCAGGGGTCCAGGCCGTACAGCGGGAAGACTTCCTTGCGGGTGGCCATCACGGTGCGGTCAACTTTGTCGTTGGGGTCGAAGCCTACTTCCCAGGAGCGCCACCAGAGGTCGACGCCGTCGCCCATCAGTTCGGGCGGTTCCACACCGTACTTGGCCCCGTACTTGTCCTTCACATAGGTGCGCCAGTCCGCCGGGACGGGGGCGCGGAGCGGGACGGGACGGCCGGCCGCGATCCCGATCAGGTGGCTCCAGGACCGCGGCACGACCGTGATGACGTTGTAGCCGCCACCGCCGGTGGAGATCCAGCGGTTGTCGCAGTAGCGGGCGGCGAGGTTGCCGATGGTGGTGGCGGCCTCGCGCTGGCCGTCGACGCTGATGTTGAGGTGGGTCAGCGGATCCAGCCGGTGGGAGTCGCAGCCGTGTTGGCTGACGATGACCTCGGGTTCGAAGGCGCCCACGAGCTGCGGCACCACGGCGTGGAAGGCCCGGAGCCAGCCGGCGTCGCCCGTGCCGGCCGGCAGTGCCACGTTGACGGCGCTGCCCTGGGCGTCCGGGCCGCCGATTTCATTGGCGTAGCCCGTGCCCGGGAACAGGGTCAGCCCGGATTCGTGCAGGGAAATGGTCAGCACCCGCGGATCGTCCCAGAAGATGCTCTGGGTACCGTCGCCGTGGTGGGCGTCGATGTCGATGTACACGACGCGCTGCATGCCGCCGTCGAGCAGCCGCTGGATCGCAAGGGCGGCGTCGTTGTAGATGCAGAAGCCGCTGGCGCGTTCGCGCGCCGCGTGGTGCATGCCCCCGCCGAAGTTCACCGCACGGACCGCGCTGCCGTCCAGGATCGCCGCGGCGGCCAGCAGGGAGCCGCCGGCCAGCCGGGCGCTGGCTTCGTGCATGCCGGCAAACGCCGGATCGTCCTCGGTGCCCAGCCCCCGCGCTTCGTCCGGGGTCTCCGGGTCAGCGCTGACGCGCCGGACGGCGGCGACGAATTCCGGGCTGTGAACGGTGCACAGCTCGGCGTCGCTGGCCACGTCCGGTGCCGCCACGGAGACATGGTCCAGGTCCAGCAGCCCCAGGCTGCGGGCCAGCCGTTCGGTGAGTTCCATCCGCTCTGGCGCCATCGGGTGGCTGTGGCCGAAGTTGTAGGCGGTCATGGCTGGGTCCCACACCACGGTGGTTGGCAGTGCGGTCGCGGCGAGCCCGGGCAGGTATGTCATCAATCACAGGCTACCCGAGCGTTGCGCCCCGCTCCCCGGTCATTGAGCGGGGTTTAGTGGTTTACTACTCAGGGAAGCAGTTTCAAGCGAGGATAAGCCACACATGACGCAAAGCCAGCCGAGGTCCAAGAGCCCGGCAAGCTGGCACCCCGGCACTCCGGAGCGGGAAGGCCTGTGGATCTTCACCCGCCTGCGCGACTTCATCGACAATATCGCCAACACCTCCCCGGCCCGCCTCGCCCTGACCGCCTTCGGGGTGGTGATCCTGGTCTTCACCGCTCTGCTCTCGCTGCCGGTATCCTCCGCCACGGGGGATCCCACTCCCTTGCACCAGGCCCTGTTCACCGCGGTGTCCGCCGTCTGCGTCACCGGCCTGACCGTGGTCTCCACCGCCGTGCACTGGTCCTTCTTCGGCCAGCTCATCATCCTGATCGGCATCTTCGTGGGCGGATTGGGCACCCTGACGCTGGCCTCCCTGCTGGCCCTCATGGTCAGCAAGAAACTCGGTGTCCGCGGCAAACTGATCGCCCAGGAGGCCATGAACGCCGGCCGCCTGGGCGAGGTCGGCACCCTGTTGCGGATCGTTATCGTGACCTCCATTGTCATCGAGGCCGCCCTGGCGCTGGCGCTGATCCCGCGGTTCCTGACGCTGGGCGAAAGCTTCGGCCAGTCCGTCTGGCACGGCGTGTTCTATGCGATTTCCGCGTTCAACAACGCCGGTTTCACGCCGCACTCGGACGGCATCGTCCCGTACGAGACCGATTTGTGGATTCTTGTCCCGCTGATGCTGGGCGTCTTTCTGGGCAGCCTGGGATTCCCCGTGGTGATGGTGCTGCAGCAGAGCGGCTTGAACTGGAAAAAGTGGAACCTGCATACCAAGCTGACCATCCAGGTCTCGCTGATCCTGTTGGTGGCCGGGACGCTGCTGTGGGGGCTGATGGAGTGGGAGAACGTTCGGACCATCGGCGGCATGAACGACGCCGACAAGGTCATCCATTCGCTCTTCGCGTCGGTGATGACCCGCTCCGGCGGTTTCAACCTGGTGGACCAGAACCAGATGGACTCCACCACCATGCTGCTGACCGACGCCCTCATGTTCGCCGGTGGCGGTTCGGCATCGACGGCGGGCGGCATCAAGGTCACCACTATCGCTGTGATGTTCCTGGCGATCGCGGCCGAGGCCCGCGGTGACTCCGATGTCAAGGTCTACGGCCGCACCATCCCCGAGGGCACCATGCGGGTGGCCATCTCGGTCATCGTCGCCGGCGCCACCCTCGTCGCTGTGTCGGCCATGCTGCTGCTGCACATCAGCGGGGCGTCGCTGGACCGGGTGCTGTTTGAAACCATTTCCGCGTTCGCCACGGTGGGGCTCAGCACGAACCTCAGTGCCGAGCTGCCGCCGTCGGGCGTTTACGTCCTCGCCGCCCTTATGTTTGCCGGCCGTGTAGGGACCGTCACCCTCGCCGCCGCCCTGGCCCTGCGCCAGCGCAGCCAGCTGTACCACTACCCGGAAGAGAGACCGATCATTGGCTAGTTCCTCAGGCGCCGTCAACCGCCCCGCCCACAACGCCCCCGTGCTGGTGATCGGGCTGGGCCGCTTCGGCGCATCCACGGCCGAACAGCTCGTTAAGCAGGGCCGAGAGGTGCTGGCCATCGAACGCGACCGGACCCTGGTGCAGAAGTGGTCCAACATCCTGACCCACGTCGTGGAGGCCGACGCCACCAACATCGATGCGCTCCGCCAGCTTGGCGCGCAGGAGTTCAGCTCCGCGGTGGTGGGCGTGGGCACCTCGATCGAGTCCTCGGTGCTGATCACGGTCAATCTTGTGGATCTTGGGATCGAGCACCTCTGGGTCAAGGCCATCACGCCCTCGCACGGTAAGATCCTGACCCGGATCGGCGCCAACCATGTGATCTACCCGGAGGCCGACGCCGGGGTCCGGGCCGCCCACCTGGTCTCCGGCCGCATGCTGGACTTCATCGAGTTCGACGACGACTTCGCGATCGTAAAAATGTACCCGCCGCGCGAAACTGTGGGCTTCACCCTGGACGAATCCAAGGTCCGATCCAAGTACGGCGTCACGATTGTGGGCGTGAAATCCCCGGGCGAGGACTTCACCTACGCCCGGCCGGAGACCAAGGTGTCCTCACGGGACATGCTCATCGTGTCCGGGCACGTGGACCTGCTGGAGCGGTTCGCCGCCCGGCCGTAACACCCACCCGCCCACCGGAGGCTAGGCGAGCTGCGTCGTGATCTCCCCGGCGCGGGCGGCCGCAGCACGGGCGCCCGCGGCGATGATCGCCGGCAGTCCCCGCTCGTCGAAGGTGGCGATGGCCCGTTCGGTGGTGCCCTTCGGGCTGGTGACCGCCTTGCGCAGCGCCGTGGGATCCGCGCCCGGCTCGGCCAGCATAAAGCCGGCCCCGGCGACCGTTTCACGCGCCAGCAGCAGCGACAGCTCCGGGTCGAGCCCCAGTTCGACGCCGGCCGCGGCCATCGCTTCGGCCAGATAGAACGCGTACGCCGGGCCCGACCCGCTGATCGCGGACAGCGCGTCCACCTGCTCTTCGGGGATCTCGACGACGGTTCCGACCGCGGAGAGGAGGTCTTTGGCCAGCTGGAGCTGCTGGGCGGAGCAGCTGGTCCCGGGCGACACGGAGACGACGCCGCGGCCCAGCTTCGCAGGTGTGTTGGGCATGGTTCGGATCACGGGCTGGCCGGCCGGGAGCGCCGCTTCCAGCTGCTCGATCGAGACGGCGGCGGCGACGCTGATAACGATCGTGTCCGGCGCCAGCGAACCACCGATTTCCCGGGCCAGGTCCGCGGTGCCCACGGGCTTGACTCCCAGGATAACGACGCCGGAGCCGGTGGCTGCCTGTTTGTTGTTCTCGGGCTCTTCCTCGCCGGCGATGGCCGTGATGCCGTGGTGCCGTTCGGCGAGTTCGGCGGCCCGTTCGGCGCGGCGGACCGTGGCCACGATGTCCGCCGGTGCGGTGCCGCCCTCGATCAGGCCACCCATAATTGCCTCGTTCATTGACCCACAGCCCAGGAATGCGATTCGAATACTCATGCCCCCATCATTGCAGCCCGGCCCGATTCCCAGCCAGCGCACATGCTCGGCGCAGCCTGTTCACAATCTGCGGAACTAGTGTGGTGAGTGCCTCATTGAGGGTGCGAGTGATACGGCGGACATGCGGATGTCCGCCCGGCGCCGGTGGTCTGCAGCGGGTTTTCCCCCATTTTCCCGCAGCGGACGGCCGGTGCCGTCGCTGTTTAAGGGCGGCCCGCGAAGCTGCGGGGCGGCCCGGTGGCCGTGGCTGTTTTTGGAGTTGCATGCGGAGCGGCCGGGTGGCCGTGCGCCCGCCCCAGCGCTTTTCCAGCCACCGCACAGACAATTCTGCTGAAACACCCAAGGTCGGCGCCTACCATGAAGAGTGCCTCAACCAAGGTGCGAGTGATGATAGTCGGCCCTCCGGGACCGGCGTGGCGCCGGGTGGCTACAGAAGAGTTCCCCCAGCTCCTTCTGCGAAGCCGCCCGGCGCTTTCTTTTTATCCCGCGTCCGGTGCTAGTGGGCATTCTCGTCAGTTGGTCAGGGGCCTGGCGCAGTCGCCGAACTCTGGGACATGCCCCGCGCCGGCGCCAGCGGATGGACATAGTGTCATTATGCCCAGTCCCGGGTGCGAAGAATGGGCATGTCCCGCAGGACTGGACACTCGCTCAAAGGGACATGCCCCGCGCCGGCGCCAGCGGGTGGACATAGTGTCATTATGCCCAGTCCCGGGTGCGAAGAATGGGCATGTCCCGCAGGACTGGGCACTCGCTCAAAGGGACATGCCCCGAGCCGGAGGCTGCGGATGGACATAGGGCCATTGTGTCCGGTCCCGGGTGCGAAAAATGCGCATGTCCCGCGGCGCGAGAAAGTCCAGGCTCCGTCTGACACCCGACGAACGAACGAAAATGATAACTAGCCCGCGTCCGGTGTTGCCACGTCCATAGTTGCCGCGTTTATAGTTGCCGCGTTCATAGTTGCCGCGACCGGCGGCTGAGCTACCGGTGGCTGAACTTCCGGCGCCGGAAGCTCGGCCGGAGGCCCCTGAACGACGTGCAGCACGGGCTCCAGCGGGCCCTCGAAGACGAGCTGGTCCAGGCGCCGGAGAATGAGACCTTCACGCAGCGCCCAGGGGCAGATCTCCATGCTGGGGAACTCGAAAAGCTCCAGTGCTGCTTCGGCCACCAGGGCCCCGGCCAGCAGTTGGGCGGCGCGGGCTTCAGAGACACCGGGAAGGTGCAGCCTGTCCTCCACCTCCATTGCCGAGATGCGCTGGGCCCAGAGCCCCACGTCGGCTGCGAAAAGTTCGCGCTTGACATAGGGGCCGGCGCCGCTCGGCGCGGCCCCGGCGATCCGGGCCAGCGAGCGGAACGTTTTAGAGGTGCCCGCCACATGGTTCGCCCTGCCCAGCTTCTCAAAGTCCCGCGCCACCGGCTTGAGTGTGGCCCGGATGTAACGGCGCAGCTCCTTGACGCTCTTGGCCGAGGGCGGGTCCTCGGCCAGCCAGTCGCGGGTGAGCCGGCTCGCCCCGAGCGGGACGGACGTCGCCAGTTCGGGGAGTTCGTCCTCGCCGTAGGCCATCTCGAAGGATCCGCCGCCGATGTCCAGGTTCAGGATGGCCCCGGCTCCCCAGCCGTACCAGCGGCGCACGGCGAAGAAGGTCATGGAGGCTTCTTCGCTGCCGGTGAGTTCCCGGAGCGTGACCGTGGTTTCCTGCTTGACGCGGGCCAGTACGGCGGGTCCGTTGGTGGCCTCGCGGAGGGCCGAGGTACAGAACGCCAGGAGGTCGTCGGCCTTGTGTCTCGCTGCGAATTCCCGGGCTTCAAGAACAAATTCGACCAGCTCATGCTGGCCGGCGTCATTGATACTGCCGTCGCTCTCGAGGAAATGCACGAGGGACAGCGGCCGCTTGTGCGACGCGAATGGCACCGGGCGCGCGCCGGGGTGGGCGTCCACCAGCAGGAGGTGAACAGTATTGGAGCCGATGTCGAGGACGCCTAGACGCATGGTGCCATTATTCCCCCGCGGCAGCGGCTGGCCTAACTGCTAGGCCGGGTCGACGTCATCCCCGGAAGCATCCGCCGGATCTTCGCTCGGCTTGAAGTCGCGGCGGATGCTGGCCACGCCTTCCGGATCGATCTCGAAGCCGAAGGCGGCACCGGGATTGATGACCATGCCGAGTTCCTCCCCGAGATTGCCGAGGACTGCGGAACCCTGGGTGCCCAGCACATTGGGGGCGGCAGCCAGATACTGCTCGGTGACGCGGCTCGGGTGGGAGAACACGGCCAGGACAGGGTTGCCGGAGGAATTTGCGAGCACCAGCGGCTCGATCTGGGCATCGGGACCCTCGAGCGCATCGGAACTGACGATGTAAACCTCGTTGTTGAGGAAGGCGAGGATGACGTCAACCGGGTTGGCGTCCGGCTGCTCCCCCCGGGCGAGCTCCTCCTCGAGGTCGTTCAGCGGCTGCAGGTCCAGATGATCGGGCTGTTCAGTCATGCTCCTACTCGATCACGTTGCGTGCGGCACCGCAAACGGCAGCACCCCCTACTTCTTTGCGGCGGCCTTGCGAACGGGCGCCTTGCGGGCCGCCGTCGTCCGCTTGACCGGCCCCTTGGCGCGCTTCTCCGCAAGGAGTTCGACGGCGCGTTCCCGCGTGAGTTCCTCGACTTCGGTGGTGCGCGGGACGGTGATGTTGGTGATGCCGTCGGTGATGTACGGGCCGAAGCGGCCTTCCTTCACCACGATGTTCTTCTCCGAGACCGGGTCCGGGCCGAACTCCGCCAGCGGCGGTACGGCGGCGCGTCCCCCGCGCTGCTTGGGCTGGGAGTAGATCTCCTGTGCCGCCTCCATCGTGATCGTGAAGATTTCCTCTTCCGAGCCGATGGACCGTGAGTCCGTGCCCTTCTTCAGGTACGGGCCGAAGCGGCCGTTCTGGACTGTGATCGGATTGCCCTCGGAATCCTGACCGAGCACCCGGGGCAGGCTCATGAGCTGCAGTGCCTCGTCCAGGGTGACGGCGTCCACGCTCATGGAGGCGAACAGGGATCCGGTGCGCGGCTTGGCCTTGACGGGCTTCTTCGGCGGCTTCGGCTTGCCGTTCTTGTAGTACTCCACCGGCTGGTTGGCGATCTGCTCTTCGGTCATCTCGGGGATGACCTCGGTGACGTAGGCACCGTAGCGGCCGTTCTTGGCCACGACGGTATGCCCGGTGTGGGGATCCGCGCCGAGCACACGCTCCTCGGGGGCCGCGGTTTCCATCAGCTCGATCGCCTTGGCGGCCGTCAGCTCGTCCGGGGCCAGATCCTCCGGGACGTTGGCGCGGGCGGCCTCCACCACTTCACCGGTCTTCGGATCCACCGTGGGGACGGAGCTTTCCAGATACGGGCCGAACTTGCCCACGCGCAGGGTGATGCCCTCGGTGATCGGAATGGAGTTGATGTCGCGGGCGTCGATCTCGCCAAGGTTGTTGACGATGCTGAGCAGCCCGGGATCGGAATCTTCGCCGAAGTAGAAGTGCTTGAGCCAGGTGGTGCCCGTGGCCTGGCCGTTGGCGATCTTGTCCAGGTCCGCTTCCATATCGGCCGTGAACTCGTAGTCCACATAGTCGTGGAAGTGCTGTTCGAGCAGCCGGACCACGGAGAACGCGATCCAGCTGGGGACCAGGGCGGAGCCCTGCTTCCGGACGTAGCCGCGGTCCTGGATCGTGGAGATGGTGGAGGCGTAGGTGGACGGCCGTCCGATGCCCTTCTTTTCCAGCTCGGCGGTCAGTGAGGCTTCCGTAAACCGCGGCGGCGGCGAGGTCTCGTGTCCGACGGCTGCAATCTCCGAGGCGGTCAGCGCGTCGCCCTTGGCCACATTCGGCAGCCGGCGCGCTTCCTCGGATTCGTCGTCGCCGCGGCTCTCGTCCTTGCCTTCTTCGTAGGCGGCAAGGAAGCCGGGGAAGGTGATGACGGTGCCGGAGGCGGAGAATTCGGCGTCCCTGCGGTCCGCGGCGCCGCCTACAGTCATGGCGCCGAGGCGGATCGTGGCGGTGGAGCCCTTGGCGTCGGCCATCTGCGAGGCGACGGTGCGCTTCCAGATGAGCTCGTAGAGCCGGAATTCGTCGCCGGAGAGCTGCTTGGCCACCTGGGCCGGGGTACGGAAGGAGTCACCGGCGGGGCGGATGGCCTCGTGGGCCTCCTGCGCGTTCGCTGCTTTGCCGCTGTACACCCGCGGTGACTGGGGCACGTACTCCGGGCCGTACAGCTCGGACGCCTGGCGCCGCGCGGCCGTGATGGCCTCGTTGCTCAGCGCGGAGGAGTCCGTACGCATATAGGTGATGTAGCCGTTTTCGTACAGGCGCTGGGCCACCTGCATGGTGCTCTTCGAGGAGAAGCGGAGCTTGCGGCCGGCCTCCTGCTGCAGCGTGGAGGTGGTGAACGGGGCGGTGGGGCGGCGGGTGTAGGGCTTGGTGTCGACGGAGCGGACACGGAAATCGGCGTCCTGCAGGCCCGCTGAGAGGGACGTGGCGAGGTCCTCGTTGAGGTGCACGACGTTGCGTGAGGTGAGCTCGCCGCCGTCGCTGAAGTCGCGGCCGCTCGCTACCCTCGCGCCGTCGACCATGGCCAGTTTGGCCTTGAACGAGCCGGACCCGGCGCCGAACTGGCCGGTCAGGTCCCAGTAGGAGGCGGCCCGGAAGGCCATCCGCTCCCGCTCGCGGTCCACCACCATGCGGGTCACCACCGACTGCACACGCCCGGCGGACAGCCCGCGCGCCACCTTGCGCCACAGCACCGGGGAGATCTCGTAGCCGTAGAGGCGGTCCAGCACGCGGCGGGTTTCCTGGGCGTCCACCAGGTCCTGGTCCACATCGCGCAGGTTCTCCATGGCGCGGTGGATGGCTTCCTTGGTAATTTCACCGAAGGTCATCCGATAGACCGGAACCTTGGGCTTGAGCACTTCCAGCAGGTGCCACGCGATGGCCTCGCCTTCGCGGTCCCCATCGGTTGCGAGGTAGAGAGCGTCAGCGTCTTTGAGCTGGGCCTTGAGCTCGGCGACCTTTTTCTTCTTGTCCGGGGACACCACGTAATAGGGCTTGAAGTCATTGTCGATGTCGACGGCGAACTTGCCCACCGAGGTCTTCTTCAGATCCGCGGGGAGCTCTGAAGGCTGCGGGAGGTCACGGATGTGACCAATGGAGGCCTCGACGATGAAGCCTTCGCCGAGGTACTTGGCGATGGTCTTGCTCTTGGCGGGAGACTCCACGATCACGAGTTTCTTACCGGTTTTGGCCTTGCTTGGCACGGTGCTCCTACAGAAAAAGGTTGCTCGGGCAGATGCGCCCATACCCGCCTAGTTCACCATATTTTTACGGGTTCCCGCGCATTCAGGTAGAAAACGCAGGTCTCCGGCCCCGGCTTCCGGACGCAATGAAGCGGCCCGTCCCGGCACCGCGAGAACCAGCCTCAGGCAGGTCCGGCAGCCGTTCCGGCGGGGCCCGCGGTGGCCGTTCCGGCGGGGCTCGCGGTGGCCGTTCCGGCAGGGCCCGCGGCGGCCGTTCCGGCAGCCGTTGCGGCCGCCGGGCCGGGCGCCGGTGCGGCCGCCGGGCCGCGGTCATCCGGAATCATCGACCACATCGTCGCCATGCGCTGGGTGCCTGCCGGAATCCGGTCCGGGTCTTCAAGCTCGTAGTCCTTCAGCAGGTCGAAAAGTTTCTCGGTCAGCTCGGCCCGCTGGGCCGGCGTCAGGTACAGAAGGTTGCTGGCCAGCACCACGGACGAGGGGCTGTCCGCGGGTTCGCCGCGCCGGCGGCGCTCGTCCCGGGTCTTAGCGTAGGCATTGACGCGGCGGCGGTAGGCGTCGAGCTCCAAGTCGAGCACGGCGAACTCGGGGCTCGCCACTCCCCCGCCGGAGTTGATGGTGAAGTCGGTGCCGGCGGCCTGCCAGCGGCGTTCGCGGGCGTCGCCGGCGGTGGCGGCCGGCACCACGATGCCCCATTTTTGCAGGGCGCGCAGGTGGTAGCTCATAGCGCTTGGCGTGAGGCCCGTCTGGGCGGCCAGTTCGGTGGCCGTCCGGCTCGCCTGGGTGGCATACAGTTCGGAAATGACTTCCAGCCGGGCGGCGTGGGCCAAAGCCCGGATCGCCTTCGGATCGGTGATTTTCACTTTCTTTTCCGGGCGCGGCCGGCGTCCGGCGGCCGACGGCACCGGCGACTCCGCCGCTGGGGTTTCTGCATTCACCCCTCAAGTCTACCGAGCACCGTCAAACTATGAAAGAAACGCTTGACACCTCCCCTGCAGGGGAGCACTTCGCCGCCGGCGAATGAGGTACGTCGGAACTTGCCGGCCGGATCCCCCGGCGGCCGCCCCGAAGGTGTCAGGCGGGCAGGAGACGTTAGCCGGCCCGTCCGTGCCGGACGTGTCAAGCGGGCAGCAGGAAGCCGTCCCGCAGCAGGTTCGCCACCTCGGCGAGCAGCCCGCCGCGGAAGGCCCCGGCGTCGAACCCCTCATACCCGCCCAGCAAAGCCTCGAGGGCGCCGATGATCTGACCGACGGAGAGATCGCCGTCGCACGCTGAAACGAAGCCGGCCAGCTCGGTGCTCAACAGGTTGGTGCGGCGCAGGCCGGCACCCTGACGCAGCAGGATAACGCCGGGGTGTTCGGCGCCGGGCCGCTGGTGCCGTTCCTCGGTGACGTCCTCGGCGACCAGCAGGTGCGCTGCGGCCACATCGTGGGCCGCCAGCCAGTCGGCGCGCTCGACGGCGGCGCCCAGGTGCGGGCCCGCGGGCTGCTCGATCGGATAGGTGATCTCCTCAAAGCGGGACATCACCGGCGTCGAGCCTCCCGCCGGACGCCGCAGCCAGATCATCCCAAAGCCGATCCACGCCACATTCCGCGAGGCAAAGTCATCCAGATACGCGGCATACGAGTCCTGGTACAGCCGGCCGTCGCGGGACTCTGAGGCGTCCTGCAGCCAGGTCTCGGCGTATTGCTCCGGGCCCACCTGCTCGCGCTGGATAAACCACACGTCCATGCCCGGACCGGCCCAGCTTTGCGGCCGTTCAGCCCAGGCAACCCCCGCCGGAATCTCCCAGTTACCCAAAAGCTGGGCTGTCCCGGCCGGAGCGAGCACCGAGGGCAGCGCCGAGACGAGCGCGGCAACGATCTCGTCCCCCGGGAGTCCGCCGTCGCGGTAGGTGAACTGGTCCGCCGCAGCCTCCCCGACGCTGCGGGGCGTGATGACGAACGGCGGATTGGAGACCACCAGTTCGAACTCCTCGCCCGCGACGGGTTCGAGCAGGGAGCCCAGACGCAGGCTGACCCGGCTCTCCAGGTCCGCGGGGTCCAAATGCAGTGCTTCGGCGTTGAGAGCCAAGTTGAAGCGGGTGAAGGCCAGCGCGCGTTCGGAGATGTCGGTGGCCGTCACATGGTCCGCATGGTGCAGCAGGTGGAACGTCTGGATCCCGCAGCCGGTACCGAGGTCCAGGGCGCGGGCCACATGCCGGCGCGCGGTGACCTGCACCAGGGTGGTGGACGCCTGACCGATCCCCAGCACGTGGTCGTGGCGCAGTACACCGGGGCTCTGGTGGGCGGCAAGGTCGCTGGCCACCCACAGGTCCGCCCCGCCACTGCCGGCTCCGTCGTCCCCGACGGTCGGGTCCCAGCCGTACGGCCGCAGGTCCACCTTTGCCTGGATCAGGCCCGTCGGGGAAGGTTCCACGAGGCCCAGCTTGGCCAGGCCGTCCGTGCGGATGCCCGGCAGGGCGGCGTCGAGGGTTTCGGTGCGCTGCGGTTCCGCCAGCAGCCACAGGCGGACGACGGCGGCGAGCGCCGCCGTCGTCGGCCCGCCCTGGCGGGCGCGTTCGGTGACGATGAGGGCGGGGACGAGCTGGTCCCGGCTGAGAGCGGCGTGCGCGGCCGGACCGAGCAGTTCCGCCACGCCGTCGACCGTGTAGCCGATGGTCCGCAGGTCGGCGGCGAGCGCTGCAAGCGGCCCGTTGAGGTCACTGCGGGGCGCGTCGGGGGTGTTGCCGGCCGTGAATTGCGTTGAGGGAGTCACCCCGTCAAGTTTAGAGGTGCTTCTCGGCGTAGACCCGCAGCGCGTCGCGGACGAAGGCTGCCCCGGCGTCACCGCCGTAGTTCGCGGCGAAGCGGGGATCGGCTGCGTACATCTCGCCGAGTCCGGTCACGTAGCCCTTCACCTCTTTGTTGCTGCCTGCGCCGGGCCCCGTCGCGGGCGTCCCGGGAATGCCGGTGAGCCATTCGACGTGGCGACGAGCCAGGTACTTGGCCGCCTCGCTGTCCGGAGCGGCGCCCGATTGCGCCGCCGCGATCCAGTCGTTGCCCAGTTGCTGGGAACGCTGCTTCCACGCATCCTTCCCGGCCGCACCCATTCCGCGCCACCAGGCGTCGGACGTGGCATACGTGTCCTCACCCCAGCGATCCTCCACCTCGTCCTTGTACCGGGTGTGGTCAAAGCCGTCGAACATCTTCTCCGCCATGATCCCTCCTCCTTCTTTCACTGCTTCGATGGTGTGCTGGACCGAGGCAATTTGCCGGGCCAGCCGGTCCTGTTCCTGGCGCAGCCATTCCAGATGGCGGCCCAGTGCCTTCTCCGCGTCCGGCTCATTACCGAGTACTTCGGCGACCGCAGGCAGCCCAAGCCCGAGCCCGCGCAGGAGCACGATGCGCTGCAGCCGGACGAGCGCCGTCTGGTCGTAGTACCGGTAGCCGTTGTCTCCGGTGCGGCTGGGGCTGAGCAACCCGATGTGGTCGTAGTGACGCAGGGTCCGGCTGGTGGCGCCGGCGAGCTTTGCGATCTGTTGCACAGACCAGTCCATGCGGCCCTCCTCCTGGCTCCCGTGTTCGTAGGACCTGTCCTCCGACTCTAGAGCTTGACGTCGCATCAAGGTCAAGGCCGGATCCGCGGCGCGGGGCCGGGCCAGGGCACCGTTCCCACGCGGTAGGTTGGAGGAATGGCTTTCCGTTCCCCTCGCCCGTCGGGCGCGCCGGCGCTTCGGCTGAGATTCGCCGGCGCGGCCGCCTGCGCCGCCGTCGTCCTGGCCGGGTCGGCGTGCTCCCAACCCGGTTCCATCGAATCCGCCGATGTTCCGTCATGGAAGGCCACCGCGCTGCCGCCGGCCGACAGGATTGTGCTGGAGGACGCGGGCAAAATCCTCACCCGCGATCCGATCGTGAGGGCCGCCTCGGGAGTGCAGGCCGGCAGTTATACGCTGACCATGAGCTGCGACGGCGGCGGCAAGGCCTTCTTCAGCGTTTCCCTCAACGGCACCAGGCTGGCGGAAGCGGGGGCAGCCTGCAACGGAAGCCGCGAAACAGCCCGCATCAGGGTGCCCGACGCAGGCACGGTAGAGATCAGCGCGACAAGCGTGGACGCGCCGCTCATTTACGGCTACCACCTCGCGCCCGCGGCGTAACAGCCGGCTTTGCCACCGGCCGGATGCGGTTATGCGGACGACGTCGGCCTGGCGCCCGTGGATCTCGCGGCGGGACGGCCATGGGGCCCGCTCCCTGCCCGCCGGCAGTGCCGCCAGGCTCTGGTGTTCTATTCCCGACGGGCCTAAAGTCAGGGTATGCCCCTTGCGTCGGCAACGCGGGGACCGCGGACGCGCATCGCGGCAACCGCCGTCCTAGTCTGTTCTGTGCTGACCCTTGGCGCAGGACTGGCCGGTTGCGCGTACGAATACGACGAAGGCCTCTCGAAAGAAGGTGCCTCCTTACCGTCGGCCACTGCGTTCACGAATGCGGCCCTTCCACGGGACCCCGGGCTGAACCAGCCTGTCACCGGGGCGGAACTGGACGTGTGGGTTGCGCAAGTGTTGCCCGACGCTAAGGGCCAGGTCTTCCAGACCGGCCACGGCTCCCTGGAAGCCGACGAGGAACACCGGCAAAATACCACCCTGTTGCCCAAAGGAAGCTACGCGCTGACCCTCGCTTGCCGGAGCACGAAGCGTGTTTCGTTCAGCGTCGGCAAGGGTGACGACGATCTGGTGGACCTGAGCCTGCGGTGCGGGACCTCACGGGTAAATGTGGTACATCTGTCCGCCGACGCCATCCTCACCGTCACGGTCGATGCGGACGCGGCCGCAAACTTCGCCTACCGCGTAAGCCGGATCTGACGCAGGTCCGGCTGGGATCCAGGTGTGAACGGCGCCTGTGCGCGGGTCCAGGGTCCGCGGGAAGTTGCGCGGGCCCTGGGTCCGCAGGAAATTGCGCGGGCCCTGGGTCCGCAGGAAATTGCGCGGGCCCTGGGTCCGCAGGAAATTGCGCGGGCCCGGGGTCCCCGGGAAATCAGGCGGCGCAGCCTTCCGGGCAACGCAGCGTCTCCGGGTTGGCGGCACACCCGGAGCAGTAGAGGGTGAGGGTCCGGCAGGCCTGGTTGGAGCAGTTCTCGAATTTGCTCGTGGGCGCGGAGCAGCGGACGCATTCGCCGATGGTCGTGGCGTCCTCGCTGAATTCGAGGTGCATGCGCTTGTCGAAAACATAGAGGGAGCCCTCCCAGAGACCCTGGTCCTTGAAGGCCTCACCGTAGCGGACGATCCCGCCGTCGAGCTGGTAGACCTCTCTGAAGCCGCGGTTCACCATCAGGCTGGAAAGCACCTCGCAACGGATGCCGCCGGTGCAGTAGGTGACGATCGGCTTGTTCTTGAGCGTGTCGTACTTGCCGGAGTCGAGTTCCTTGATGAAGTCATGCGTGGTGGCGACGTCCGGGACAATAGCTTCCTTGAACTTGCCGATCCGGGCCTCAAAGCCGTTGCGCCCGTCGAAAAACACCACCTCGTCGCCGGCGTCCTTCCTGGCCGCCACAAGTTCGTGCAGTTCCTCTGGCGCGAGGTGTACGCCGCCGCCCACCACGCCGTTGGCATCGACCTTGAGCTCGCCCGGGGCGCCAAAGGAAACGATCTCGTCCCGCACCTTTACGCTCAGCCGCGGGAAGTCCTCAGCCCCGCCGTCGGACCACTTGACGTCGATGCCGTGGAAGCCCTTGTATTCGCGGGTGGTCTTCACATACTGCTTGACCGCGTTCAGCCCGCCGCCGACAGTCGCGTTGATGCCGTCCTTGGAGATGATGATGCGCCCGGTCAGTCCGAGTTTCTCGCACAGGGCGCGCTGCCAGAGCCGGACGGCGTCCGGATCCGGCAGCGGGGTAAACCCGTAAAAGAGCACAATTCGGTTCAAAGCCACGTACTTAAGG
Source organism: Pseudarthrobacter sp. HLT1-7 (assembly GCF_059383435.1). NCBI lineage: Bacteria > Bacillati > Actinomycetota > Actinomycetes > Micrococcales > Micrococcaceae > Pseudarthrobacter > Pseudarthrobacter sp. HLT1-7. The sequence continues at coordinate 109,095 of NZ_JBWZCH010000007.1, read as the reverse complement.
GTACCGGTTTATGGGTACCGGCCGGCAACAACCGGAGACCCGGCTCCAACCGCGGCCGCCGCCGCGGTCACAATTGCCTACGCAGGCCCGGTTCCCCGACCCGGCCCCTGTTGCTTGCGGCGGGGCTGGAATACGCTCATCTCATGAGTCTGGACGCCATGGTTGAAGACACCACCCACCTGCTGGAAATCTGGGTCACCGGCTGGGCCGGTTGCCGGGGCTATGAGACCCGCAGAGAGGGCCGCTTCCCTGCCGCCCTGCGTGCGGACACCACCCACGAGTGGGAATTCTTCGCTCATGATCCCTCCGCAGCGGAGTTCGCGGCGCTGGCCTCGGCGACGGCCGAAGTTCCCGCCCGGATCCTGACCATCCTCACCAACGATGCAGCGCGGTACACCTTCCTGGCACAGGAACACGGTCTCAATGTCACCTCGGCCTCCCAGACAATGATGATCGTTGACATGGAGACCCAGGATTCCGAGGACCCCTGGCTTCCGGATGACGACCTCACGTGGGTGCCGTCAAAAGCGGACGGCGTGCACCATGCAGTGGTCTACGCCGGCGAGGAGGAGGCCGCAAGCGGACGCGTCCTGGTGGTGGACCACGCGGCGATTTTCGACAAGATCGTCACCGGGCCCGGCTACCAGCGCCGCGGGCTCGGCAGCTTCATCATGCGGGCTCTCGCCGCCCAGGCATTCGAGCACGATGTCGAAACCGGACTGCTGCTCGCCTCGCTCGACGGCCAGAAGCTGTATTCACACCTCGGCTGGCGCACGGTGTGCCACGTCCTGATGCTCTCCGCCTCGGATGAGGGCGCAGACCTGTCGGTCGGGTAAGGGTTGCACCTCGCCCGGGCGATTGCAGCCGGGGTGAAAGAATGTACAAGTGAACCCACATGAGTCCCTGATTCCGTTGCTGGGCCGTGGCCAGAACCCGGAACAGCTCCGTCATGTGCGCACCATCCCCGCCCGTCAGGCCGTCCATGCGGCCTGGCCAGCGTGGGCCCACCCGGATCTGGTCACCGCCTACGGAGCCTTGGGGATCCACGAGCCGTACCGCCACCAGATCCAGGCCGCCGAGCTGGCCCACGCCGGCGGGCACGTGGTCATAGCCACCGGCACCGCTTCCGGAAAATCGCTCGCCTACCAGCTGCCGGCGCTGGACGCGATCCACCGGTCAGAGCTGCGGGTCCTCGCCGATCCCGGCAAGATCCACGACGACGGCGCCGTCACCCTCTACCTGTCCCCGACGAAGGCCCTCGCCGCCGACCAGCTGGCCGCCCTCCGGGCGCTGGGGCTCCCGACCGTCCGGGCCGAGACCTACGACGGGGATACCGATCCCGCCTCCCGGCGATGGATCAGGGACCACGCGAATTTCATCCTGGCCAATCCGGACATGCTGCACTTCGGAATACTCCCGAACCATCCCTGGTGGGCGCGGTTCTTCCGCCGGCTTCGCTATGTGATCGTCGACGAGGCCCACAGCTACCGCGGCGTTTTCGGATCGCACGTGGCCAACCTGATGCGCCGGCTGCGCCGCATCTGCGCCTATTACAACCCCGGCGGGTCCGGGCCTGTGTTCATCGCGGCCTCCGCAACGGCCTCCGAGCCCGGGACCTCCTTCGGCCGGCTTATCGGGGCGCCGGTGCGGGCCGTCTCCGAGGATACCTCGCCGCACGGCTCCACCACGGTGGCGTTCTGGGAGCCGGCCCTGACCGAGCTCCGCGGCGAGAACGGCGCGAAGGAACGCCGATCCGCTGTGGCTGAAACCGCGGATCTGCTGGCCAACCTGGTGTCCTCCCGGGTCCGGACCATTGCCTTCATCAAGTCCCGGCGCGGCGCCGAGACCATCGCGTCGATCACGAAACGCCTCCTGGACGAGGTGGATCCAAGCCTGCCGCAGAGGGTGGCGGCCTACCGCTCGGGCTACCTGCCGGAGGAACGGCGGGCCCTGGAGAAATCCCTCCGCTCCGGCGAGCTGCTGGGCGTCTCCAGCACCTCGGCCCTGGAACTCGGCATCGACATTTCCGGGCTCGACGCGGTGCTGGTCGCCGGCTGGCCGGGTACGCGCGCGTCGTTGTTCCAGCAGATCGGCCGGGCGGGCCGCGCCGGGCAGGACGCCATCGCGGCGTTCGTGGCGAGCGATGACCCGCTGGACACCTATCTGGTGAACCACCCCGAGGCGATCTTTGATGTGTCGGTCGAGGCAACGGTCTTCGATCCCTCCAACCCCTATGTCCTGGGGCCGCACCTGTGCGCCGCCGCCGCCGAGCTGCCGCTGGGGTACGCCGAACTGGACCTCTTCGGCGGGACAGCCGAGGGGCTCCTTGACCAGCTGGTGGCCCAGGGGTACCTGCGCCGGCGCCCCGCCGGATGGTTCTGGACCCATCCGCAGAGCGCGGCAGCCATGGTGAACCTGAGGGCCGACGGCGGCGGCCCGGTAAGCATCGTCGACGCCGATACCGGTTCCCTGCTCGGGACGATGGATTCCCCGCAGACGCACTACCAGGCCCACACCGGTGCCGTTTATGTCCACCAGGGCGAGAGCTATGTTGTGGAGGAGCTGAACGAGGATGACCACTGCGTGATCGTGCGCCGGGCGAACCCGGACTACTACACCACGGCGCGGGACGTGACCCAGATCGAGGTCCTCGAAACACAGCGCACCACGCAGTGGGGCGACGTGGCCGTGCATTTCGGGGACGTGCTGGTGACCACGCAGGTGGTCTCCTTCCAGCGCAAGGCACTGATCTCGAATGAGATCCTCGGTGAAGAGCCCCTGCAGCTGGGCGCCAGGGACCTGTTCACCAAGGCCGTGTGGTTTGTCATGGACAACCGCTCGCTGACCGGCGCCGGGCTTATCGAGGCACAGTTCCCCGGCGCCCTGCACGCCGCCGAACACGCGGCTATCGGGCTCCTTCCGCTGGTAGCCTCCAGCGACCGCTGGGACATCGGCGGGGTATCAACGGCCATCCACGCCGACACCGGTGTGCCCACCATCTTTGTGTACGACGGACATCCCGGCGGTGCCGGCTTCGCCGAGCGCGGCTACGACAAGGCCCGGGTGTGGCTGTCCGCCACTCGCGATGCGATAAAGGCCTGCGAATGCGAGTCCGGCTGCCCCTCCTGCGTGCAGTCGCCCAAGTGCGGGAACAAGAACAACCCCCTCGACAAGGACGCCGCCGTCACGTTGATCGATGTGCTGCTTCAGGACGCCACAGACCAGATGCGGGCCGGGCAGCCGGACCAGGCCGCTGCGGTGCAGCCGGCGGGCCGCCCCCGCTGAGCGGGCTGCTCCCCGTCACCGCCGTGCAACGCGGCCGGAACACGATCGATGCAGACTACGGCGGCGGCCCGGCTCTGGCTTGTCCGGTGGCCGCACCCAGGAACGTTCTGGCCTGGAGTTCGGTGCGGACCTGCACCGTTCCCCCGGCCCCTTCGAAACAGCTGAGGACTGCGGCGTTGTTCCGGCCCGCCACCTCCCCGGCGACGGCGCAGGGCTCGCCCGGCGTGATTCCGCGTGCGGCATCCGCGGCCGCCAGTGCCGCCAGATCGGCGGCAGCCGCTGCCCGGGATGCCATTGCCGCCGATTGCGCCAGCAAAACGATCAGGGCTGACGCCATGATGACCACCAGCCCCAGTCCGAGCGCCAGCACTGTCCCGGAGCCGCGCTGCGGCTGCCCGCGGGTTGTGCCCGGACGTCTCTGCCAGTTCACGCAGCCCGCCTTCTTGGCTGCGCATGCACAGTGTCGTGCGCAGTATCGTCCGCGGTGTCCTGCGCGGTGTCGTCAACAGGGGCCGCGGCGAAAGGCTCGGACGGTTCGCCCCGGGCCCAGGCCCGGGCCGAGAGGGTCCACGGCAGTAGCGAACCGACAGTTCCGGAAACGCGGCCGGAAACCGTAACACTGAGCCATTCACCCTCGAATGCCACGGCTGAAGCTGCCGAATCGCCGGCAAGACGGCGGACGATGGCGTCCACGGCCGCGGCATCCTCACCGCGGGCCAGTGCACGCGCGCCGGCCCGTGCCGCTTCCTCGAGCCGCAGCTGTGTCACTCCCGCGGCCGAACCGGCCAACAGCAGGGCGAGCAGGAGCAGCACGGCCGGCAGTGCCACGGCGAACTCGGCCGTCACCGCGCCGCGGCATCTACCGCCGCCCGAGCACGACCGCCACGAGACGCGGCCGGCCGGAGGCATCGCCGCTGCCCCGCGGCATGCCCGCCGTCCCGGGGTCCTTCGAGGTGGGGCATGGCCACCCATGGCCAGGCGCCCGGATGTTCGGCCACACGCCCAGAGCCCGGTGGGGACCGCACATCCGAGGAGCCCCGGGGGCCGGGGATCGTCCGACGGTACTTCCTCCCGGTCCTGCCACCTGCAGCTCATGGCAAGGCGAGCGCCGTGCGGATGAGATTCAGCAGGAACCCGCGGACTTCGTCACTGCGCATGATGAACACGAGAATCCCCGCAAAGCTCACCGCTGCCAAGGTGGCGATCGCGTATTCGGCTGTTGCCATCCCGGTCTCGGAACCAAAGAGCTTTCCGGGCCGGCCAGCCGGGACCGGCCCCGCGGCGCTGGCGCCCGGATAGATCTCACGCACCTCGGCGGCTCCTGTTTCGGCAGCGGCGGTGCGGCTGCGGGCGGAGACATCCTGGTTGATCGGCATGTGCTTTCCTTTCTTGGATCCCCGGCGGAACCGCCGGTTGCTTCGACTCTTCCGGCTCGGGCACCGGCGGGTAAGTGCCGATCCGGGCCAAGTGGATAACCACCTCAATGGCGGGGTGGTGGACGCACGTCTTGTGGAGGAGTGGTTTGGACTGGCGCGAGCGAGTCCAGGTGGCGGCGTCCGGGCGGGATATGGCGGCGGGATGCGTGGCGGCGGCTCTGGCTTCAACGTTATTCCGGCCTACGACGGCAGCATCGCCAGCAGCACGGGCACAACGCCGAGGCACACGAAGGCCGGCAAAGAACAAAGACCCAGCGGGACGACCAGTTTCACGCCCAGGGCTGCCGCCTGTTTCTCGGCAGCCCTGAACTGTTCGCGGCGTATCCGGGCAGCCTGGGCATAGAGAATGGCCGAGGACGGTGCCCCGGTGAGCGCGGCAAAGCCCACGGCGTCGCGCAGGGCAAGAAGTCCGGGTGAGCGGACGCTTGAGCTGTGCCAGGCCGTGTCCCAGCCGGCGCCAATGGCTAGCGCCGAGACGACGGGCCTCAGCGGGACACCGATTTCAGGTGCAGCCAGCGCAGCCACCAATTCCAGCGAACGGCCGATGCCCGCTCCCGCATCCAGCATGGCGCCGATCAGTTCCAGGAGCATGGCCGTGTCGCGCAGGCCGGCGTCGCCGATGACTACGGTCTTGGACCCCTCGCCGAAGACTCGAGGGTCTGAGGCGTCAGCACGATCCACAAGCTGGCGGTTGAGTCTCCGGCGAACCCGGCGGCGGCCGCCATACGCAGTCACGGCTGCGGCCAGCAGAATCGCCATCAGTGCGAGACCGCCGACGCCAGCAGTCACCGCTGCGACCCAGCCGCCGACCGGACCAGTCTGGCGGACCAGATCCGTCCCGCAGCGGTGAGGGCAAGGCCCGCGGCGAGCGCCGCCGTTCCGAGCGGGGTGCCCAGCAGGCTCCGCAGAGGATCAACGCCCAGCAACATACCCAGTCCCAGACCCAGGACCGGCAACCAGGTGAGCAGCCGGACCGTCGCCCTGGGCCCGGCAAGAGCCGTCTGGCGGGCGGCCTCTGCATCGTCCTCGGCGTCGAGTTGCGCCGCGAACCGCGTCAGCACGTCCGCCAGCGGGCAGCCGCTCGCCTCGGCAATGTCGAAGCATGCGGCGAGTTCGGCCCACACCCTGCGATCGTTTCCTGCGAGGCCGGCCCGACCCACCTTCCGCGTGCCCCTTCCGCCGGGCCCGGCACCCGCGGTGCGGATAGCCGCGCCAACGGGAGACCCGCGCATTGCCGCCGAGCGGGCGGCGGCAAGCATGGACACAGAGGCCGGGGCCAGCTCGGCTCCGCGGCCGGAGTTGCGCTCCATCCGTGTGTCCGGCGAAGAATCCCATCCGTAGAGGGTCCACAACTCATCCCACAGCCTCGAGGGTATGCGGCCGCCCTTGAGAAGTGCGGCTAATTGCTGGACGACCACCGTCATGGGCACGTGTGGCTCCGCCCGGCGCATCCGCCCCGGCAGAGTCCTGCCTGCGAACCACCGACCGGGCCGGGAAACCGCTGTCCCCGCCGACGAGCCGCACGGGCCGGCAAGCGCCGCCCGGATCCGGCTGCCTGAAATCGCCGGCGGTGAGAGCGCCAGGAACACCGCGACAGCCAGGACCCCGACCAGGGCGGCCGTCACCCCGGTCTCCCGGAGCGGCGGCCGCGGCGAGGTCCCGTAGGCGATCCTGTGCCGTCCGGAAAAACTATGCCCTCCGGAACTACTGTTACGTCCGGCGCACGCGCTTCGTCCGGCACGGCGGCATTCGCAGCGGCAGAGGGGTCCAGCCCCAGCCTGTCCGCCAGTTGCGGCCACGCCGGCCCGAAGCGGATGCCGCCGGCCAGGACGTCCAACGCTGCGCTGACGGCCAGCCCCGCGTCGTTTTCCTGCAGCACTCCAACGGCTGCCACGTGCCGCCGGTTTCCGGCCCGTTCCACGTGGATCACGGCGTCCAGGGCACTGACCGCCTGCAGGCGCACTGCATCCGAAGCCATGCCGGCGAGCGCCCCCAGCGCCGTCAGCCGGGCGGGAACGGCGGCTGCGGTGTTGGCGTGGATCGTCCCGCCCCCGCCGGAGTGACCGGTGTTCATGGCCGTCAGCAGATCCCGGACTTCCGAGCCCCGGCACTCCCCCACAATCAGCCGGTCGGGACGCATGCGCAAGGCCTGCCGGACGAGCTCGCCCAGATCCACCACTCCCCCGCCCTCGAGGTTCCCGTGCCGGGACTCCAGCGAGACGACATGTGGGTGGACGGGGTTCAGCTCGGACGCGTCTTCGATCAGGACGAGTCGTTCGCCCGGCTGGCACAGGCCAAGCAGCGTGGCGAGAAGCGTCGTCTTGCCCGAACCGGTGGCACCGCTGATAAGGAAGCTCAAACGCCGCTCGACCAGGCGTTCCAGTATCTGCCGGATGAGCTGGCCGAACATACCGAGCGTCCGCAGCTCCTCCATCGAGAACACCTTTTCGCGCCGGATCCTGATGCTGAGGAGGGTTCCCGCGGTGGAGATCGGCGGCAGCACGGCATGGATCCGGTAGCCGCCTGCCAACCTGACATCCACGCACGGAGAGCCGTCATCGAGGCGGCGCCCGCCGGCTGCCACCAGCCGGGCTGCGAGGGCGCGGATCTGCGGCTCCCCGGTGAAGGTAACAGGTGCCCTTTCCAAGCCGTTGCCGCGATCGAGCCAGACGGCATCCGGTGCGTTGACGAAGATGTCCGTCACGGCGGGATCCCGGGTGAGGGCCTGCAGCGGGCCCAGGCCGTTCAGTTCGGCACTGATACTCTCGACGGCGGCCAGCGCGCCGGCCGTTCCGAGAAGCCGTCCAGTCGATTGCACGGCGGCGGCGACCCGGGACGCGGTGACGGGCCCGGCGTCGGACATCACGGACTCGCGGACCGACTCCAGCAGCCGTGCATCTACCGGGCTGCGGGCACCCGCACCGAACTGCGGGACGCCGGTGCTGGCCTCAAGCGCCCAATCGGGCCGCCGCGGCCCCAAAGAAGCGCTCATCCTGTATCTTCTCTGCCGAGGTGGAGCACCACATCGGCGAACCGCCGGACCCTGCGCCGGCACCCGGTGTCCAGCAGTCGTCCGAGCTCGGTCGCGGCGGCGGCGCCCCTGACTTCCGGCATGATCCCGTGCAAGGGCAGCCCGACAGACTCGGCAATCAGGGCTCCGTCCAGCGCGGCCCCCGGTTTCCCCCGGACCACCAGGGCGGTGTCCACCGGAGGAAGTTCCTGCAGAAGCCGCGCCGTTGCCACGGCCGCGCGCAGCTGGGCTGGAGCAACGACAACTATCCGGTCACACTCCCAGGCGAATGCCCGCAACGCCTCACGTCCCCGTCCGATGTCCAGGAGCACGAGTTCGAAGCCGCGCCGGGCCGCATCGAGGACACCGGCCACCGTTCCGGCGTCCACCCCGGTGTATCGATCCCTATTGCCCGGCCACGACAGAAACGAGAATCCGCCGGCCACTGGCAGGGAATCCGCGAGCTGGCGCGGATCGATGCTCCCGCTGGCCTGGGCCAGGTCCGGCCATCGAAGTCCGGGGGTTTCCTCGGCGGCAAGCGCCAGTTCCAGTCCCCCGCCCCACGGGTCGCCGTCCACCAGCAGCACCCGTGCTCCATGCCGGGCGGCCGACTGAGCCAGCCAGATGGCTGCCGTGGTGGCGCCGGCCCCGCCGCAGCCGCCGGTGATGCCGAGCACGCGTCCGCCGGCCGCGGGCGAGCGGGAGCGGCTCAGATACTCGGCCAGCCAGGCAGAGGCGTCGGGCAGGACAGCCACCCGTTCGGCCCCGATGGCGACTGCCAGGTGCCACAGGCTGTCCCCGTCCCCGTTCAGGCCAACGAGCACGGCCGGGGCACGGCGCCGCGGCGGCAGATCGCGGATGTCACTGCCTACCAATACCGCGGCCGACGTGTCCCAGTACGGCGCCGCCTCCCTGGCATCCGGCACCGTCGTCAGGTGGCCTCCGGCCGCTGCCACGATGCGTTCCACCTCGTCGCGCAGTATCTCTAAGCCTGTCACCAGCAGCGTCTCGGACGACTCGCCCGGCAGCCACCGCTCCGGATCCCGGGGCGGTCCCGGGACGGCATCCGGTAGCTGGTGCTTGCTCATACCACCACTGTGCCGCCCCCCGGGGGATCGCAGTAACCGGCGCCCCGCGCTATGTGGATAACCGGCGCCAAGCAAACGACAAGCCGCGTGGACAACCGCGTGGAAACACGCATAAGCAAAGGACAAGCTGTGTGGACAACCGCCGCCGCACCACAGGGCAGAATTGACCCTATGTACATGCTGCTCGCCGCCCACGCTGACGGCGCAGCCCTCCAGGAACTCACCGCCGACGGCGCCCCGCACCCGGCCGCCCCCGAACCCCGTGTCATCAGCGCCGCCGGTCTGGCCGGCGTCGTGCGTGAAGTCGAAGAGCGGCGTCCGCGCTGGATCTGGCACCGCACCCAGGACTGGTACCCGGCTCTGCTCGCTGCCGGGGTGGAGCTGGAACGCTGCTATGACCTGACCTTGTGCGGCGCGATCCTGGCACACTCGGAGTTCACCGCCCACACTCCGTATGCACAGCACGCGGAGAAGCTGACCCAGGACGATGAGCTGCACCAGCCGCCCCGGGCGCTGCAACCGCCGCCCCCGCCCGCCGAGCAGGGCGCCCTGTTTGAAGATCCAGGGCTGCGCCGGGCGCCCCGCCACACCCCGGCTGAGCTCCGCGCCGAATACACCGCCCAGCAGGAGGCGCTCAGCCAGGTGGGTTCGGCCGGCGTCGAACGCCCCACCGATAGCCGCAAACAGCGCCTCCAGCTCCTGCTCGCCGCCGAATCCGCGGGCGCCATGATCGCCGCCGAAATGCAGCACACCGGCGTTCCCTGGCAGGAGGAACTGCACGAGCAGATCCTCGCGGACTACCTCGGTCCGCGCCCGCCCCAAGGCCACCGCCCGGCCAGACTCGAGGAGCTCACCGGTGAGTTGCGGCGGCTACTGAACTCCCCCTCGCTGAACCCGGACTCCCCACAGGAGCTTATGCGCGCCCTGCACCGGAACGGGATCGAGGTCAAGACCACGCGGCAGTGGGAGCTGAAGGAGTCCAGCCACCCGGCGATCGAGCCGCTGCTGGCGTTCAAGAAGCTCTCCCGCCTGCACGCGGCCAACGGCTGGGCCTGGCTGGACGCCTGGGTGAAGAACGGCCGGTTCCAGCCCGAGTATGTGGTGGGCGGCGTGGTCTCGGGCCGCTGGGCGTCCCGCGGGGGCGGGGCGCTGCAGATTCCGCGCCAGATCCGCGGCGCCGTGCATGCCGATCCCGGCCACAAGCTGATCGTTGCCGACGCCTCACAGCTGGAACCCCGGGTGCTTGTGGCGCTGGCGCAGGATGCCAGGATGGCCGAGGCTGCGCGGGACAAGGACCTGTACGCCGGCATCGCCGCGCAGGGTTTCAGCGGTGACCGGGCCAAGGCCAAAATAGCGCTGCTCGGCGCGATCTACGGAGCCACCACCGGAGAATCCGGGCGCCTGATGCCCCAGCTGACCCGCACTTATCCCCGCGCCGTCGGCTTCGTGGAGCAGGCGGCCCGCGAGGGCGAGGCCGGACGGACGGTCACCTCGCGGCTGGGCCGCAGCAGCCCGCCGCCGTCTGCGCAGTGGCTGCAGAGCCAGCAGTCCGCCACCGCAGAGGAACAGCGCCGGGCCGGTTCGATTGCCCGTTCGCGGGGCAGGTTCACCCGCAACTTCGTGGTGCAGGGCTCCGCGGCGGACTGGGCGGCCTGCTGGCTCGCGGAATTACGACGGCGGCTGCGCGCCATGCGTTCGGCCGGAACCCCCGCCGGGGAACTCGTCTTCTTCCTGCACGACGAAGTCATGGTGCACTGCCCGGACGACGCCGTAGAGGACTGCATCCGCGCCATCGAAGAGGCCGCGGCTGCCGCCAAGGAACTGCTGTTCGGCCGGATCCCGGTGGAATTCCCGGTCAGCGTGGCGGTGGTGGACTCCTACGACAACGCCAAATAATCGTCCGGGGCCGGCCGCCGGAACGTACCCGTCAGTAGAGTTGTGCTGTGTCGGAGGCGCCAGCTACCCTCGAAAAGACCGGTGGTTGTTTCGACACTTCCGCCGGCTGTTGCAATGACGCAAGAACTTGGGGAGGCAGGACAATGGCTGGCATTTTTGAGATCGCCGAAGCCGGCGGGAAGACGTATTTCTTCAGGCTGACGGCGCCGGACGGAACGGTCGTCGCCGTTTCGCCGCTGTTCAACTCCATCAAGGCCGCGGCAGCGGGTATCACTGCCGTGCGGGAGAACGCCGCGACCGGACTGATCGTGGATAAGTCACGATCAAGAAGGAGGCCGTTGCCAAGCGGCCGCCTGGCAACGGGCTAAGGTCCCGCGCGGCGCCAGGCCAGCGTCGGCCGGGGCCACCCGAATGTGTGCGGCTCGGCTCAGCCGTCGAGCCTGCTCCAGGTGTCGACGCTCTGCAGCCGCGTGCGGTCCCAGGGAACCGCCCAGCCTAGCTGCTCGAACAGCTGGTTCAGGATCATCCCGGTGAAACCCCACACCACCACCCCGTTAACGGTGAAGGCGGGGCTTTGGAAGGTCTGCCCGGCCCGGGTGACGGTCGCCATCACCCGATTGTCCGGATCCAGCAGATCCCGCACCGGGACCCGGAACACCTGGGCGGATTCGCCGTAGTCCACCACGCGCACGGGCGACTGCGATGCCCACCAGCCGAGGACGGGCGTCACCAGGAAGTTCCCCCGCGGCAGCGCAAGTTCAGGCATGATGCCCAGCACCTCGACGCCGGCAGGGTCCAGCCCCGTTTCCTCTTCCGCTTCGCGCAGCGCGGCGCCAATCACCGATTCTCCAGGGTCGATGCCGCCGCCGGGGAAGGCAACCTGTCCGGGGTGGTCGTCCAGGGTCTGGGCGCGCTGCAGGAGCAGGACGTCCAGATCGGCCGGGGCCAGCAACTTGACGGACGTCGCCGGGACATCGTCGAGCGAGCCAAGGAGCATCAGCACGGCGGCCCGGCGGATCCGGTCGCCGGGCTCGACGACGAGTTCGCGCCAGCGCGGATCGGCCGCCGGCGCGGTGCCCGCCTCCACAGCGGCGACGAGGTCGATGAGGTCCTGGCGCGCCGTCACCCGGGCTTCCTCTGCGATTCCATCCGGATTTCGGCGGCCCGATGCGTCTCGGCGAGAAGTTTCGCCAGCAGCTCTTCCCGGCCGGGGGCCAGCTCATACTTCAGTAGCTTCTTTGCCTTCTCCGGGTCGGTCTCGCCCATCCCGTAGCTGGGACACCAGTTGGCCACCGAGCAGGCCCCGCAGGCCGGCTTGCGGGAATGGCAGACCCGCCGGCCGTGAAACACCACCCGGTGCGAGAGCATGGTCCAGTCCTTGGGCTCGAACAGTTCGGCGGCGTCGGACTCGATCCGGACCGGATCGTCCGACGCCGTCCAGCCGAAGCGCCGCGCCAGCCGGCCGAAGTGCGTGTCCACCGTGATGCCGGGGATGCCGAAGGCGTTCCCCAGCACCACGTTGGCGGTCTTCCGCCCGACGCCAGCGAGCGTCACCAGGTCTTCAAGCCGTCCCGGCACCTCGCCGTCGTACTCGTCCACAAGGCGGGTGCACAGCGCCATCAGGTTCCTGGCCTTGGCGCGGAAGAACCCGGTGGGCTTGATGATGGCTTCCAGCTCGGCAGGGTCCGCCTCGGCCATGCTCCGCGCGTCCGGGTACCGGGCGAAGAGCAGCGGCGTGATCTGGTTGACCAGCACGTCGGTTGTCTGGGCGGAGAGCACGGTGGCCACCACCAGCTCGAACGGGCTGCGGAAATCGAGCTCCGCGTGCGCGTAGGGGTACTGTTCGGCGAGCGCCCGGTTGATCCTGCGGGCACGGCGCTTGCGCGCCAGTAGTGAATCTCCGGATTCCGCGGACACCGGGGTCTGGCTAACCGCGTTCGATATTGCTGAGGTCGCGCAGCAGGCCGGCGCGGCCGTCGGTGTGCTGGACCAGGAATTCATGGCCCCGGTCCTCGAGGGCGAGGACCCAGCCGCCGGGCTCAATCACGAACGCCGGAGCACCGGTGTGCTCGTCAACGGCCGTCCGGGGCTGGGCGACGGCGAACCAGAACGCCTCGTGGACAGGCTGGATCTGGTGTTCCTCGGGGCGGCTTGCCGGATCCACGGTGGCGCCGATCGGCTCCTGCGAGCGCACCTGCGGGTTCACGGTGGTGGGCGCGCTGTTTCCCGCGGCAGCGGGAACCTCGGCCGCCCGGGTTTCCTCGGCCGCTGCGGCTGACCGGAGCCGGGCATCCGGGGCCGGCCGGCCTGCCGTGGTGTCCGGAGCCGAGGCTGCGTCCGGCGCGGACGCAGCCGGAGGGGTCGTTACGACGCCGGCGGCCCGGGTCTGTTCTTCGGCGGGCGCGGCGGCCGCGGCTGCGGCGGGCGCGATGCCGGCGATCTGGGTCGCCGTTGAGCCAGCGACCGGGGCAGATGCTGCGGGGGACGGTGCTGCGGGGGACGGTGCTGCCGGGGCCGCTTCCGGTCTGGCGTCGGGACCGCCACCCGGCGCAGCACTGTGGGACCCATTGCCACGGGTATCCGCGCCCGGGGCAGTTCCCTGACCGCCGGATTTCAGGCGCTTGGCCCAGCCGGAGAGCTGGCCGATGCCGGCCGATTTGGGGGCTTTCGGTTCGCTGGTGTCTTTCGGAGCCTTGGGGGCCCGGGGCTTGCGGACGGGCTCTGCCGTCTCGCGGGCCACGATGTGGGCGGGTGCTTCCTCGCGGCCCAGGAAATCACCGGCGAAGTAAGGGATCAGGCGGCCCAGCACGGTGGCGGCAAAGAGCCCCAGCGCGCCCACGAGCGCCAGCAGCATGCTCGGCACGAAGGCACCTGCGACGGCCAGGAAGAAGAACGCCACCGTGAACGACGCCACCACGGAGGCAAACTGGTCCACCGAAAGCGAGCCGATCCGGACTTTCGTCCCGGGGCTGACCCGGCGCGCGACGAACAGGGCGGCAACGATGAGCGGAAGCAGGACGCCGAGGCCCAGGAAGAAGAGGCTGCCCAGGTTCCACAGGTTGTAGCGGACGGCAAACATCGGGATCAGCGATGCGATGAAGAGAATCAGCGTCGAGCCGAAAACGGTGAGATCGCGGATGGTGAAGGGCCCCAGAACCGCCTCGTTCTTCTTGCCGGCCGTCCGGCCGTTCGCCTTGTCCATTGTGAACCGGGGCGGTTCGCCGTAGCCGGCCGGTGTGCTCCCGCCGCTGGAGCTCTGGCGGTTGCCCTGGCTCTGGGACGGCGTCTGGAGCTGCCCGTTCGCTTGCTCGTTCATTACTGTTCTCCTTAGCATGGCGCCACCCTGGGCGGTGCCGCCTAAAGGCAGGCAGATAGAGGACCGCGCACGGTCCCCTCGCCTCCATCGGGATGTCACAACTTCATCTCAGCCTAGCCAAGTGCATGGCCGATCACTAGCTGACAAGCCGTGGGCGGACGCGGCAAGATCAGCGTCAGTGTGTGGAGCCGCCGGGGTCAGCGGATACCGCCAGCGCTTCGCTGTAGCTTGACAGGTTGTTACGGGTGGCAGCCGAGACGGCCAGATGCCGGGCCGCGACACGGCGCGGATATAGGCCGGCGTCTGGTGGATTGCCGGATCCTGTTCCTCCACGCCTACCTTTCCCACGCCCTCTGCCAGGCGCGGCGCCAGCGGGCCTCCCACTGCGCCGGCGACGCGGCACTGGGCGTAGGGTGTGGGCATGGAACTGCTGAACGGGACCCCAATGTTTCTCTGGCGGGCTGTCTGCGCCTTTGCCGTGGCCGCCGTCGTGGCGGGGATCCTCCTGCCGGGGACGCCCGCCGTCGCAATCGTGCTGATCATCATCACCCTGCTCCTCAGCGGATGGGCTTTGCTGGTGCAGCGCCGCATGCGCCGCCTTATGGCGCGCAAGTAGCCGTTTGGCCACCATTCGTCGCTTAACAAACACCGCTCACGGTTCACTGTGTGACGCGGCACACGTCGAGGGCCGCCCAGGCGTTAGTGTGTATTTCGGAACAGCTCTTTGCGGTCCCTCCGTGACCAGCCGATGCCCGACGCCGCACAAACGGCCGGCATGGCGGCGGAACGGAGGTCCTGCGCAGCACGGATCGATGAATGATGAGGTTCACCATGTCCCAGCACATCCCAGGCTCCACGACCACGCAGGATTCCAGCGCCCGGCCCCAGGGCGACGCCTTTGAAAACCTGTCCCAGGAGAACCGCAAGTTTGCCCCGTCCGCCGAGTTCGCGGCGAACGCCGTCGTCACCGCCGCCGACTACGCGGAGGCGGACGCCGACCGTCCCGCCTTTTGGGCGAAGCAGGCCCGCGAGCTGTTGACGTGGAGCAAAGACTTCACGCAGACCCTCGACTGGTCCGCGCCGCCGTTCGCCAAGTGGTTTGTCGGCGGCGAGATCAACGCGGCCTACAATGCGCTGGACCGCCATGTGGAGGCCGGCCACGGGGACCGCGTCGCCATCTACTTCGAGGGCGAGCCGGGCGACACCCGCACGTACACCTACGCGCAGCTGACCGAGGAGGTCAAGAAGGCCGCCAACGCTTTCGAGTCCCTCGGCGTCGCCAAGGGTGACCGCGTCGCCGTGTACCTGCCCATGATCCCCGAGGCTGTCATCACGCTGCTTGCCTGCGCCCGGATCGGCGCCATCCACTCGGTGGTCTTCGGCGGGTTCTCCGCCGAAGCGCTCCGCTCCCGGATCGACGACGCCGAGGCCAAGCTCGTCGTCACCGCCGACGGCACCTACCGCCGCGGCAAGCCCAGCACGCTCAAGCCCGCCGTTGATGAGGCCCTGGCCCGCGACGGCCACACCGTCCAGAACGTCGTGGTAGTCAAGCGCAACGGCCAGGATGTCGACTGGCATGACGGCCGCGACCACTGGTGGGCCGACACCGTAGGGACCGCCTCCGCCGAGCACACCGCCGTCGGGCATGACTCCGAGCACCCGCTGTTCATCCTCTACACCTCCGGAACCACCGGTAAGCCCAAGGGCATCCTGCACACCACGGGCGGCTACCTCGCCCAGGGCGCCTACACGCACAAGGCCGTCTTCGATCTGCATCCGGAGACCGACGTCTACTGGTGCACGGCCGACGTCGGCTGGATCACCGGCCACTCCTACGTCGCCTACGCCCCGCTTATCAACGGCGCCACCCAGGTGATCTACGAGGGCACACCGGATTCCCCGCACCAGGGCCGCTGGTGGGAGATCGTGGAGAAGTACAAGGTCTCCATCCTCTACACCGCCCCCACCGCCATCCGGACGTTCATGAAGTGGGGCAAGGAGATCCCGGCCAAGTCCGACCTCTCCTCGATCCGCGTCCTGGGTTCCGTGGGCGAACCGATCAACCCCGAGGCCTGGATGTGGTACCGCGAGGTCATCGGCGCCAACGCCGGGAAGAACGGCGAACGCAAGGAAACCCCGGCCCCCGTCGTGGACACCTGGTGGCAGACCGAAACGGGCGCGCAGATGATCGCCCCGCTGCCCGGCGTGACGGCCACCAAGCCCGGCTCCGCCCAGGTCCCGCTCCCCGGCATCGCCGTGGACGTTGTGGATGAACTCGGCGAATCCGTGCCCAACGGCTCCGGTGGCTACCTGGTCATCCGCGAACCGTGGCCGGCCATGCTGCGCGGCATCTGGGGCGACCCGGAGCGGTTCAAGGAAACTTACTGGTCCCGCTTCGAGACTATGTATTTCGCCGGCGACGGCGCCAAAAAGGACGGCGACGGCGATATCTGGCTCCTAGGCCGGGTCGATGACGTCATGAACATTTCCGGCCACCGGCTCTCCACGGCCGAGATCGAATCCGCGCTGGTCAGCCACCCCGCCGTTGCCGAGGCCGCCGTGGTGGGCGCCGCGGACGAGACCACCGGCCAGGCCGTCGTGGCCTTCGTGATCCTGCGCGGGGACGCCGTGGACACCGGAGACGCGATAGTGCAGGAACTCCGCAACCACGTGAGCAAGGAAATCGGGCCCATCGCCAAGCCCAAGACCATCCTGGTGGTCCCGGAGCTGCCGAAGACCCGCTCCGGAAAAATTATCCGCCGCCTACTCAAGGACGTCGCCGAAGGCCGCGAAGTGGGAGACGCCACCACCCTGGCCGACAACACAGTGATGGCCCAGATCGCGCAGTCGCTCCGGAAGTAACCTGGCGTAGCGCGCGTCGTTCTTCGGCGGACGCGGGTCCTGGCGGCCACAGTTCGACGACGGCGTTGCCCACTTCAGTGGGCGGCGCCGCCGTCGTCTGCTGCCCGCTCACGCTGTCCCAGCGATGTTGCCGTTGAGGCCGCCGGACCGGGGAATGCGACGCCGTGAAAGGATGAGCCATGACCGAGACTTGTGACGTTCTGGTGGTAGGTGCAGGCCTGGCGGGGTTGCAGTGTGCCCGCGAGCTGGAAGCCGCCGGCCGCGGGGTGCTGGTGTGGGAAGCGTCCGACGACGTCGGAGGCAGAATCCGGACGGACCGGATCGACGGGTTCCTGGTGGACCGCGGCTTTCAGGTGCTGAATCCCGCGTACCCCGCGGTGCGCCGGTGGGTCGACGTCGACGCGCTGAAGCTTCAGTCCTTCGGCGCCGGCGTCCGGGTCCGCCGGGAGGACTCCCTCGCAGTCCTCGCCCACCCCGTGCGCGAGCCCCGCCTCATCCCGCAGACCCTGCGCAGCGGCATCCTTAAGCCCCGCGATGTCGCGGGGCTGCTGCGGTGGGCCACCCCGGCCCTTGGCCTGCCCCGGCGCGGGCGCGGCACGGATGCTCCGCTGCGGGAGGCCCTGGACCGGGCCCGCTGCTCCGGCGAACTCCGCCGGGTGGTGGACCAGTTCCTCGCCGGGGTGTTGCTGGAAGACCGCGGCAGCACTTCCAACGACTTCGCCCTGCAGCTTGTCCGGGTGTTCGCGAGTGGCGTGCCGGGACTGCCGCGCGACGGCATGCAGGCGCTCCCCCGTCAGCTGGCCGCCGGACTGTCCACCCTGGTCCGCACCTCGACCAGGGTGGACTCGATCACGCCGGCCGGGAACGCGCTGCTGGTCACCGCTGCGGATTCCGCGCTCCGGGCCCGCCAAGTCGTCGTCGCCACCGATCCGCTCACCGCCGGCAGGCTGACAGGCAGCGCCGTGCCGGCCATGAAGGGGGTGCTCACGCACTGGTTTGCGGCCGATGCGGCCCCCAGCGAGGTGGACATGCTCTGCGTTGACGGCCGTGCCCGCAGGGGCGGGCCGCTGGTCAACACTGCGGTTATCTCCAATGCGGCGCCCAGCTACGCCCCTGCCGGACGGCACCTCATCCAGACATCCGCGCTTTTCGGCGCGGGGCGGCCGGTCCCGACGGACGACGAGGTCCGCCGCCACGCCGGCGAGATCTTCGGCGCCCCCACAAGCGGCTGGGAACTTGTGGTTCGGCAGGAGGTACCGCACGCCCTGCCGGTGCAGCTTCCCCCGCTGCGGCCCCGGGAAGCCGTTCAAAACCCGTCCGGGCTGATCATTTGCGGCGACCACCGTGAGACGGCTTCCATTCAGGGCGCCCTCGCCAGCGGCCACCGCGCCGCTCAGGCGATCCTGGCTTAGCCGGATGGCCTTCTCCGTTTCGCGCCGGGTCGCCGCACCCGCCGACAAGGTATGGGCCCTGCTCACCGATGTCCGGCAGTGGCCCAGCTGGGGGCCGTCGATCACCGGCGTGGAGCCCGCCCCGGCGGACCCCCGGGGACCCGCAGCCGGTCCTTCTGCCGGACCCGCAACCGGACCCGCAACCGGACCCGCGGCCAGCGGGTTCCAAAGCGGCAGCCGTGGCAGGGTGCGCACCATCCTGGGTGTGGCGCTGCCGTACATCGTGACCGGGTTCGAGGCGGGACGGTACTGGTCGTGGTCCGTTGCCGGAATTCCCGCCACCGGCCACCGGGTCATTCCGCAGGAAGGCGGCGCTCTCGTGACGTTCACCGTCCCCTGGTGGGCGCCGGCCTATCTGCCGGTCTGCGCCCTGGCGCTGCGCCGGATCGAGCGGCTCGCCACGCGGTAGAAACCGCGGCCGGCGGCAACCCCGGTCCCAAAAAAGTGCCGGGGCGGCGGCGAGATGGGCCCGCCACCCGGCGCAACGCGATACATTGGCAAGCATGAGCGAAGCCACCCCCGCCGGTGCCGGCCGCGGCACCATCCTGGTCCTCAACGGACCCAACCTGAACCTGCTCGGCACCCGCGAACCCGAGAAATACGGAACCGCCACGCTGGCCGACGTCGAACAGCTCGCCAAAGACGCCGGCGCGGCGCACGGGCTGGACGTCGAGTGCTTCCAGTCCAACCACGAGGGTGCCCTCGTCGACGCCATCCAAGCGGCCAGGGGCAAGGCGATCGGCATCGTCATCAACGCCGGCGCCTACACGCACACCTCGGTCGCGATCCGTGACGCCATCTCGGCAGTGCAACTGCCCGCCGTCGAGGTCCACATCACCAACGTCCACGCCCGCGAGGAGTTCCGGCACCACTCCTATCTCTCGGAGATCAGCAAGGCCGTGATCGCCGGCGCCGGGATCCTGGGCTACCGCTTCGGCATCGAATACCTCGCCGGGCTGCAGACCGGCCAGGACTGAGCATGTCCCCCGCTGATCCCGCAGCCGAACCGGATCCCGCCGCGGAAACGGCCACCGCGCAGTGGTATCGGCACTTCGGCACCGTCGACGCGCCCGGCAACTCCTTGTGCTACGAAGAGTGGTCGGTGGGCATCGCGGAGGATCCGGAGCTGATCCGGCGGATCGATGAGTGGCCGCACAACAAGCGCCAGCCGCTGCTGTTGCTTGCCGCGGCGCGCTTCCTGGGTGCGCAGATCAGCCACTACCGGGAGTTCCGAAGCTTCCTGGACGAGAATTGGGAACAGATATCGCGGACCGTGCTCGCCCGCGCCACCCAGACCAACGAGGCCGGGCGCTGCGCGACGCTGCTGCCCTCCCTCGCCCGGATTGCGGCCACCGAGGGCCGGCCGCTGGCGCTCATCGAAGTGGGCGCCTCGGCCGGGCTCGCGCTCTTCCCGGACCGCTACGGCTATGAGTTCGACGCCGGCTGCGCGGATCCCGGAGACCCGGCTGCAGGCGGCGCGGATCCCGGCCGCGCCCCGGTGACCCGTCTGAACCCGGCAGGCGCACAGCCGGGCACCTTCCCGCTGCTTCGCTGCACCACCACCGGCCCTGTCCCGCTGCCGGTGCGGCTCCCCCGGGTGGTGTGGCGCGCCGGCATTGACCTCAATCCCCTGAATGTCCGTAATCCCGACGACGTCGCCTGGCTGGAGGCGCTGATTTGGCCGGAGCAGGACTTCCGCCGGGAGCGGCTGCGGCAGGCCATCGCCGTTGCCCAGGCCGATCCGCCGCTGCTGGTGGCCGGGGACCTCAACGAACAGCTCGTCGCCCTGGCCGGGCGGGCGCCGTCGGACGCCACGCTCGTGGTGTTCCACAGCGCGGTCATGGCCTATCTCGACGCCGAGGGCCGGGAACAGTTCCGCGGCATCATCGCGGAACTCACCGCGGGCCGCGGGTGCCATTGGCTCTCCAACGAGGGCCACACCGTGATCCTGCAGGCGGACGGCTCCAGTGTTGTGCCCGAGATGGATGCTGAGCGGCTCCGCGGCCGGTTCCTGTTGACCCACAACGGGCAGCCCGTGGCCATCGCGGGCCCGCACGGCCAGAGCCTGGAGTGGCTCCAGGCTGCTACTTCCTGATGCCGGCCATTTCGTGGTGCACTGGAATTCCTGACGCTACTTCCTGACGCTACTTCTTGACGCTACTTCCTGACGCTACTTCTTGACGCTACTTCTTGACGCACTGGCCCGGTGAGACCGGGTTACCGAGTCCGGGCGACTGGGCGGCGACGGGGCCCAGATCGGTCATCGTGATGGCGAAGCCGAGTGAGGACTCGCTCGTGGCCTTGGCGAAGATCACGCCGGCCACCCGGCCGTCAACGGTCAGCAGCGGGCCCCCGGAGTTGCCCGGCTGGACATCGCCGGCTAGGCGGTAGACGTCCGCGGGCGCCGGGTTGTTGCCGTAAATGTCCGGGACCAGCACGGTGGCGATGTCCTGCACAGTGGCCGGCTTGGACTGGAACGGGCCGCCATGCGGGTAGCCGGCGAACGCGGCGGCGCTCCCGGCGGGCAGATCGGAGCTGAGCGGCAGCGGGGCGGAACGCAGCCCGTCCACGGCCAGCACGGCGAGGTCGCGCTGGCTATCGAAGTACACGACGCGGCCGGGCAGCGCACCCCCGCCCGGGATTTCGACCACGGGTTCCGGCACTCCGGCGACGACGTGGGCGTTGGTTACGACGCGGCCGGGCGAGACCACAAAGCCGGTACCGGTCTGGTTCTGCCCGCATTGAAAGGCGGTTCCGGCGATCTTCAGCACCGACGCCGCTGCACTGTTCAGCGCGGGCGTGTCAGTGCTGGCGTCCGGGACGGCCACGGGCTGGCCCTGCCCGATGCCCGCAAACAGCGTCGGAATGCCCTCGCCGATCACGGTGGACCGCAGCTGGGCCATCGATGTCTTCAGCGGGGTGGGCGTCATGCCGTCGATGAACCGGATCACTCTGGACTCGGCGAGCTGCTGGGAGACCAGGGGGACGCCGAGCGCGCCGATGCTGAACGCCAGCATCGACATCACCAGGGCGGACACCACCACGTTCACGCCGCCGCCGGCCACCCGGTCCACGGCCCGGAGCGGGCTGATCCTGACCACGCTGCGGATTCGACGCCCGATCGCTGTGCCGAGGCCGTGGCCCAGGAACATGAGCAGCACGGCGGCGGCGATGATCGCAGTGAGCCGCCAGCCGCTGTCGTCCACAAAATCGCTGACAATCGGGACAGACACAAACGCCGCCACGGCCCCCGCGGCGAACCCCGCGATGCCGCCGACTGTTACCACGAAGCCGTTGCGCAGGCCATGGATCAGGTAGGACAGCAACGTTAGTATCAACACGAGGTCCAAGATGGTCAAGCCGAACACCGGTGCTCCTTATAGGCAGGTAAGCCCCGATTCTACCGGCGCAGGCTGACAGTTTACCGAGCGGATTACCGATCGGACGCAGGCGCCCGGCAACCTCCCGGCGTGGTCCATGTGTGGTCCGTCTGTGGTCCGTCTGGCGTCGTCTAGAGCGTTTCGGTGCCAAGTACGTCACAGAGACGCCAAAATTCTGAAACAATGGCTGAAGCGCCCCAGCCGACACAGTTAGTCAGGAGATTTTATGGACATCGAGGTATTGCGCCGCGCACCCCTTTTCGCCACGCTCGACGACGAGGCTTTCCGTTTGTTGACGGATGAGCTTACCGAGGTGGACCTCTCACGCGGAGCCTCGGTTTTCCGGGAAGGCGACCAGGGTGACCAGCTGTACTTCATCGTCTCCGGCAAGGTGAAGCTCGGACGCACGTCCCCGGATGGCCGTGAATCGCTGCTCGCCATCCTCGGTCCGGGCGAGCTGTTCGGCGAAATGGCACTGTTCGATCCGAGCCCGCGCACCGCCACGGCAACAGCCGTCTCGGAAACGCGGCTCGCCGGCCTGAGGAACGAGAGCCTCAACGCCCTGCTGCGCACCCGCCCGGAGGTCTCCGCCCAGCTGCTGCAGGCCCTGGCCCGGCGCCTGCGCCGCACCAACGATTCGCTCTCGGACCTCGTCTTCTCCGACGTTCCCGGCCGTGTCGCCAAGGCGCTGCTGGACCTGGCCGACCGCTTCGGCCGTCCCGCGACCGACGGCGTCCTGGTAGCCCACGAGCTCACCCAGGAGGAGCTGGCCCAGCTGGTCGGCGCATCCCGCGAGACAGTCAACAAAGCACTCGCCGAGTTCGTGCAGCGCGGCTGGCTCCGTCTCGAGGCCCGGGCCGTCGTCATCCTCGACATGCAGCGGCTCCGCCAGCGCTCGCGCTAAACGGTTCAGCAGCAGACCTCGAAGGCCGGCCCGTGGAAACGGGGCCGGCCTTCGGCGTCTGGAACGGCGCACCGTCCGCGGGACATGTCCAGTCCTGGCGGGTTGGTCCGCGGGACATGTCCAGTCCTGGCGGGTTGGTCCGCGGGACATGTCCAGTCCTGGCGGGGAGGAATGGGCACAATGTCACTATGTCCACCGGCCCGGGCAAGCGCGGGGCATGTCCCCCAGGTCCGCGGCCTGAGCCGGGGCATGTCCATTGGTAGGGCCGAAGACGGGACATGCCCGCGGGCATGTCCCCGAGCCGGCTGCCGCACCCCCCGCCCCGCCCGAGGGCGCCGCCGCGGCCCGGCCACCGTGTGGCGCGGAACCGCGCTAGCGCTCGCGCTGCGGGTCGCCTGCGACGGTTGTTGCTGCCTCGACTTCGAGCATGAGCCTGCCGTCTTCCTCGACGAGCTCGGGCTGGTACACGTGGGCCTTGCGCTTATAGCTGAGGTAGGCGATGCAGCCGTTGGCCCCGGCCATCTTTTCCAGCATGATCTCAGAACCCGGCACCAGGAGCTCGCCGAGGGGCCGGCCGGCCGTGTTCGCCTGGCCCACCTCGTCGCCGAGCACGGTGGTCTCCCGCTCGTTGATCACGCCGCGGACGCAGACCCAGCGGCCCCAGACACCCTTGCCGGCCAGCAGCGAGGGCTTCTGGTTCATGGGCAGGGTGGCTGCGAAGTACCGGGTGTTGAAGCGGCTGTGCGCGAAGGCCGGACTGAGCCAGTTGACCAGCGGCTTGAGCAGGTCTGTCCGCACCGAGAGCCCGCGCTTGGCGAGCACCTCGGTGAAGGATTTTTCCTGCTCCGCCACGGCCACCCGGGCGCGCATCCACTCGCCCGTCGAGGTCGCCTCCACGGTGCTGGTGAGGTCCGGCCCGGCCAGCAGGATGCCGGTCTCCTCGAACAGTTCCCGGATGGCACCCACCACGTGGCGGCGCGCCAGCCCGACGTCGGCCGTTCCCATCTGCTCGGCCCAATGCTGCGGCGAGGGGCCCAGCCAGCCGACCGCGTCGTCGTCGGAGGCCTGCAGCGATCCGCCGGGAAAGGCGAGCACGCCCAGCGGCGAAGTGCCCGGCCGGTAGCCCAGCCAGGTTTCCAGACCCGTGGGTGAATCCCGAAGGAGTATCACGGAAGACGCGAAACGGGCCGCACGGGGCGTCCGTTCGCCATGTTCACGCCAGCTGCGGGCCGCCCCCTCAAGATCCGGGGGAAGGACAAACAGGCGTCGGACTAACTTAGGCATGGGAAGTGACCGGCGCTCTAGGCGAATTCGGCGATCAGTTCGAGCTCAACCGGAGAGTCGAGCGGCAGGACAGCGACGCCGACGGCAGACCGTGCGTGCTGGCCGGCGTCGCCCAGGACCTTGCCCAGCAGCTCAGAGGCGCCGTTGATGACGCCGGGCTGGCCGGTGAAGGACGGATCGGAGGAGACGAAGCCCACCACCTTGACAATCCGGGTGATGCGGTCCAGGTCCCCGATGACGCTCTTCACGGCGGCCAGGGCGTTGACGGCACAGACCGCGGCGTAGCGCTTCGCCGCTTCCGGGGACACGGTGGCCTCGTCGGCGGCAGCCTCCGTGCCGGCGGACACCTTACCCGTGGCCTCCAGCCCGCCGTTGATGAACGGCAGCTGGCCGGAGGTGTACACATGGTTGCCCGAAATCACGGCGGGGACGTAGGCGGCCACCGGCGCGGCGACCTCCGGCAGCGTCAGGCCGAGTTCGGCGAGTCGCTGTTCGACGGCGGACGATGCGCCCGCGCCCGACGACGCGCCAGCGGCGATTCCGGCGGTACCCGCGGCGGCCGTGGTGTTACCCGCGGCAGCCGAGGCGTCCTGCGCGGCCGATGCTGGGGTGCCCATGGCTACTGCTTCTCCCGCTTCAGGTAGGCAACCAGGCCGTTTCCCTCGGGGCCCGGAACAACCTGGACAAGCTCCCAGCCGTCGTCTCCCCACTGGTCCAAAATCTGCTTCGTGGCGTGGATAATGAGCGGAATCGTGGCGTACTCCCATTTGGTCATGAGCTAAAGCCTAGTACTTGCCGGTAAAGTGGAAAACATGGCGACAGGCAAGAACCCTTTATTCGACACGGCCACCACTCTCGGAAAGATCTTTCTTTTCCTGGGTGTGAGCGCCATGTGTGGCGTCCTGGTGGCGGGGCTGCTAGTCCCGGCCGCGGCGGTTTCCGGCAACACGGCGAGCGGATCGATCAAATTCTTTGACACCCTTCCGGCGGAGCTGCAGGTGGATCCGCCCAGCCAGTCGACCACTATCCTTGCGGCCGACGGCAGCGTGATCGCGAATCTGTTCGCAGAGAACCGCACCCGGGTGTCCCTGGACCAGATGTCGCCGTACGTCAAGGACGCGGTGATCGCCATCGAGGACAACCGCTTCTACGAGCACGGCGGCGTGGACACCACCGGCATCATGCGTGCCCTTGTCAGCACCGCCCGCGGCAACAAGCAGGGCGCGTCGACCATCACGCAGCAGTACGTCAACAACGTCATCAACTCCTCCCTCGAGGCCGAGGGCAAGGGCGACGAAGTCCTGCTGAACGGTGTCAACAAGGGCGTCGGGGACAAGCTCCGCGAAATGAAGCTCGCCATCGCGCTGGAGAAGAAGTTCACCAAGGAACAGATCCTTGAGGGCTACCTCAACATCGTGTTCTTCAACCGGGACGCCTACGGCATCGAAGCCGCCTCCAAGTTCTTCTTCAGCACCACCGCCAAGGACCTGACCCTTCCGCAGGCCGCCCTGTTGGCCGGTCTGGTTAACAGCCCGTCCTTCTTCGACCCGATCAACAACCCGGAGAACGCCAAGGTCCGCCGTGACCTGGTCCTCGAGTTGATGCTGACCCAGGGCAAGATCCAGCAGGCCGACTACGACGCCGCCGTCGCCACCCCGGTGGAAACCAAGGTCACCCCGGCACGCCAGGGCTGCCCCTATTCGCAGACGGCCCCGTACTTCTGCGACTATGTACTGCACCTGCTGCTCAACAACCCCGCCTATGGCGCCGACGCGAAGGAACGCGAGCGGAAGGTGTTCCGCGGCGGCCTGACCATCAAAACCACGCTGGACCCGAATGCCCAGGCCGTGGCACAGGCCCAGGTTGACGGCTCCGCCGGGGCGAACCCGGACAAGTGGGGCGCCTCGCTGGTCTCCGTGCAGCCGGGCTCGGGCAAGATCATCTCGATGGCTCAGAACACCCAGGTCCTTGAGGCCGAGGGAAAGTTCAATACCGTCATCAACTTCAACGTTGACATGAAGGACACCCAGGGCAACGACCTTGGCGGCCTGGGCGGTTTCCAGCCCGGTTCCACGATGAAGCCGTTTACCTTCGCGCAGTGGCTCGACGAGGGAAAATCCATGAACACCGTCCTCAACGGCGCAGTGCGGCGCTATCCCCTGAACTACCGGTGGAAGAACACCTGTCCTACACCCGTGGATGGCGCCTACAACACGGCGGAAGAGGGCCTGGGCGCTGCCAAGGATCTGCAAAACGCCGAGGAGGGATATTACAAGCCCATGAGAGTCGTCGACGGTCTGGCGAACTCGATCAACACGATGACGTTCGCTTCCGCGGCCCAGGTGGACCTCTGCGGCATCCAGAAGATCGTCGACGCCGTGGGTATCCACGCCGGCCAGACCAATGAGCCCGTTCCCATGACGCGTCTATCCAACCTGATCGGCGCCCTCCAGACCTCCCCGCTGACCATGGCCAGCGCCTTCGCCACCTTCGCGAATGACGGCAAGTACTGCGAGCCGATCGCCATCGCCTCGGTGACGGATGCGACTGGCGCCCAGCTCCCGGCCCAGGCCACGAGCTGCCGCGACGCGATCAAACCGGAGGTGGCCCGCGGTGTGAGCTTCGCGCTGCAGGAAGTTCTCAACCGCGGCTCCGGCGCGCTGATCCAACCGCGGATCTCCACCCGGACCAGCTTTCCGATCGCCGCCAAGACGGGCACCAACGATACCAACAACTCCACCTGGGTGGTGGGCTACACCACGGGCCTGGCGACGGCGACCTGGTTCGGCGACGCTCTGGGCGGCCAGGACCGGCCTGGCCAGAACGTCACAGTGAACGACAAGTTCTATAAGGGCATTGACGGTTACATGATCGCTGGCCCGCAGTTCTCGAACTACATGACCCAGGTGGCACCGGCGTACGGCACCAACCCGTTCCCGGCGCCGCCGTCGAACCTGGTCACAGGGCCGGCACCGGCACCGGCACCCGTGCCCAGGCCGTCGACGCAGGCGACGCCGGCGCCGTCCAGCCCTGCTCCGTCCAGCCCGGCTCCGCCCGCACCTCCCGCCCCCGCACCCGAACCGCCGAAAGAACAGAAGTAGTATCCGGTGGCCCGGGGGAATGACCTGGCAGGCCGCGCCCGAAGCATCGGGCGCGGCCTCGCCGTAACTGCCGCGGTTGGCGCCGCGGCAGGTGCCGCCGCCACCGGCTACGGCCTGTGGGAGAAGAACCAGTTTGTGCTGCGCGAGGAGACCCTCCCGGTCCTTCCGGCCGGCTTCGGCCCCTTCCGGGTGCTGCACCTGTCCGACATCCACTTCGTCCCGGGCCAGAACAAAAAGGCCCAATGGCTGGCATCACTCGCGGAGCTGAAGCCCGATCTGGTGGTGAACACTGGCGACAACCTCAGCCATGCCAAGGCGGTGGACCCCGTGCTGGCGGCGCTGCGCCCGCTGATGGAGTTCCCCGGGGTCTTTGTGCCCGGCTCAAACGACTATTTCGCCCCCCGGCCGACGAACCCGGCCGGCTACCTCCTAGGGCCGTCCTCGGCACCAAAAGACCCGGGCACACTGGACTGGCCACGGCTGCGTGCCGGCTTCGGCATGGCCGGCTGGGTGGACCTCACCAACCGCTGCCAGTCCGTGGTGCTCAAGGGGCTGCGCGTCGACTTCTCCGGCGTTGACGATCCGCACCTGGGCCTCGAGCGGTACGCCGGCTGGCCACGCGGCACCACGGGCCAGGACGCAACACCGCATCTGCGGGTGGCCGTCGCCCATGCCCCCTACCAGCGCGTGCTGGACCACTTCACCGAGGACGGCGCCGATCTCCTCCTCGCCGGGCACACCCACGGCGGCCAGATCTGCATCCCGGGCTACGGCGCCCTCCTCGCCAACTGCGACCTCCCCACCTGGCGCGCCAAGGGCCTGAACACGTGGGAAAGCAACGGGCGCACGACGCCGGTGAACGTCTCCGGCGGGATCGGCACCTCGCGCTTCGCCCCGGTCCGCATCGCCTGCAGGCCCGAGGCCGTGCTGCTCACGCTCACCTCCCGTTCCTGAGCCCGCCCGCTCCCCCGCCACCACGGGACATGCCCTCCCCCGGGTGTGACAAATGGACATAGTGGGTTTATGTCTACTCCCCGCGGCCAGGACTGGGCATGTCCCCGCCGGCGGCTGGCTGGTGCCCGCCCCTCGCCGCGAGGACTGGACATGTCCCGCGGGCGGGGCGCCGGGCGGTCATTGCGGTATGTAATGACTGGGCGAGATCCTGAAGCTGTCGCAATTCATGTGAACCCGGTCACCCGATGGCCTAGGGTAGTTGCTACAGGAAACTACCTCCAGTTTCGTCTGACATTGCGTCTGACAATTCGCCGTCGCGACTGAAGCCGTCGCGTTTTTAAGAAGCAGGCATGGCCAAGCAAACCCCGTTTTTCGCGTCAATCAGCCGACTCTATCCGCTCGTCTTGCCGATTATGCCGCGTCTCATCATGGGCCTGCTATGTGCGCTGCTGGCGAGCGTGGTGGCCCTGGCCATCCCCCAGGTGCTGCGGGTGCTCGTCAACGATTCCCTGCAGCCGGGCGGGAGCACGGACGCGGTATGGATCGCCTCCCTCACCATCCTAGGCCTGGGCATCGCCGAGGCTGGCCTGGTCGCGCTGCGCCGCACCTTCGTCATCAACCCCGCCACCACCGTGGAGACCCGGATGCGGGTGTCCCTTTACGGCCAGTTGCAGGACCTGACCGTTTCCTTTCATGACCGCTGGGGCTCCGGGCAGCTGCTCTCCCGCGCCATGACAGACCTGAACTTCCTGCGCCGCTGGATGGCCTTCGGCGCCATCATGCTGGTGGTGACCACCCTGACGGTGCTGATCGGCGTCGGCGTTATGTTCTCGATGAGCTGGCAGCTGGCGCTCATTTTCACGGCCGCCGCCGTGCCGATCATGATCTACGGCTACCGTTTCCGCACCCGCTTCGGCAAGGTGGCCCGCCGCAGCCAGGACCAGGCCGGCGACCTCGCCACCACGGTTGAGGAGTCCGTCCACGGCATCCGCGTGCTTAAGGCGTTCGGCCGCAGCCGCGAGGCGCTGGAAAACTTCAATGAACAGGCCGAGGAACTCCGCCAGACCGAGGTTGCCAAAGCCAAGCACCTGGCCGCCTTCAGCCTCGTCGTCACACTGCTTCCCGAACTCGCCCTTGGCACCGGGCTCGTCGTCGGGATTCTGCTGGCCTCCACCGGCGAACTTTCCATCGGCGCGCTGGTGGCGTTCTTCGCCACGGCGGCCGTGATCGCCGCCCCCGTCGAGTTCTGCGGCATGCTGCTGGCGATGGCCCTCAACGCCAAGAGTGTGCTGGACCGGCACTTCGAGGTGATGGACTCGGTGAACACCATCACCAGCCCGCACCACCCGCGCAGCCCCGCCCGGCTCAAGGGCGCCCTCAGTTTCCACCACGCCACGTTTGCCTACGGGGACGCCCCGGACACCCCGATCCTCAAGGACATCAACCTGGACATCAGGCCGGGCGAGACCATGGCACTGGTGGGCATCACCGGCAGCGGCAAAAGCGCCCTGCTCCAGCTGGTCCCCCGCCTCTACGACGTCACGGACGGTTCCATCACGATCGACGGCGTGGACCTTCGCGAGTTCAGTGTCGAGGAACTGCGGTCCGTAGTCGCCGTCGCGTTCGAGGACACCACCCTGTTCTCCAGCTCGGTCCGCGACAACGTGATGCTCGGCGCCCCCGGCGCGTCAGCCCCCGGCATGTCAGCATCCGGCAGCCTAGCCCCCATCCCGTTTGCAGAAGACCGCGAGAAAGCCCTGAAAGAAGCACTCGACGTCGCCCAGGCCCACTTCGCGTACTCCCTGCCGGAGGGCCCGGACACCCTGATCGGCGAGGAAGGCCTGAGCCTGTCCGGCGGCCAGCGGCAGCGCATCGCCCTGGCCCGGGCCATCGCTGCCCGGCCCAAAGTGCTGGTCCTCGACGACCCGCTCTCGGCCCTGGACGTCAACACCGAGGAACTGGTCGAGGCCCGGCTGCGGGAAGTCCTCTCCGATACCACCACCCTGATCGTCGCCCACCGCCCGTCCACCGTCGCGCTGGCGGACCGGGTGGCGCTGCTGGAGGACGGCCGGATCAGCGCCGTCGGTACCCACGCCGAGCTGCTCGCCGGGAACAGCCACTACCGCCACGTGATCGCCAGCCTCGACCCGGAACCCCGGGACCTGGACACGGACCTGCTGGACTCCGAACTGTCCGACCTCAATGCGGAGGAGATTTCCCGATGAGCAGCGCAACCTTCGGCACCGCCAACGAGGACAACGCGCACCTGACCAAGAGCGAAAGCAAGACTGTCAGGCGTCGCTCGCTGGCCTTGCTGGGCTCCCTGATCCGCCCCGTCCGCCGCCGGTTCTGGCTCACAATCGCCGCCGTCGTACTCTCCCAGGCAGCCCGCGTCGCCGGACCGGCCCTGATCGCCTTCGGGATCGACCGGGCCCTGCCTGCCCTGCGCGCAGGCGATAACCTCCTGCTCCTGCTCGCCGGCGTCGCCTACCTCGCTGCCGCCGTCGCGGCGGGAGCCCTCACCGCCCTGTACGTGAACTCGACGGCGAAGCTCAGCCAGGCCATGCTGCTGGACCTCCGCGTCCGGGTCTTCCGGCAGACCCAGCGCCTGAGCCTGGAGTTCCACGAGAAGTACACCTCCGGCCGCATCATCGCACGGCAGACCTCGGACCTCGAGGCGTTGCGCGAGCTCCTGGACTCCGGCGGCAGCTCGCTGGCCTCCGGGCTGGTGTTTATGGTGTTCACAGCCGCCACGGTGTTCGCGCTGGACTGGCGCAGCGGACTCCTTCTGCTGGCCGCCGGTGTGCCGATGTACCTCCTGGCCCGCTGGTACCAGAAGCACTCCCAGATCGCCTTCCGCGAATCCCGCGTGGTCTCGGCCCGGCTGATCGTCCACTTCGTCGAAACCATGACGGGGATCCGCGCGGTCAAGGCCTTCCGCAAGGAACGCGAGAACGCCGCACGGTACGCCGATCTCTCCGAGGACTACCGCAAGGTGACCGTCCGCACCATCAACCTCAGCGGCGTCTTCCAGCCCGGCCTGGTGCTGATCGGAAACGTCTGCGTCGCCGTCGTGCTGCTGTTCGGCGGCTTCCGGGTGCTCGGCGGCGAACTCGCCGTCGGTGTGCTGCTGGCACTGATCCTGTCCACCAAGCGCTTCTTCCAGCCCGTGGACCAGATGGCGATGTTCTACAACTCGTTCCAGAGCGCCCAGGCGGCGCTCGAAAAGGTGTCCGGGCTGCTGGAGGAGGTACCCACGGTCCGGCCGCCCAAGAACCCGGTAGCCCTGCGCGAGGCAGAGGGGGCCATCGACTTCACCGGCGTCGAGTTCCGCTACGGCGAGGGACCGGTGATCATCCCACCGATGGACCTGCATATCCCCGCCGGGCAGACGGTGGCCCTGGTGGGGCAGACCGGCGCCGGAAAATCCACCCTCGCCAAGCTGATCGCCCGGTTCTACGACGTCTCTGCCGGTTCACTCACACTCGACGGCGTGGACCTGCGGCAGCTCACGACGGCGGATCTGCGGCGGAACGTTGTGATGGTCACCCAGGAGGCCTTCCTGTTCAGCGGCTCTGTCGCGGACAACATTGCCCTGGGGCGGCCGGACGCCGCCCGTGCGGAGATCGAGGCAGCGGCGGAGGCCGTGGGTGCCGACGGCTTCATCCGGGCTCTTCCCGAGGGCTACGACACCGACGTTAACAAGCGCGGTGGCCGCGTCTCGGCCGGGCAGCGCCAGCTGATCAGCTTCGCCCGGGCCTTCCTGGCACGGCCGGCGGTACTGATCCTGGACGAGGCGACCTCCTCGCTGGACATCCCCTCCGAGCGCCTCGTGCAGAGCGGTCTCGCCAGGCTCCTCGAGGGTACCGACGCCGGGCCCGGACGGACCGCGCTCATTATTGCGCACCGCCTGTCCACCGTGGAGAGCGCGGACCGGGTGCTTGTGGTCCACGACGGGCGTGTGGTCGAAGACGGATCGCCGGCGGATCTGATTGGCGGCGGCGGGCGCTTCGCGCAACTGCACGGGGCGTGGAAGGATTCGCTCGTCTGAGTTTTTCCGCGGCCGTTTCGCCGCGTTTCAGCGGCAAGCCGGCGGCGATTTCGCATCCGGGGCACCAATCGGCTAGTCTTGTGAAGTTGCTTTTGTAGCAGCGGATCGGGATGTGGCGCAGCTTGGTAGCGCGCGTCGTTCGGGACGACGAGGTCGCAGGTTCAAATCCTGTCATCCCGACCAGCCAGAAAGAGGGTCTTCCACCGGAAGGCCCTCTTTTGTGTGCACCCCGCGCCTTAGTAAGCGCCGACTTTTGCGAACCCCGGCTCTTGTGAACCCGATCTGCGGGGCAAGCGGCAAAAAGCAGCCCCGGGACACGGTTGGTACGTGTCCCGGGGCTGCCAAAGAGGTACTGCTTACATCGGGTCCGGCCAGTTGCCGACGTTGGTGGAGTAGGTCATCGGGTCCGGCCAGTTGCCAACCGCCTGGGGGGCTTGCATCGGGTCCGGCCAGTTGCCGACAGCCGTGATGCCTGCGTTGTCGGCGATGGAACCAGCGGAAATAACGGCCGGAGCCGCAGCGGAGAAAGCCAGGGCGCCCGCCAGGACGGCGCCGGCTGCAATCTTCTTCAACATAGAGTTCCTCAATATGGGTTGAGTCCATTTACCAAGTCAGCACTGCCCTTGTTGACACACATTGTAAAATGATTTCCACAGAGGCTGTCAAGCATTCGGTACAAAGAATGTCCGGAATTAGGAGGTATCCGTGGGGAACGGATTTGGGGAGAAGCTCCGCGCGGAACGGCTGGAACGGGGCCTGACCCAAGCGGTGCTGGGCGGGGGCGTTTACTCGGCCAGCTACATCTCGCTGCTCGAAACCGGGCGCCGCGAACCCACGCCAGTGGTCATCGAGGAGCTCGCCCGCAGGCTCGAGCTCGCGCCCAAGGCACTGGAGGCGTGGAACCAGCCGGTGTCCGTCAGCGACGCCGAATACGTGCTGGCCGGGCTGTATGCCCGCCAGGCCTGGGACCTGAGGGACTATCCGCTAGCCGCGACGCACGCGGCGAGTGCCGCACGGATCGCCCAGGAGGGCAGGAACACCAGCGCTTGGTGGAACATGACCTACATGCAGGCCGAATGCCTGATCAAGCAGGGGCTGTGGCAGGAGTGCAAGAACATCGTCCAGCACCTACTGGAACATCCCATGGCCGCGGAATCGGCGGGCCTTGGCGTAAGAGCGCAGCAGATGCTTGCCGCCGCCTCGCAGGGCCAAGGGCAGTTGACCGCCGCCGTCGAACATGCGCAGGAAGCGGTGCGCCTTTGCGCCGAGCTGCCCAAAGGCTCCACTCTCATCATCGGCGCCCTGCGTGCGCTGATCGGCGCGCTGGCCGAAAGCGGCAGGCTCGAGGAGGCCTGGCGGTACTGCCGGGACATGAACGCGCAGATTGATGACCAGTCCATGCCCCAACTGGCCGGCGAGGTAGCCTGGGTCATCGGGAACGTCGCCTTCATGCGCCACGACTACCCCGAGGGGATCAAGTCTCACGAGCGGGCCGCCAAGCTGCTCTCGCCCGCGAACGACATTGACCTCTGGGCCCGGTTCAACAAGGCGTCCGCTGCAGTACGCCTTTCCTCCGGAATCGTGGAACCTGAAACGCTGCAATCGATCGAGCGTGCGGAACTGGCCCTCTCGATCGTGGGCGGCAACAGGGCAGACGAGCTCGAGGTTGCCTTCATCCGCGCCCGCTGGCTCTACCTGACCGGCGACATCGTCGCGGCTGTGCAGAAACTGCGGGAGATCCATGCCGAGCGCGGGACGCTCGCCCGGCACACTGCCGGTGAGGTGGCGCTCCTGCTCGGCCGGGCGCTCAAGGCCGCCGGCGAATCCGACGAGGCCCTCGCGTACCTTGAAGAAGCGCAGAAGGAGTTCAGCGCGGCCGGGGCCTCGGACCGGGTCCAGCAGGCAATGGACGCCGTGCTGGAGATCAGGCTTGCCCGGCGCCGCGCCGAAGCCGCCGCCGCATCTGGGACCCAGGCGAACGCCTAACCCAACGCGCCTAGCCCAACGCTCGGCCGGTGAGTTTTTCGTAGGCCTCGAGGTAGCGGCTGCGGGTGCGGGCCACGACGTCGGCCGGCAGCGCCGGCGGCGGCACAGCGGAGGCCCGGTCCCAGCCGGACTCCGGCGAGGTCAGCCAGTCACGGACGTACTGCTTGTCGTAGGACGGCTGGGCCCTGCCCGGCTCATAAGTGGCGGCATCCCAGAACCGTGAGGAGTCCGGGGTGAGCACCTCGTCGCCGAGGGTGATGATGCCGGTGGCGGCGTCGAAGCCGAACTCCACCTTAGTGTCGGCCAGGACAATGCCCCGGCCGCGGGCGATTTCCTCAGCTTTGGTGTAGATCTCCAGGGTCAGCTCCCGCAGCCGGGCCGCGATGTCCTCGCCCACGATTTCTACAACGGCGTCGTAGCTGATGTTCTCGTCGTGCTCACCCACCGCTGCCTTAGCGGAGGGTGTAAAGATGGCCTCGGTGAGGCGGGACCCGTCCACCAGGCCTTCCGGAAGCGGGATACCGCACACGGTGCGGGACTCTTTGTACTCGGCCAGGCCCGAGCCGGTGAGGTAGCCGCGGGCAATACATTCGACCGGGAACATGTCCAGCCTCATGCAGATCATCGCACGGCCGTCCACCGCCGCCGGCACGCCTCCCCCGACCGTGGACGCGAGCACGTGGTGCTCCACGCCGAGCTGCTCGAACCACCACAGGCTCAGCTGGGTCAGGATGCGGCCCTTGTCCGGGATCTCGCTGGCAAGCACGTGGTCGTAGGCGCTGATGCGGTCGCTGGCCACTACCAGGACGCACTCCCGGCCGAAGCGCTCGGAGATGGACTGATCCACCGGCACGTAAAGGTCACGGACCTTGCCGGAGTAAATGTGCTTCCAGCCAGGCAGATCCAGCGTCGCGGTAGTGAGGCCGCCGTTGGGCATCGGGAATTCGGTTGCGCTCACGGTTGTGCCTTTGCTTTCGAGGCGGACGGGATCCCGGGGCTCAACACCTGGATCTCGCCGCGGGCCGCCTTCCCGCCAATGTCGGTGCGGAACTGGCAGCCGTCCAGCTGGACCAGCTCGACGCCGTCGTACGCCCGCTCGCGGGCCTCCACCAGATCGGTTCCCAATGCGACGACGGCCAGAACGCGCCCGCCGGCGGACACCACCTTGCCTTCGTCGTCGAACCTTGTGCCGGCGTGGATGACGTGAACGCCCTCGAGGGACCCGGCCTTCTTCAGCCCGCGGATCCGGTCCCCGGTGCGGGGTGCGTCCGGGTAGTTCGCAGCAGCGACGACGACGGCGACAGCCGACTCCCTGGACCATCGCAGCGGCTGGGCCTTGTCCAGTTCGCCCCTGGCAGCGGCCATAAGCAGCCCGCCGAGGGGGGTCTTGAGCCGGGCCAGGACGGCCTGGGTTTCCGGGTCGCCGAAGCGGACGTTGAATTCGATGACACGGGTGCCGCGGGAGGTCAGGGCGAGGCCGACGAACAAAACGCCGACGAACGGGGTGCCGCGGAGGGCCATCTGTTTGACCGTGGGCTGGGCCACCCGGTCTATGACTTCCTGGACCAGGCCCTCCGGGGCCCAGTCCAGCGGGGTGTAGGCGCCCATGCCGCCGGTGTTGGGGCCCTCATCATTGTCGAAGATCCGCTTGAAGTCCTGGGCCGGGGCGAGCGCTACGGTGTTGCTGCCATCGCAGAGGACGAACACGGAGACCTCGGGGCCGTCGAGGAATTCCTCAATCACCACGACTCCGCCGGCATCGAAGCAGCTCTGCGCATGGGCCAGGGCCTCAGCGCGGTTGTTGGTGACCACCACGCCCTTGCCCGCGGCCAGCCCGTCATCCTTGACGACATAGGGTGCGCCGAAGGTGTCGAGGGCGTCGGCGGCTTCCTCTGCATTGGACGCCACGCGCGCCATCGCGGTGGGAACCTCCGCCTCGGCCATGACTTCCTTGGCGAAGGCCTTGGAGGCTTCAAGCTGGGCCGCGGCCTTGCTGGGGCCGAACACCGCGATGCCTGCCGCGCGGACGGCGTCGGACACGCCCGCGGCGAGCGGTGCCTCCGGGCCGACCACCACGAGGTCGGCTGTCAGCCGGGTGGCCAGGGCGGCGACGGCGTCGGGGTTGCTTGCGTCGATCGCGTGTGTGGGGACCAGTTTGCTGATGCCGGCGTTTCCCGGGGCCGCGTGGACCTCGGAAACGTTCGGGTCGGCAAGCAGGGACCGGACAATGGCGTGTTCGCGGCCGCCGGGGCCGATGACAAGTACCTTCACAGTCCCCAAGGGTACTTTGCGGACCCGTCAGGCTCCTAAGCTGTTACCACGGCTGGACATGCCCAGTCCCTTCACGAGCCACGGGACATGCCCAGCCCTGGCCGCGGCCACCGGACATAATGCCACTAGAACTCGCCCCCAGGCACGAAGAATGGACATGTCCCGCGGACGCGGCCACGCCGAATTCGAACGCGAGCTCATCTCCGAACACACCATTGCCGGCCTCGCTTCCGCCTGTGCCCGCGGACGCAGCGGCGGACGCCCCTACAAAATGATTCCTTCGAAAGTCAGACTCGCTACGGCCTCTATGGGAAAGCCTGGCACCAAGGTTAGCGACCTCTGCATCGAACTCGGCATCACCCGACAGGACCCTCTACAGGCATGTCTCGCCCACCGGGCAGCTGCGTCCCGACGGCGAGAAGCTCCTGTCCCGGTAAGCCCCCAGCGTCGCTGCCAACGTGATTTCCCGGCGGCGCCTGTTCCGTGGCTCCGTGCAGCGGCCAGCAACTGAGTCCCTGGGCCTACCCGGTGAAGAGGACGACGACCGCGACGACGAGTCAACGGATGACTGGAGCGCGGCCGTACAGTACCTCGTCGACACTGCCTAACGGCGCCGGGGGCGCACCCGTGGCTTTCAGCTGGCGACGCGAAGGATGACGCTGCCCTTCTTGTGCCCTGCGTCGACGAAGCGGTGCGCGTCAACGATGTCGGAGAGCTCGTAGGTGTGGTCGCTGATCGCCCGTAACTGGCCGGTCTCTGCAAGGTTGACCAGGAACGCCAGGTTTTCGGCTGTGTACGGGCCGCCGCTGGTGGCGACCAGCTTTCCGCTCTTTCGGCTGCGTCCCCGTGCCCGAAGCAGTCCTTCGAGGTCCGTAATGACCGAGAGGAGTGCTCCGCCGGGCTCGATCGAGGCCTCGAGCCGCTCGAACTGAGTATTGCCGACGCAGTCGACGATGACGTTGTAGGTCTTCGCCTCGGCGGTGAAGTCGACTGCTCTGTAATCGATCACCCGGTCTGCGCCGAGTGAGGTGACCATTTCCCGGTTGCTACTGCTGCATACGGCGGTGACGTTCGCGCCCAGGTGCTTGGCGAGCTGTACGGCTGCCGTTCCAACTGCGCCAGAGGCGCCGTTGATGAGGACGGTGTCACCCGGCGTGAGGGCAATACGGTTCAGGAAGCCGCGTGCCGTGATCCCTCCAAAGACGAGGGTCACCGCCGTCTCGAACGTCATGTTGCGGGGCTTGGCGGTGATGGCGCCGCCCTGCGGAACGCACACGTATTCAGCGTGGCCGCCGTATCTGGCACCGAGCATTGCGATCACCTCGTCGCCAGGGGCGAACATGGTGACGTCCGCGCCCGTCGCCTCGACGACGCCGGCCACGTCCATTCCGAGGATGCGCCGTCGCGGCCGGAAGGTGCCGAGCGTGAACGCGACGAGCGCCCGCAGACCGCGTGGCACATCCCGACTTCGGGCTCGGTGGTCGGCTGCGCTGACTGTGCTCGCGTGCACTCTGACGAGCACTTCGTTTCGGCTCGGCGTAGGCCTGGACGTCGTGACAACCGAGACGACCTCGGGGGGTCCGAACTGTCGGTACTCGGCTGCTCGCATCAAGGGAGTGGAGGGGCGGGTCGCCAGCCGGGCACGCCGTCGAATGACGAACTCGGCGAGCCCCAGGTTGAGCACCCAGGCGGCGCCCATGAGCAGTGCACGGGGAAGTTCGGCGATTCGATCGAACAACAGCGAACTGGGAATGAGAATGAGGGCTTGCGTTCCCGCGCCAAGCGCGATGGCGTAGCCGCGAGTCATCCACGCACTGTGTCGCACGAAATCTCGGCGGAGAATCGCGAGGAGACCCAGGATGATACTTCCGGCCATTGCGGAGCCGAAGACCAGCCGGATTACGCGAAGGAGGTCGCCATCGCCGGCCGGAAGGGCGGAGAAGGAGGCCATCCACATTCCGGACAGTGCCGCGACCAGACCGGCAGGCACCAGAATTCGCCCGGCGATGCGATGCCAGCTGCGCCTTCCCCGCAGCGACGGAACAAATTGAAAGGCGCCGAGCAGGGAGTACGCGGTGACACTGACGATGTGAGCGACCACCGGGAAGGGGAAGTCGAGGAAGCGCGCATTCTGCGGCGTGGCGACGGGGCCGCCTGAGAGCTCCGTCAGACGCGCGGCTCCGGCGATCACGGGGATGAGGCTGAGGAGAATCAAGGCCGTCGGCACGCGCCACTGGGCACGCGGGAGCGTCCTCTTCGCAGGCGTGGTCACTCTGGCAGTCACGGGCGCTGTCGTCAGGGAGTGATCATCGTTTGTCGCGTTCATGCGGGCTCCCAATTCGATTGAGGTATACGGCGTACACCTTATGAGCATGATAATGTGTACTCTGTACTCCTGTCAAGGGAACAGCGTGGACGAAATGCGAGGGATGGGAATGACTCAACAGCTAGACACTGGGCGGCGCATTCGCTTGAACCGTAGCCGCGTGCTCGAGGCCGCCGTTTCACTCGCTGATGAGGTGGGTATCGAGGCGCTCAGCATGAGGAGGCTTGCCCGAGAGCTCGGTGTCGTGCCGATGGCTCTCTACAAGCACGTCGCCAACAAGGAGGAACTACTCGACGGCATGGTCGAGGTGATCATTGGCGAGATCGATCCACCCGTGTTCAGGGGCGACTGGAAAAGGGCGGTGCGGCTCAGGGTGCTCTCCGCCAGGGCTGCGCTCCAGCGCCATCCCTGGGCGCGGCAGGCGATCGAGTCGCGCACTACTAAGACGCCGGCAGTGCTCGACTACATGGACTCGTTCACCGGCATGTTCCTGGCTGGCGGCTTCTCGATCGATCTCGTGCATCATATGATGCACGCCATCGGGGGTCGGATGTGGGGGTTCACCCAGGAGTTGTTCGACGAGTCGGCAACCCAGAAGGCGGAGGCGGTGGAGGTGCCGGCGGAGGAGAATTCCGCGATGCTGCGGGAGATGGCGGTGCGGTATCCGAATCTGGTGCAGATGGCCATGGCGGCGGCGCACGATGACGACTCTGTGGTCGGACAAGGATGCGACGACGAATTTGAGTTCAAATTCGCGCTCGACCTCCTACTCGACGGGTTTGAGCGACTTCACGAGCAGGGTTGGACCTCGAGGACGGCACGGCTGGAACGCGCCTAGCATGCACTTGGCGTCACTCACAGCGACCATTAGCCTGCCACTGTCACACTTCGGCCATGGCGGACAAGAAAAAGAAGAAGACCGAACGACAAGCGGATGCCGACCGGCTGACGAAGGCGCTTGAGTTGCGACGTAGCAGCGCCGCTTCGGCGTGGTCCGAATCCTCAGCGGAGATTGCCACGGTCAAGAAGGCTTTCTCCAAGGAGGCTGAGCGGGCATGATGCGCGCTGGTTGTGCACCGGAAACCTCAGCCGGCGTGCCACTCCTGATGATCCGCCCCCGATGCATGATGGCGATGCGAACCGCCAAGTCCTCGGCTTCGGCCATGTCGTGGGTGGTCAAGAACACCGTGGTGCCCGAGTCCAGGAGGTCGCGAATGAGCCTCCACGTACGTGGACGACTCTCTGGGTCCAGCCCGGCGGTCGGCTCGTCGAGGAACAGTACCTCCGGACGTCCAAGAATGGCCAGAGCGAGGTCGAGCCGCCTCCTTTCACCACCGTAGAGCTGCTTGACGGTTGCTCCGGCCCGGTGACCCAGGTCGACGAGTCCGAGTGCTTCTGGCACCAGTCGGACTACGGATAATGTCCCCGCCCACATGCGTGCGGTCTCAGTGACCGTCAATCCGGCGGGGAGCCCACCTTCCTGCCGCATTACTCCCGTTCGCGGGCGTACAAGACGTCGTTCCCTTGCGGGATCACGTCCCAGCACTTTCATTGTCCCCGAGCTGGGGACAGCCAGCCCCTCAAGCACTTCCAAAGTTGAAGTCTTCCCAGCCCCGTTCGTTCCCAACAGGGCGAAAAATTCGCCCTGTCGAACCGAAAGACTGACACCGTCAACGGCGACAAAGGGCGCGTGGCCGGCCGGGCGGTAGGTCCGTCGAAGGTTATCGACGTCGATGATAATGGCCTGGGCCATGCCTTCCAGTATGGGGATGACAGGACGGATCCGGGCAGTGCACCACATCATCAGATCTCTAGCGATACACGTGCCAATCCCATGACGAATGTCATGCCCGGGATAATTTCGACGGGGCCCAGAAAACTTTCCCCCCGCCCCCGTTACTCACCTCCGACCACGACCTCATCCTCGCGCACCGGCTGGTCGGCAGCCCGCCATGGGCGGCGTCAGTTTGTGTGGAACCGCTCCTGTTCGAGCCCCTGGACATCGCCGTCAGTCGCGACCACCTACTGGCAGCGGAAGCCTGGATCGAATCCGCGGATCTCCACGACGAGGCATAGGTGGAAGTGCAGGAAGGCTCCGCTCGAGCAAGCTATCACCGTGACTGCGGGTATAGGCGGCAGAGAGCGCCAAGGTGAAAACAGTACTGTCGCAGATCAGGACCATCGCGATGGGTCTCACCCGGCGGCCGCCTATCGCCTAGCCGAATCCGCAGTCAATCTCGGGTTGCCCGTGGAGGGTTCCGCTTGCGCGACGGTTCGACAGACTCGTTGGCGGAAACCATCATCGGTGAGAGGCTGGTAATCATGAGTGAGCCCCTGCCCTTTCTCGTTGAATTCTCTGACCTGGAGGTCCAGGAGATGCGCCGCCGAGTCGAACTGACACGATGGCCGGAGCCTCGCGGTGACGGTGGGTGGAAGCTCGGTACCGATGCTGGCTACCTTCGCAGACTGTGCTCGTACTGGTCGACGGAGTTCGATTGGCGTCAGCAGGAGCGTCGTCTGAATGCATTTCCACAGTTCCTCATGCAGGCAGGCGCGGCCAAGGTCCACTTCGTTCATGTTCGAGCTACAAGGGGCGACGGAACTCCGATGATCCTGGGTCACGGCTGGCCAAGCACCTTCGCCGAGTATCTTCCGATCGTTCCTTACTTGGTCGATCCCGAATCGTATGGGCTTGACGGGCCCTCGTTTGATGTCGTCATTCCATCCCTTCCCGGATACGGCTTCTCAGACCGGCCAGATGACCGGCCGTGGAACTACGCCGAAACAGCGCATCTATGGCATGATCTGATGCAGAGCCTCGGCTACGCGCATTTCGCGGCAGGTGGCACCGACTTCGGCTCCGGAGTGGTCACAATGATGGCAATCCAACACCCAGAACGACTCCTCGGGCTTCATCTGAGCAACCTGGAGATTTCACCGCCCATCGACCCAGATCAGCCACTCTCACCCGCAGAAACCAGCTTTACCGAACGAAGCGATCGGTGGTGGGAGAACGAAGGCGGGTACAAACAGATTCAATCGACGAAACCAGCGACCCTTGCCGTGGCGCTCACAGATTCGCCCGCGGGTCTGGCTGCATGGATCGTGGAAAAGTGGATCAGCTGGGGCGACGCTCGCAGTGCCCCCGAAGACTATTTCGATCGCGATCAA
This sequence comes from Pseudarthrobacter sp. HLT1-7, assembly GCF_059383435.1. Lineage (NCBI taxonomy): Bacteria > Bacillati > Actinomycetota > Actinomycetes > Micrococcales > Micrococcaceae > Pseudarthrobacter > Pseudarthrobacter sp. HLT1-7. Next base: position 67,323 of record NZ_JBWZCH010000007.1, on the reverse strand, counting down.
CTGCTCACCATGATCAGCCTCTACTGGCTGACGAGGACAATCGGCTCATCGATCCTGGACTACTCCGACAACCGGGCCGACCCACCGGCGCTCCGCAGAGGCGAGCGCGTCACCGTGCCTACCCGCCTGGCGGTGTTTACAGATCCGGCAGGCGATCCGCCTCGAGAATGGATCGAGCGGCTCTACGCGCACGTTGAGTTGAGCCCCATGCCGCGAGGCGGTCACTTTGCAGCAACGGAGGAACCGTTGCTGCTCGCCACAGATATCGTTAGCTTCTTCGCGAGCGACGTCGTCCGTTAGCCGCTCGGCTTACGGCGCGACTGTAAACTTCGTGGGTGATTCCCCAAGGAACAGCTCGACTTCGATTCCGGCAGATGACGACAGCAGACCTCGACAACATGGCTGCACTACTCGGTGATCCAGTTGTCATGATGTATTACCCCGCACCCAAAACCCGAGACGAGGCGGCCCAGTGGATTGCCTGGAATGAAGCGAAATACGCCGAGCACGGGTACGGACTTTGGATCGTGGAAACCCTCGACGGCACTTTCGTGGGCGACTGTGGCCTCACTTGGCAGGAAGTCAATGGCCGCCCCGTGCTGGAAGTTGGCTACCACGTGCGCGCCGACGTCCAAGGACAGGGATACGCAACCGAAGCAGCTGCGGCGTGCAAGGACTTCGCCCGCGTAGAACTCAAAGCGCAACAGCTTGTCACCATCATTCATCCCGACAATATGGCATCACGCCGTGTTGCCGAAAAAATCGGCATGCACCACATCGAAGATGATAGTAGCGGCACCATCGCAATCCGGACAGTCCTCGCAGTACATCTAGCGGGAGTTTCCTAGAAATTGTCTTGGCTTTCTGGTGACGAAGGATGAGCACGATGTCGTTGTCCTGCTGCTCCGCCGAAATCGGATGGTACTCATCACGGTCCCGACCCCAAATCGGATGCGAGAGCGGGAACGCCAGCTTCACGGGCTCAGGGAAAGAGTGCGGGATTCTGTGCAGGCATAGTTGTCTTGACTCCTCGCCGTCGTGTAAAGACAGGGTTTCCGGATCGAAGGATTGCATTCTTCCTGTGCGGAGTCTCTTTGCGGACCAACAGAGCGTTCCCGGAACGGCCATGATGGCCCACTGCTCGACGTCGCCCCCGTGCTGGCTTGTTGGTGTCGCCTCGAATTCGCGCGCCACCGCCGCCAATTGCGGCACCGATAGCCATGGCCAGGTACTCGGCAGAACTTAGTGTCATGCCTTCATCCTTGCACGACGAATTTGTGGGGTGATACGACCAGAAACGGCTCTTTTCAGGGGTCTTATCTACGCCAGGTGACGAAAGTGATGAACCCGTCCCGTAGAGGGTTTCCCATACGGACATGTAGTGGACCGTGCAGACGACTTTGGCCATTCGCGCAGATGACTTCGGAAAACGACACCAGCCCTGGCCGCCGGCACCGGCCACAATGCCACCATGCCCACCCCCCGGGCACGAAGAATGGACATGTCCCGCGGACGGGGGGACAATCCGCGGGGCGGGCCGTTACGAAGTCCCTGTATGAAGAAGCACCGCACGCAGAAGCCCGTGAATAGGCTTGCCGGTCCCACTGCGCTGGCCGCGCTGGCCGGCGTGGCCGCGGCCGCCGTTGTCCTCTCCGTTGCGGAACTTATCGGCGCTTTCTTCACGGCCCGGGCGACCCCGCTGATCGCCCTCGGCTCGACCTTTATCGACTTCACGCCGTCGTGGATGAAGGATTTCGCCATCGCCACCTTCGGCACCAACGACAAGGCCGCGCTCTTCGCCGGCATGGCGGTGACCATCCTGCTGCTCTCCTGCGTGCTGGGCATGGTGGCCTACCGCAAGTGGGCGCTCGGTGTCGCGGGTGTGCTCGTCATGGGAGCCGTCATCGCTGCCAGCGTCGTGACGCGCGCCAGCGTCCGGCCGCTGGACGCGATCCCCTCGCTGATCGGCACCGTGGCCGGGCTGATAGTGCTCCGGCTCCTGATCTCGCGGCTATGGCGGATGCGGCAGTGGCCGGACATGGAAGCCGGCCTTGCCGCCAAAGAACCCGACCGGCCCGCCACCAGCCGCCGCGCCTTCTTCGCCGCGACCGGAATCACCGCCGCGGCATCAGCTATCGCCGCGACCGGCGGACGCCTGCTCAGCGCGGCCCGCAGCAATGTGGCCCAGGCCCGCGAGTCCCTGCAACTTCCGGCCCCGGCGATCGCGGCCGCGCCCGTGCCTGACGGCGTCCAGTCCTCGGCACCCGGCGTCACGCCCTGGCTCACACCCAACAAAGACTTCTACCGGATCGACACCGCCCTGAGCGTGCCCGAAATCAATGCCCGGGACTGGGAACTGCGCGTCCACGGCCTCGTGGAGCAGGAAATCCGGCTCAGCTTCCAGGACCTGCTGGACGCAAAGCTGATCGAATCCCACGTCAGCCTGACCTGCGTCTCCAACCCGGTTGGCGGGAACCTGGCCGGCAACGCCAAATGGCTGGGCATGCCCATCCGCGAGGTACTCAAGATGGCGCGCCCCAAGGACGGCGCCGACATGGTGCTTTCCACCTCCATTGATGGCTTCAGCGCCTCCACCCCGCTGGAGGTGCTCCAGGACGACCGCGATGCGATGCTGGCAATCGGCATGAACGGGGAGGCCCTGCCGCTCGAACACGGCTACCCGGTGCGGATGGTGGTCCCGGGGCTGTACGGCTTCGTCTCCGCCACCAAATGGGTGGTGGACCTGGAAGTCACCCGTTTTGCCGACAGCAAGGCCTACTGGACGCAGCGCGGCTGGTCCGAGCGCGGCCCGATCAAGACCATGGCGCGGGTGGAAGTGCCAAAATCCTTCGCCAAGGTCCCGGCCGGTAAGGTCGCCATTGGCGGCACCGCCTGGGCCCAGACCCGGGGGATCACCAAGGTCGAGGTGCAGATCGACGGCGGGCCCTGGACCGAGGCTGTACTCTCCGCGGAGGCCTCCGTCATCACCTGGCGGCAGTGGTCCTTCGACTGGGAAGCCACCCCTGGCCCGCACTACATCAAGGCGCGCGCCACCGATGCAACCGGCGAAGTGCAAACGGAGAAGCGGGCGGATCCGGTGCCCGACGGCGCGTCCGGCTGGCAGTCCGTCATGGTGACCGTGGAATAGCCGGGGTATCCCCGCAGTGCACCATAGACTTGCTGCATGCCCCTGAATTCGCGTGCCACCTTCACCGTCGAGTCCGCCGTCGAACTGGCAGTGGTAGAACGCAGCGGTTTCGTCGAATCCCGCCATATCGGCTCCGCCGTGGTTCTAGCCGGCGACGGCACTGTGGTCACCGAACTTGGCGACATCGCCACCCCCATCTACGCCAGGTCCACGCTCAAGCCGCTGCAGGCCCTCGCCTCGATGCAGTCCGGCGTCCCCCTGCGCGGCGCCCAGGTGGCGATCGCCTGCGGCAGCCACGTCGGCTCGCTGGACCATATGGACGTCGTCGAGGGCATGCTCAAGGCCGCCGGTGTCAAGGAAGAGCAGCTGCAGTGCCCCGCGGCCTGGCCTGAGGACGAGACCGCCCGGAACTGGTTGGTCCGTTCCGGGCGCGGCAAATCCAGGCTCGCCTTCAACTGCTCCGGCAAGCACGCCGCCTTCCTGTGGGCCTGCACCGAAAACGGCTGGGATACGCACAGCTACCTCGAACCCAACCACCCGCTGCAGCAGAGCATCCGCTCGGTCATCGAGGAGTATTGCGGCGAAAGTATCGCACACCTCGGCATCGACGGCTGCGGCGCCCCCGTCGCTGCCGTCTCGCTGACCGGGCTGGCCCGTGCCTTCTCAAAACTGGCCAAGGCCCCAGGGGACAAGAACTCCAATGCGCGCGCCGCCACGATCGCCACCTCAATGCTGGACTACCCGTGGGCTGTGCAGGGCAAGGGCGGATGTAACACAATCGTCATGGATGACCTCGGCGTCCTCGCGAAGATCGGCGCCGAGGGCGTGCTAGTGATGGCGACCCCCACCGGGGCGTCCGTTGCCGTCAAGATCCTCGACGGCAACATCCGGGCGACGACGCTGGTGGGGCTGACCCTGCTCGCGGCTGCCGGCGCCGTCGATATCCCCGAGGTGGCAAGCGTGCTGGAAAAGGTCGTCGACCCCGTGCTGGGCGGCGGCCGGCCGGTGGGCAAAATCCGGCTCGGCCGCGCCGTCTCGGCACTGCTGGATTAGCGTCACGGTCCGGCCAGTGCTGGACTCATGGACCGGGATCAGGCAGTCTGGATAGTTCCGGCCCCGGTATGCCGTGGTTGGAACCTTCGACCCCTGGCAGCGGGACCTGCCACGGAGACCCTGCTACCGGACGGAGCAGCATGGTGAATGCCGATCAGCCCTCTGCGCTGCGGCCCTCTGCGCTGCGGCTCCGCGCGCTGCAGCTCTTGCCCCTCCTTGCCACCGGCGTGACGGTGCTGGCCCTCGGCGCCATTCCCTCCGCCCAGCTCTACCCCGTCACGGTTCTTTCAGCCCGGACCTCCCCCGCCACGGCGGCCGAACCCCGGACGTCGGCGCCCGAAGCCCCCGCACCGTCCGACGGCGGCCCGACGGCGTCGGTGGGCCCTCCGACGCGGGCTGCGGCAACGGCACCTCCGGTGCCGGCGCCGGCACCGGCCCCCGCCCCAGGCGGCACGGTGACCGTGTCCACCGCCGATGAACTGACCGCGGCACTGGCGGCGGCCCGGCCAGGGCAGACCATCCAGCTGAACGACGGCCGGTATCTGGGGAAGTTCGTCGCCGCTGCGTCGGGCACGCCCGAAGCCCCCGTCACGCTGTCCGGTTCCCGCGCGGCGGTCCTCAGCTCCGGCTCAACGGGTTCCGGCTACGGGCTGCACATCACGGGCAGCCATTGGCGCGTCACGGGCCTTTCCGTCACGACCTCGGCCAAGGGAATCGTCCTCGACGGCTCGACACACACCGTCCTGAGCAACCTCGACGTCGGAAATATCGGCGACGAGGCCGTGCACTTCCGCGCCGGCAGCAGCGACGGCGCCATCCTGGATTCGGCGATCCACGACACCGGCCTGGCACAGCCGGGATTCGGCGAAGGCATCTACGTAGGCAGCGCGAAGAGCAACTGGGCCAAAGTGATGGGCTCGGCGTCGGAGCCGGACCGCTCGGACCGGGTCCTGATCAGGAACAACCGCATCTCCCGGACTTCCGCTGAAGGGATCGACATCAAGGAAGGAACCACCGGAGGCACCGTCACCGGGAACACGTTCTCCGATGCCGGTACCTCCGGGGCCAACTCCGCCGATTCCTGGGTGGACGTCAAGGGAAACGGCTACGCGGTGACGGGCAATTCCGGGTCCACCACCAAGCTCGATGCCCTGCAGGTTCACAGCGTCCTGACCGGCTGGGGCCGGAACAATGTGTTCTCCGCAAACACCGTCCTGGGAGGTGTGCCCGGCTACGAGGTGTGGATCCAGTCCCGCGACCTCGGCAATATCGTCCGCTGCAAGGACAGCGCCGCCGGACGGGGCCTGTCGAACATCCCGTGCTCACCCTGAACAGGCCTCAGCGCAACCCCTAGACGGACTTGCAGGGCTCGTTGGAGAGGCCCTTTCCTGCTTGCGAGGCGCTGTTGCTGCACTCGACAATGTTGCCGCGCACCGGAGTCAGCGAGAACCCGAAACCGGGACCATTCACATCGGCCCTGTTGTTCCTAAAGACGTTCCCGGTTCCCCAGCCATCGAGAATTTCATGGGTTTGAAACCCGTCCAGGGGCGAATTCCGCCCGGAGTTGTTTTCTACGGTCCAGCCGTTGCCCTTGACGTCGACCCAGGAGTCGGCGCCGACAATCGCGGAGCCGTCAAAGCGGTTGTCGCGGACGACGCCGCCGGACGTTCCTTCCTTGACATCGATGCATTCCGCCGAGGTGCCGGAAATATCGTTGCCGGCCACTTCGTTGCGGTCGCTCTTGTCCGGCTCGCAATTGCTGATGTCGCACCAATTGCTTTCCGCCGTCCCGATATAGACGCCTTCGCCAAACTTCGGTTTGCGCAGCCCGGTGTCCTTGATCGAATTGTCCAGGACCTTGTTGTCGGTGCTGAATTTCCGCAGATGGATTGCCTCGTCCCCGGTGTTGCTGACGGACAGTCCGCGCAGCACCGAGCGCGTCGTTTCATCGACCATCATGCCTTTCTGGCCGTTGCGAACCGTAAACCCCTGGAGGACCCAGTGGGACGCCTGGTTCAGATGGAAGACGTAGCCGTCGTCGATCTGGCCGCCGTCCAGGATGCTGCCACGCGTTCCGCAGACGGTGATCGGCCGTTCCGGGGTCCCGTTGCCGGTGGCCGTGAAGTTGCCCGGATAGACGCCCCCGGCGAGGCCGATGACGGTTCCGGGAGCCGGATTCGTGAGCGCAGCCTGCAGTTCCGTCGCGCTGGCGACGCTGACGGTGGCCTGCGGGCAGTCACCTGCCGGCGCGGCGGAGGGCGACGCCCCCGGGGTGCCGCCGCCGGCACCGCCGCCGCCGTCGGAACCGGCACCGGCACCGCCACCGCCACCGCCCGTCCCGCCCGTGGAGCCCCAGGTGTTACTCAGGGCCGCCCAGAACACCGCCCCGATGGCCAGTATGATGAGCGCGGCCAACACTGGAATCCACCGCCGGCCGGCCACCTTGGCCGCGCTCATGGGCGGAGTCCTGCGACGTCCTCGGGGACCACGAATCCCTTACTGAGGGAGGTCAGTGGCACCCGGTCCGCGTAGGGACTGCGGATCCGCGCCGGCTTCTTCCGCCTCATCAGCGCCGTGGCCAGGAGTAGGCCTCCAAGCAGGAACCAGACGAGGGTGAGCGGCTGGAAGACGGAGCCCATGACCCGCTCCACGGTGTAGGCGGGCGCCCAGCTGAGCAGGTTGTTTTCCGCGAAGGTGGCACCCGTGGAGTGCTCAGCCCAGATGGCGGTGCTTCCCTCCCCGCCCACAGTGTTGCCCGCCACGTGGGTGCCTCCCACCTCGCCCACCAGCGTGATGCCGTGGTTCGAGATGGAGCTCAGGGTGTTGGCGGTGATGTCGGCCTTCGCGTCCCGGATATAGATTCCGGTGTCCCCTCCGGCGATCGTATTCCGGTACACCGCGGCTGAGGCGTCCGCGTCCCGGATGGCGATCGCCTGGAGCAACTGGTTCCTGAACTCGTTCCGGCTGATGCCCACGCCCGTGGCACCGTGGTTGACCACCACACCCACCTCGTTGTCCGCGACGACGTTGTTTTCTATGTCCAGGTTACTGCCGCCGCTCAGCTCCAGCCCGTACCTGACGTTGCCGGCCACAGTGCTTTCGGTAACCCGGTTTCCGCCGTAGGAGTGCACGGCCGTTCCGACAGCGTTGGGCCCGTCCGCGAGCGGACGCCCGTCCAGCGAGATGCCGTTGCGTCCGTTGCGTTCCGCCGTGACTTCCTGGAGCAGGATCCGGGTGGTGGAGCTGCCCACCGTGAACCCGTCCACTGCGTTGTCCGAAGATGTTGTCCTGCTGATCTCCGCGTCGGTCACGGCCCGGTGGAGGACAAGGCCGTCCACCAGGCTCCCCCGGATGGCGGTGTCCTCAATGACGAGGTCCCGGGCGTTCGAGACGAACAGGCCAAATGCGTTGCCGTCGAGGGTCACATCGTCGATGCCCGCGGTCACCAGGCTGTAGTTCTGCTCCGTTTTGGCCGCCCAGCCGGCCAGCGCCTCCTCCGGCAACACCCGCGCGCCGCCGGCGTCGGCTTCGGCTTCGGTGGCGGACGGCGGGGCGGATGGACCTCCCCGGAACGTCCCGACGTCGTCCGTTCCGGTCAGCGACAAGCCTCCGGTATTGCCGCTCCAGAAACCAAGATTGGAGATGTGGGCGCGGGCCAGGGAGGCGTGCCCGCCGAGGACGCGGACGTAGGCGCGTCCGTCGGCCGTGCTCGTGTCCACCGCCTGCTCCGTGCTGTCCCAGCTGGTGAGCCGGACGTCCGCCGTGTCCGAGCCGGCCACGGTGAGTGAACCGCCCAGGGCAACGATGGACACGAAGTTATCCCGGTTGCTTTCCAGCCGGATGTCGAGGCCTTCCGGGCCGGCGGGCGCCAGCAGCGACAGGTTCGCGCCGGGGAGCACCACGATGTTTTCGGACAGCACATACTCGCCGTCCCCCTGGCGGGCGAATCCTCTGGGGGTGAGCAGGCCGAGGTCCGCCACCGTGTACGGCTCGGCCCGGGCCGGCAGCACCAGGGTGTAAACGGAACCGGTGCGGAGCCGGTAGGCACCTTCCAGCCCGTCCACCCGCCACCGGGCCGCCGAGGCCACCGTCCGCACGTAGATGAGCCGTTCTGATTCCCGCTCCACCAGCTGCGGTTCGCGGCCCGGATCGCCCGGGTAGATCTCGCCCTGGACATTGCCGTTGGCCGCAATTTCGTTGCGGCCCGCCGGGTCCGGAGGGCCTCCGTTCCAGAGGTTGTTGGCCTGGAGGATGAGGGTGCCGGACGCGGCCAGGAGAAGCACCGCGAGGATGGCGAGCACCGGCTGCCGTGTCAGCCTCATGTCGTGGTCTCCCGTGGCAGCAGGCTCTGGGCGTCCTGGCCGTCGCCGCCGGTCTGGTCGGCGTGCCGGGTGAGCCAGCCCTGCTTGTTCATGGTCACGAAGGCATACACCTTGATCGGCAGGGCCACGAGGATGACGGTCAGGGCCACAACAGGGAGGATCAGCAGATCCTTGGGATGCCGGCGCAGGTGGGAGATGCCCCGGATACCCCGGCCCACGAGGAGCCAGCACGCGGCTGCGGCGAACCCGAGGGGGGTCGGATCCAGCCTGTTGAAGATGAGGTAGAAGAGTGTCAGGCCCATGGTGACCGGGGTCAGCAGGATCTGCAGCACTGTCACCTTGGTCACGAAAGGGACCTTCCACAGCCAGCCCATGGCGATTGCCGTCAGGTAGCAGCGGTACGAGTTCCGGCTCCAGCGGATCCGCTGCTTGACGAATGCCCCGAAGCTGGCGGGGAACATGGACAACGCCTGGGCGGTGGACTGGTGGACTGTCTTGTAGCCGGAGGCAAGAACCAGCCAGGTCAGGCGGCCGTCGTCTCCGGAGATGCAGCGCCGTCCCATGAAGTACTCGTTCTCCAGATGCTCCAGCACCAGGAGAACGGCTTCGCGCCGGTAGACCGCCGTGCGCCCCGAGATGCACGGCACCGCCCCGGCACGGCCCATGGCCGGCACATAGTCGAGGTACCGGAGGTTCACCATCCAGTCCGCGACGCGCCTCCAGATACTGGTGTCCCGCTGGTAGACATTCTGGTGCGTTCCGACGGCGCCAACCCGCGGATCCGCGAACGGCATCAGCACGTTCCTGAGCAGGCCTGGTTTCCACCAGGTATCAGAATCGGTGAGCACCAGGATGTCGTATTTCGCCAGCCTCACGCCGGCGCCGAGCGCCGAGCGTTTGCCCACGTGGTGGAAAAGGACGGGCCGGATGGTCTTGTCCCCCAGCGCGGTGATGCGACCGTAGGCCGCCAGATCCTCGACGTCAAGCACAATGATGATCTCGTTTGGCCGCTGCTGCCGCCAGGACTCCAGCGCGCTCATAAGAATGTCGGGATCCTCATGGAATGACGGGACGATCACCGAGGTGGCGGCCTGGAAATCCGACACAATTGGCCGCGCCCGGTGCGAGAGAATGAACCGGTAGAGCCAGAGGCCCCAGACAATGGCGCCGGCGATTGCAACCGGGAAGTAGGGTGACGCCTCGGCGTAGAAGTCGCTGAGAGTGGACCAGTCGAATGTCGTTTGGGCGGAGTTCTGCGAAATGTCGAAAGTACGCATAATCGGACCTTCACTGCTGTGCCAACGAGAAATGGGACGTAAAAGGCGAGTGATCCCCCATGTCGTTCGATCCATTACTGCCATTATTCCCGGCTGGATATCCGGTGCCGCGCTCCACGATCCACCTTCTGGTGCCGTCCGCGCCGTCAAATGCTGCCGTCTCTTCGGCGAGCTGTACTTCGAGCATGGCCGTCCGAAAGCGAGCCACGCTAGCAAATCGACTACGTGATTAATGCCGGATTCCACTTGTATTCAGGTCCCGCATTACTCGCCCGCTTCGGGCCGAAATACTCAGCTTCGTATGTTGAGGACAGAAAGCCGTTCAGTTCATTAACATCCGATGAATTGCCGGGTGACGTAGGGTGGAATATGCCGCCGGTGGCGGCTATTGCCAATAGCCGGGAGGGAAGATTTGTGGTTGTTCAAAGACGGCGGATAGCTCTAGACGAGGGCCGCGCTGCACTGGACGCGTGGCTTAAAGCCAACTCCCCGGCGTCGGGCTCCACGGGAACCGGCGCAGTCGCCGAAGCGGCCGCCCCCCTCCCGCGCAGCACGCTCGCGACGGCGGTGCGCTACTCCCTGGAGGAAGTCACCGCCCGGGCGCCCGGCAACTCGGTGGAGGTCCGGGTTCCGCCCTTCGGCGTGACGCAGTGCGTGGCGGGACCCCGCCACACCCGCGGCACCCCACCCAACGTCATCGAGTGCGACGCCGCCACCTGGCTGGCGATGGCCAGCGGACAACTGAGCTGGGCCGACGCCGTCACCGCCGGCAAGGTGGCGGCCTCGGGACTGCGCGCCGACCTGTCCGGACTGCTGCCGCTCTAAACCGCCCGGTCCAGGCTCGAGGGACTCGCCGACGCCGGGTGCGGGACGGCGTTCTGCAAACGCGAGGACCAGGCGGCGATGGCAACAAAGACAAAGGATCCGATCCCGATCAGGACCGACATGACCACCACGGACGCGTAGCCGTTGTCCCGAGGGTCCAGGAACGGGTACGGGTACCAGTTAACGATCGGCCCGCGCAGCAGGCTGTACACCAGATACAGCAGCGGAAACGCCAGCCAGATCAGGGATTCACGCAGCGAGACCCGGATTCTGGGCAGGTCCACAAGCCAGTCGATCACCATCACCGTGGGAATCGTGAAGTGCAGGACAACATTCACCCAGGGAATTGGCGTATTGACTTCTACGTCGCTCAGCAGCAGGGAGTAAACAATCCCCGTGATAGTCATGTAAACCATGGCCGCACCACGGAGAAGTTCCAGCCATCGGGGGCTCGCCCCCCTCCACGCATACCAGCCCGCCAGGGCCAGCGTCACGAAGGCAATGACATTGGACTCGATGGTGAAGTAGCTGAAGTAGTTCCACGCTGAGGAACCGGAGACATTCATCTTCAGGAATATCAGCTGATAAACCACTGCCACCATGCCAAGTAACGCGAACCATCCGCGGAAAAGCGCGAGCCCCTTATTAGCCGTCATGACCTAACCCTAAGCGATGGCACGCCGCGGAAGACCGTTCAGCTAACCGCGCCCGATGAACGGCATCCCGGCCGCCGTGATCAGCACGGATCCCACGGTCGCGGAGGGCGGCATTCCGGCCATCAACAGCACAGCACGGGCGGCGTCCGCGACCGGGAACGTCGGCTCCACTTGGCGGCCGCCATCTGCCTGGAGCGCCCCGTCCCCGACGCCGATGGTCTCGAGCAGTCCGGTGGCGGTGTTACCGATGTCGATCTGCCCGCAGGTGATGCCGAAGCCGCGGCCGTCCAGCTCGATGCTCTTGGTCAGCCCGGTCATGGCGTGTTTCGTGACCGTGTAGGCGACCGTCCGCGGCCGGGGCGAGTGCGCGGCGATCGAGCCGTTGTTGATGATCCTGCCGCCCCGCGGCGACTGCGCCTTCATGGCCCGGACCGCGGCCCCGGCGCACAGCATGGACCCGGTCAGGTTCACGGCCACGGTCGCGTCCCAGTCCGCGAGGCTGATTTCGTCCACCGCGGCGGAGGGGCCGAACACGCCGGCGTTGTTGAACAGCACATCCACCCTGCCCCAGCGCTGGAGCGCGGCGGTAAACAGCCGCTCGACGTCGTCGGGCACCGTGACGTCGCACGGAACTGCCAGGGCCTGCGCATGGCCCGCGGCGGTCTCGAGCAACTGTTCCCCGCGGCGGCCGGCCAGCGCCACCCGGTAGCCTTCGGCCAGCATGAGCCGGGCCACCGCCCTGCCGATCCCGGAACCGGCCCCGGTGACGACGGCGACCGGGCCGAGCTGATGGTGGGGTGTCATGGCGGTCTCCTGTGGCGGTGTGCCGGGCGGCTGGTTCGGATGGGTGGGTGCCTCGCCAGCGTATGCCGAGATGACGGCCCGCGGCAGTGTTCCGCGCAAACTCCGCGGTGCCGGCACGACGCTCCCGCCCAGTTACTTCCACGCGCGCCAGCCGGCACCCGTGGAATGCCGCGGGATCCCGAGGTTTCTTTTTTCGGAAACGGGTTCCGGAGCCGAGTAACTGGGCTGGAACGTCGGGCTGCGTCCGGCGGCTGTCCCCGGACGTGGTGGCAAACCTGGACGACACATCGATGGCGAGCCGCGGCACCCGCCCCGACTCATGGCCGCTCTGCGGAAAACTCGCCATATGCCTCTTCGGATAGCCAAAATCACCAAAGCCACCAGACGGTGATGGTGGTAGTACGCCGCTGGCCGGAAACGCCAACAGCCAGGTCAGCTGCCCAGGAGCGGGATGTCACTGCGGTGGAAGCCGTCGTCATGGAGCTCCATGGCGCTCAGCACCAGCGCGAAGTGACTGAACGCCTGCGGCATGTTGCCCAGCTGCCGCCCGTCCTCGACACTCCACTCCTCGCTCAGGAGCCCTACGTCGTTGCGCAGCGCCAGTAGCCGTTCGAACAGTTCCCTGGCCTCGTGATGCCGGCCCACGCCCAGCAGCGCTTCCACCAGCCAAAACGAACAGGCGAGGAACACTCCCTCCTCGCCAGGCAGCCCGTCGTTGCTTTCTGCCGGTCGGTAGCGCAGCAGGAAGCCGTCGTGGGTGAGTTCGCGCTGGATCGCGTCGATGGTCCCGATGACGCGGGGATCATCCGGCGGAAGGAAGCCCACCCGCGGGATCAGCAGCAGGCTCGCATCGAGCTCCGGCCCGCCGTAGGCCTGTACGAAGGTGTTCCGTTCGGCGTCGAACCCTTTGGCCATGACCTCGGCATGGATGGTATCGCGGAGGTCCTCCCAACGGTCCGCCGGGCCGGTCAGGCCGAAGTCCCGGACGCCCTTGACCATGCGGTCGGCCGCTACCCACGCCATCACCTTGGAGTGGGTGAAGTGCCGCCGCGGTCCGCGCATCTCCCACAGCCCGTTGTCCGGCCGGCTCCACACGGTCTCGAGATGCTCCATCAGCGCCACTTGGACGTCCCAGGATTCATCCGTGCTCGCCAGGAGCGAATTCCGGGTCAGCGACAGACAGTCCAGCACTTCACCCCAGACATCCAGTTGGAACTGCCCCGCGGCACCGTTGCCCGTCCTGACCGGAGCGGACTTCTCGTAGCCCTGCAGCCAGGGCAGTTCCAGCTCCGGCAGCCGGCGCTCACCGTGGAGGCCATACATAATTTGCAGGTCAGCGGGGTCCCCCGCCACCGCCCGCAGCAGCCAGTCCCGCCAGGAGGCGGCCTCTTCGGTGTAGCCCGCGGCCAGCAGCGCCTGGAGCGTCAGCGTGGCGTCACGGAGCCAGCAGAAGCGGTAGTCCCAGTTCCGGGTGCCGCCCAGCTCCTCCGGCAGGGACGTGGTTATAGCCGCCACAATCCCGCCGGTGGGCGCGAAGGTCAACGCCTTCAACGTGATCAGTGAGCGCTGGACCGCTTCGCGGTAGGGGCCCGTGATCTTGCACTTTGCGGACCAGTGCTGCCAGAACTTCTCGGTGGCCGCGAGGACTGCTTCCGGGTCTACGGCACGCGGGCGGTACAGGTGGCTCGGTGTCCAGGTCAGCACGAACGGCACGCGCTCCCCTGCCCTGATGGTGAATTCGCTGATTGTCTGCAGGCGCTCGCCCCGCAGGGGCGCCTTCGTCACGAGGTAGGCGGCGTCCGGCCCGGCAACAGCGTGGATCCCGTTCTCGTCGTGGCGGACCCAGGGAACGATGTGGCCGTAGTCGAAGCGCAGGGCCAGCTCGCCCCGTATCCGGACCGAGCCGCGGACCCCCACCACAATCCGCACAAGGTCCGCGGCTCCGTCGCGGGGCGGCATGAAGTCGATGATCCTGACCTTGCCGGTGGGCGTCTCCCATTCGGTTTCCAGGATGAGCGTGCCCTTGCGGTAATGCCGCCGTGTGCATTCGCCACCGCCTTCCGGCGCCAGCAGCCAGCGGCCCGCCCTGGGCGTATCCAGCAGGGCGCTGAAGCAGGCCGGCGAGTCAAAACGCGGCAGGCATAGCCAGTCGATGGAACCTTCGGTGCTAATCAGGGCGGCGGTGTGGGTATCGCCGACCATTGCATAATCCTCGATGCGGGCCATGGCACTTACAGTGCCACACACCCCTCACCGGGCCTAGGATCCTGTGCCTCCTCCTGCCATCCGCGGTGAAAGGACGATCGAGTGGTGTCCCCGCCATCCCGGAAAGCCGGCAGAGGCGAGCGCCGGTAGGCTGCGGACGCCTCACAGGAAGCGCTACGTCGGCGCCGTCGCCAGCATGAGGCGGCGGCCGGTCCGCGCAGCCGCGGTACCCGGGCCGCCGCATCTCTGTGGGAGAGTGGAGGCATGAAATTGGCGTCGCAGTCCCCCCAGCAGCAGCCGGTGTCCGGCAACCGTGCGTTCCGGCTGGCCCACTCGGTCGCGGACGCGGTCAACGCCCTCCGCCTGAAGGCAGCCCGGCGCTGGAACTTCATCCCGCAGACCATCGCGTACCAGGGGTACGGATCCACCGAATGGGTCCGCGTACTCGGCCGCGTGGTCCTCACCACCAGGCTGGCCCCCGGGAGCCGGGCGGAACATGCAGCCCAGAACGGCAACCAGAACATCCGCGGCTGGCGGGCTTTCACTAGTGTGCCGCTCCAGTTCACCGAGGTGGTGATCGAAATCGGCGGCGTCACCGCCCGGGTAGACGCGGACCGCGGCGGCATAGTGGACACGGTGGTCAGGGTGTCCCTCAGTCCTGGGTGGCACACCGCCGTTTTGCGGGCCGAGGGAACCGAGCCGGTGAAAGCCAGAATCTACGTCGTTTCCGCCGATACCAGGCTGGGCATAGTGTCTGACATCGATGACACAATCATGCTCACTGCCGTCCCGCGACCTTTCCTGGCACTGTGGAACACCTTTGTCCTGAACGAGCGGGCCCGGATGGCGACGCCGGGCATGGCCGTGCTGATGGACCGGCTGACGGTGGAATACCCGGACGCGCCGGTGATCTATGTTTCCACCGGACCCTGGAACGCGGCGCCGACGCTCGCGCGTTTCCTGAGCCGCAACATGTACCCCGCCGGCTCGCTGCTGCTCACCGACTGGGGCCTGACCCAAGACCGCTGGTTCCGCAGCGGGCAGGAGCACAAGCGGCGGAACCTGGACCTGCTGGCCGAGCAGTTCCCGAACATGCGCTGGCTGCTGTTCGGCGACAATGGCCAGCATGACGAGGCCATCTACTCCGACTTCGCCCGGCAGCACGCGGACCGCGTGGCCGCCATCGGCATCCGCCAGCTCTCCGCCGGCGAAGCCGTGCTGGCCGGCGGCCACACGGATTCCGGCGACCACACCGGTTCCACCGTGCCATGGATCTACTCCCCCGACGGCGCAGGCCTGGCGAAGGGCCTCCAGGACCTCGAGCTGCTGCAGCCGCCCCGCTAGCCCAGCCGGTCGTTACTAGCCCACCGCACGGGAGCGGTCGACGTCGGACGCCTCCGCAGCGACACCGGCGTCGGGAGCCTCCGGGACGGCATCCCCGCGCCGCGCTGAGAGCAGCTCCTGGAGCCAGTAGTAGGAGGCCTTCGGTGTGCGGTCAAGCGTTTCACGGTCCACGTGCAGCAGGCCGAACTGCTGCTTGTAGCCCCCGGACCATTCGAAGTTGTCCATCAGGGACCATACATAGTAGCCGCGCAGATCGATCGACTCGGCGGGGCCGCCGGGCGACGTCGCTTCGATGGCGCTGCCAATGTGGTCGGCCAGAAAGTTCACGCGCCGCTCGTCCGGGATGATGAGCCGGCCGTCCGTGTCCCGGATCTCGAGGTCCCTAAAGCTCGCCCCGCCCTCGGTGATGAAGACCGGCGGCAGGTCCGGGTAGCGCTCGGCCATTTCGGACAGGGCAACGGCCATGTATTCCGGTTTGATCGGCCAGCCGTACGCGGTGGTTTCCGTATCCGGGAACGACGCGATGTGGAGTGGGGAGCCGGGGGCCGTGCCGCCCAGGTCATCGCCCATCGCCGCGGCCATACCCTCGGGAACGGCACCCTCGCCCGGGCCGGACGCCACGCGCGTGGGCATGTAGTAGTTCAGCCCGTAGAAGTCCAGCGGCTGCGAGATCAGTTTCATGTCCTCGCTGGACGGGCTGAACGAAGAGAAGAACGTGGCGATCCGGATGCTATCCGGGTACTTTCCGAGCAGGACGGGGTCCGCGTAGAGCCGGTTCTGGGCCATGTCCATCAGGCCGGCACTGACTTTGTCCAGCGGGTTGATCGAGGCGGGCACCATCGGTGAATAGACGTTGGTGATCCCGATTTCTCCCGGCACATTGGCGGCCCGGAGCGCCTGCAGCGACAGCCCGTGGCCCAGCAACTGGTGGTGAACGCTCGGCAGCGCCCTGAGCATCAGGGTTTCCCCCGGTGAGTGCATTCCGAGCATGTAGCCATTGGTGCTCACGGTGGCGGGTTCGTTGACGGTTACCCAGCGCGTCACGCGGTCTCCGTAGGCGTCCGCGGCGATGGCGGCGAATTCACCCAGCCGATAGGCCGTGTCCCGGTTCATCCAGCCGCCGGCCGCATCCAGTTCGAGAGGCGTATCCCAGTGGTACAGCGTGGCCATCGGTGCGATCCCGCTGGCCAGCAGCAGGTCTATCAACCGGTCATAGAAGTCCAGGCCCGCGTGATTGACCGGGCCGCTGCCGCCGGGCTGGATGCGGGACCAGGACAGCGAGAACCGGTACGAGTCGATCCCGAGTTCCCGCATCAACGCCACGTCTTCGGGCATCCGGTGGTAGTGGTCGCACGCGACGGCGGGGCTGTGATCGTCCACGATCGAGCCCGGCTTGGCCGCGAAGACGTCCCACCCCGAGGGGCCGCGTCCGTCCTCGTCCAGTGCGCCTTCGATCTGGAAAGCGGCAGTCGCCACCCCCAGGGTAAAGCGGGGCGGAAGCAGCGCGGCCAGGTCCTTGGCGGAGGCATTCATCGGCGGGGGTCCCTTATGTAGTTTCAGGCAGTTGACTGATTTTAGGCCTCGCCAGCGGCTCACGCCACGACCCGGGGCGCAGCGTCGCGCCGACCCAGCTAATATTTCCGCGAAGCGGGTGCGCAAGCGCCGGGTTCAGGATGAGTTGGTGGCGTTGGCCGGCTGGCCCAGAGCCCCGGCCGGCGCAAGCGGCTCGGCCCGGAGTAAGTGGGAGCAATATGGCTACCCGACGGTCGTACGGTGAGGATTACTTGGCGCTGGCGGCTTTCGAAGCAATCCGCGCGGCTGCTTCTTTGGCGGTGGCCACGGGATCGTTCTGGGGGTCGAGGGGAATCGTGAGGTGGTCGAGCAGGATGCCGTTCACGAGGTGGTGCAGAAGAATGACCACGAGCGGGTCGCCACCAAGGCCCCGGGCCTGATGGAAGGCAAGGTCGTCGTTCAGGCCCTGACGCAGGAACGGCGCGAGGGCCTCGTAAACCTCCGGCGCGCGGGAGGCCTCAAGGCGCAGTTCGATGAGGGCGCGGGCGAGATCAGGATTGAGGGTGAGGCGCTCGACGACGTAACCCGCGTATTCCGCTAGCGCATCCTGTTCCGTCACCTGCTCGAGCTGCAGGAGGTGATCCGGGTCAGGCCCAAGTCGATCGAAGATGCGCTGGGCCATGGCGAGCAGGAGGGTCGCGCGGGTTGGAAAGTAGTTGGCGCAGGTTCCCGAGGGAACCTCTGCAAGTCTGTCCACGGCCCGGTGGGTGAGCGCACGGCTGCCGTCACGTCCGAGGATCAGGAGAGCTGCGTCAGTGACGTTCACTCTACGGCGGGGGTTGGAAACCATGCTGACAGGCTACGTCAATCACTACAAATGTTGTACATTAGGGCCAACTACAACAGCTGTATTGATTGGAGTCTTTTATGCGCCAGCTTGTGTACTACGTCGCCACCTCGATCGACGGCTTCATTGCCGACCCAGCGGGCGACGTTTCTTGCTTCCCCGTGCATTCTGAAACCCTGGCGAGCCTCTTTGCTCGCTACCCCGAAACCTGCCCGGGGCACTTGCGAGAAAAATTTGGCGTGACGGAAGCACCCCTTCGTTTCGACACCGTCCTCATGGGTCGCCGCACCCATGCCCCGGCCGTGGATGCTGGCTTGGCCGACGGTGCTTACCCGCATCTGCGGCAGATCGTCGTCGCCCATCAGGATCTCCCTGGGCCGTCCGGTGTCGAGGTCATGGGAGGCGACATCGCCGGGCAGATTGCTGAGCTGAAGAACGAGCCTGGCTTGGACATCTGGCTGTGCGGCGGCGGCGAACTTGCCGGCCAGCTCGTTGACCTCATCGATGAGATCCAGTTGAAAATCAATCCGGTTCTGCTTGGTGGCGGAATCCCGCTCTTCGGGGGCGACGCTCGGCCCCGCGAATTGCAGGCCGTTGGAATCGAGCCGTTGCCGGGCGGGGTCAACCTCGCGATATACCGGACCGGAACTCAGCGCCAGGGGTGAAGGCCAGTCGCCAGTCCACCATCAATAGATGGGCAACAGGCAACCAGCCGCGCCGACGAGGCCGCTGGGCGGTGCCTATCGCCGTCGTCCGCCGGCGATTCCGTACGACTCCTCCAGCAGTTCCCCGAGTTCTTCAACGTCGATCCGGACCAGCCGGACCAGGACAAGCTGCGGTGAACGTTCGTGATGGGGGGTCCAGAAATAGGTTTCCGGAGCCGTCCCTGCCAGGGCCTCCCGTTCCTCGGTCTTAACGGTGAGCACACCGTCTTCCCAGATCCGGGCCATGAGCGTGGCTGCAAACCAGGCCGGCTGGCCCCAGCTGGGCCGCTCGGTCACACCCGGCAGTGCCAGGGCAGCGCGGCGGACGTCGTCTTCGGTGGCCATGGTCAACTGTGGCACCGGCGCCCCGGACGGGCAAGGGCAGCTAGTCCCCGCTCGAGTCTGCCTTCGAAAGCGTGCCGGTGATCCGTTCACCGCGGACCCGGGCGGTCCGCCAGGTGTCCAGCGCGATAACCGCGCCCAGCACCACAAACGAAATGGACACCGAGGCAAGGGTATCGGTGAGCCAGTGGTAGCCCAGGTAGAGCCGGCTGATGGCCGCAAAGAAGACCCCTATGCCGGCGAGGACGAACCCGATCACGGCGGCCTTATGGTTGCGCCGGCGGGAGAAAATCAGGAATGTGCCGACGAGCAGGAAGTCTGACGCGCCGAGGACGTGCCCGGACGGGAAGGAGAAAGTGAAGTCGGCGCCGAAGAGCATAAGCTCCACGGGCGGCCGCTCCCGGCCGACGGTGCGCCCGATGATCTGGGCAAGGATTACCCCGGTCAGCATCGCGGCGGCCAGCAGGAGGGGACGCCAGGCATGCCGTGCCAGCACCCCCCAGGCCACGGTCACCACCAGGACGATGACCGGCAGGGCAACCGGACCGAACACGATCGCGAGGATGATCATGCTGGTTGTGAGTGTCTCGGAGCGCAGGGTCAGGAGCCAGGACCGGACCGGTTCGTCGACGGCGGTGAGACCGCCCTGGACGAGGACACCGGCCAGGATCACGACGAACAGCACGGTGCCGAGGAGCATGAGCCCGACGGCGGTCCGGTACAGACTGTTCCGGGCAGGCCCGCTGATGAAGCGTTCCTCCACCACGAACTTGTCGTGGAAGCTCTGCCACCGGCCCGGTGAATTCCCCGTTTGCTTTTCCGCCATGCCCGGTTCCCGCCTCTGCGCCGTGTGTTGACTACCGCTGAAGGTTACCGTGGATCGGCGGTCCGTCGGTGCCGATAGCCTGAACCAATGGGCGCCATGAATGAACTGATCAACCCGGCTGTTGTCGGCGCGCTGCGCCGGATCCTTACCGCGGCGTCACCCGGCACCGGCTGGGCCCGGCTGGCCGGGGCCGGCAGTGGGCTGGACGAGCTGAGCCTGCGGGAACGGACAGACCTCGTGAGCCGTGCCCTGCTCGCGGATCTTCCCCAGGACTACCCGACGGCGGCCGGCACCTTCCGCCGCGCCCTGGACGAACCGGACTTCACCGGCTGGATGATCTGGCCGGTGACGGAAACCGCCGTCGCGCTGGCCCTCGCCTCACCGGCTCCCGGCGACTTCGATGACTGCCTGCGGCTGCTCGCCGAACTGACGCCGCGGCTCACCGCTGAGTTTGCGGTCAGGCGGCTCCTCGCCGCGGATCTGGACCGGGCGCTGACAGTCGTTCGGGGCTGGACCTCAAACCCGGACTGGCACGTCCGCCGGCTCGCCAGCGAGGGGACGCGGCCTTATCTGCCCTGGGCAATCCGGGTCCCCGGGATCGTGGCCCGGCCGGCCGCCACCGTGCCGATTCTTGACGCCTTGTACCGGGACCCGGTGGAGGACGTCCGGCGCTCGGTCGCGAACCACCTCAACGACCTCGCCCGCCACGCGCCGGATCTGGTGGTGGCCACCGCCGCGGCGTGGATGGCCGCGCCGGATGACAACACGCCCAGGGTTGTCCGGCACGGGCTGCGCACGTTACTCAAGAAGGCCCACCCGGGGGCCCTCGAGCTGCTGGGATTCCCGCCGGCGTCGCTCGCCGTCACACCGCCGCGGCTGGTCCGCCCCGACGTCGAGCTCCCCGGCGAGCTGGGCTTTGAGTTTGAGATCACCAACAACGGCCCCGCGGAGGCGCGCCTCGCCGTCGACTATGCGGTGCACTATGCGAAGGCAAACGGCACCCTGGCCGTGAAGGTGTTCAAGCTGGGAACACCTGTCCTCGCCCCGGGCGAGACCCGGACGTTCGCCAAGCGCCACTCCTTCCGCCAGATGACCACCAGGGTGCACTATTCAGGTGCGCATATACTGGAACTGCAGGTCAACGGCGTACGCTACGCCCCGACCGGGTTTGTGGTCCACACCTCCACGGCCACGACCCTGCATGGTGATTTGACGGACCCACAAATATGACGTTATTGTCGCTTGAATTATTGGGGCCGACGCAAAGTATGCCAAGAAAGACAGTGCAATGACCACCAATACCGAGTCCATTGAGATCCAGGTCGACAACCGGCACGTCCTGGACGAACGCTTGAACGACGCTGTTCACGGGCTGCAGCAGCTCGCCATGGCCGCGGGGACGCACGGAATCCTGCTCACGCGCCACAAGCCGGGCCACTACACCGCGGCCCTCTCGGACCAGGTCCCGTTCGGCATGACCCGGGAGCTCATTCACTGAGCCGGAAGACAGGTAGCCGCCGCACCGGGGTGCTGTTACCAGTCGTGGACAGTTCCGTCGACGAGCCGGTTGTAGGGCAGGTAAGCCTGCTGGTAGGGGTAGGCCGCGGCGGCTTCGGCGTTGAATTCGACGCCGATGCCGGGCGCCTCCCCCGGGTGCAGGTACCCGTCGGTGAAGGTCATGGATTGTTCGAAGACCTCGTTGGTCGCATCCGAGTGCTGCATATACTCCTGGATCCCGAAGTTGTGGATGGCCAGGCCCACGTGCAGCTGCGCGGCGAACCCCACCGGGGAGATGTCCGTGGGGCCGTGGAAGCCAGACTTGATCTGGTACTGCGCGGCGTAGTCCATCACCTTCTTCAACGGCGAGATCCCGCCGAAGTGGGTGGACGCGGCCCGGACGTAGTCGATCAGCTGTTCCTTGATCAGGCTCTGGAAGTCGAACACGGTGTTGAAGACTTCCCCGATCGCCAGCGGGGTGGTGGTGTGCGCCCGGACCAGGCGCAGCGCCTCCTGGTTCTCCGCCGGCGTGCAGTCCTCCAGCCAGAACAGATCGTACGGTTCCAGCGCCTTGCCCAGCTTCGCGGCCTGGATCGGGGTCATCCGGTGGTGCCCGTCGTGCAGCAGCGGCAGATCCGGGCCGAACTCGTTCCGGACCGCCTCAAACACGGTGGGCAGGTGCCGCAGGTACGCCCGGGTATCCCAGTCCTCCTCTGCCGGGAACGCGCCGCGGCCGGCCGGTTCGTAGTCGTAGCGCTCCCCGGAGGCCTGCGCCTGCGCCCCGACCCCGTAGACGGCCTTGATCCCGGGCACCGCAGTCTGGATCCGCACCGACTTGTAGCCCCGCTCCAGGTGCTCCCGGACCGAATCAAACAGCGACTCTATATCGGAACCGGAGGCGTGCCCGTAGGCGCGCAGCCCGTTCCGCGACGCCCCGCCGAGCAGCTGGTACACCGGCATCCCCGCCATTTTGCCCTTGATGTCCCACAACGCCATGTCCACGGCTGCGATCGCGGCCATCGTCACCGGCCCCCGCCGCCAGTACGAGGACCGGTACAGGAACTGCCAGGTGTCCTCAACCCGGTGCGCGTCCTTGCCGACCAGCAGCTGCGCCACATGCTCCTTCAAATACGCCGCGACCGCGAGCTCACGCCCATTCAGCGTCGCATCCCCGATCCCGGTCACACCATCCTCCGTGGTGATCCGCAGGGTCACGAAGTTACGGGACGGGCTGGTCACGAAGACTTCCGCGGCAATGATTTTCACAACAGGTCCAGGCTTTCTGTGTCAGTTTGAGTTCGGTGGATGGCGGGTGGCGGGAGAGACGGCCGCTAGCGCTGGGTGGTTCCGCCCGGCGTGGCGCCGAGCAGCGCCAGCTCGTCCCGGCGGGGCAGTCCTTCCCAGTCCCCGGCGGTGCTGACGGCAAAGGCTCCCGCGAGGGCAGCGCGCTGCAGGCGGCCGGCCACGTTCTCGCCGTCGAGCAGGGCGGAGAGGTAGCCGGCGGTGAAGGCATCCCCCGCCCCCACCGTATCGATGCTGGTCACGGGCACGGCGGGCGTTTCCCAGCGGCCGTCTGCGGTGTGGACGCCGGCACCGGCGGCAGCGCGCTTGACCACAACTTCCCGGACGCCGCGGGCCAGGAGCACGGCAGCCATCGCCGTTTCGGCGTCGTCAGTTGTTCCGGTGCCAGAACCCGCGTTCGGGTCGGAGGCGACGAGCCCGAGTTCGTCGTCGGACGCGATCAGGATGCTCACATACCCCGCCAGCGGGGTGAGGGCGGCGCGGGCCTCGTCCCGGGACCAGAGCTTACTGCGGTAGTTGACGTCGAGCGAGACCACGATGCCCTCACCGGCGGCCCGCTCAGCCGCGTACGCCACGGCCTTCCGGGCGTCGGAGCCCAGCGCCGCCGTGATGCCGGTCAGGTGCAGGATCCGGGCGCCCGCCGTGAAGGCGCGGTCCACGTCCTCCCGGCAGAGGGTGGAGCCGGCGGAACCGGCGCGGTAGTAAAAGGCGCGGGTGACATCCGCCGTGCGCTGCTCGAGGAACATCACCCCGGTGCTGCGGGCTGCGTCCTCGCGGTGCTGCACTCCGATGCCCTCGGAGCGCAGCTGGCGCAGGATGAACTGGGCGTGCGGGTCGGCGCCCACCACCCCGGCCCAGCTGACCCGATGGCCGAGCCGGGCGACGCCGACGGCCACGTTCGACTCCGCCCCGGCCACATGCATGGTCAGGCCGCCGCCGGCCGACAGCGGCCCGGCGGAGCGCAGCGAGACCATCGATTCGCCGAGGGTGAGAAGGTCAACGGCCCCCGGGGCCGGGGCACGGCCGACGGCGGCTGTCACCGCAGGCTCCCCGCGCGCGGGCGGCCGAATTCGGCGGCCAGGGCCACGAAGCGGCGGGCCCGCTCACGCATCGGGGCGAGCCCGCCGCCCGAGCCGGCGTCGCCGAACAGCGGTCCGCCGAGCCCGACGGCGATGGCGCCGGCTTCCCAATAGCCCGCTGCTTCGTCAAGCCCCACGCCGCCGACCGCGATGAAGGGGATGCCCGGGAACGGATCGCGCAGGGCCTTGAGGTAGCCCGGCCCGCCGATGGAGGCGGGGAAGAGTTTGATCGCGGTGGCGCCGCGGTTCATGGCCTCGTACGCCTCGCTCGGGGTCAACGCTCCGGCCAGCACGGGAATGCCCAGGCGCGCCGACTCGTCGATGGACGGCGCCAGCGACGGCGTCACCATGAACTGCCCGCCGGCCTCGGCGACGTGGTCCACGTCCTGGGCCGTCAGTACGGTCCCGGCGCCGACGAAGCACCGGGCCGGAGCTGCTGCCCGGACGTCGCGGATCGCAGCAAGGGCGCCCGGCGTCGTCAGGGCAATTTCAACGAAGCGGAAGCCCTCCTCCATCGCCGCGAGGGCCGCCTTCGCTGCTGCCGTGCCGTCCGTGCCTCGCACGATTGCCACGAGCCGCGCCTCCTGGATTCCGGCCAGCAGGAAATCGGGGGTCGGGGTGTTCACCATGCTGGTGTTCTCCTTCATAGGGTCCAGCTCCGGGTTCACCATGCCGGCGCCCAGGTTGGCGCTCGTCACCATTCGGCGAAGGCTCCGTCGGGGTGCCGCCAGACGGGCCCGCGCCAGGCGTGGCCCCGCTTGTCCGCGGCGCGGACCACGGCCTCGTCGATTTCGATCCCCAGACCCGGGCCGGTCAAGCGTTCAATGTGGCCGTCGACGAACTTCAGCGGGGATTTGTCCACCACGTAGTCCAGGACTTCGGCGCCCTGGTTGTAGTGGATCCCGATGCTCTGCTCCTGGATCAGGAAGTTGGGCGTCGCGAAGCCCACTTGCAGGCAGGCGGCCAGTGCCAGCGGGCCCAGCGGGCAGTGCGGGGCGAGCTGGACCTCGTAGATCTCGGCGAGCGAGGCGATCTTGCGGACCTCGGTGATGCCGCCGGCATGGGAGAGGTCCGGCTGCGCCACGGCGATGCCGGCCTGCAGCGCGGGCAGGAATTCCTGCCGGCTGTAGAGCCGCTCACCGGTGGACACCGGCGTCGTGGTGCTGGAGGTGAACTCGCGCAGCAGGTGCGTGTTTTCCGGGACCATGGGTTCCTCGAGGAAGAAGGGCCGGTACGGTTCCAGCAGCGGCGCCACCCGCCGGGCGTTGGCCAGGCTGAAGCGGCCGTGGAAGTCGACGGCGACGTCGCGGTGGTCCCCGAGGACCTCGCGGGCGGCGGCGACGCGGCGGACGACGCCGTCGAGCTCCGCCACGGTGGCGATGGGGCTCATCCGGCCGCTGGCGTTCATTTTGACGGCGGTGAGCCCGACCTCCAGCTGCGCGCTGATCTGGTCGGCCACCTCGTTGGGCTCGTCACCTCCCACCCACCCGTACATCCGGATCCGGTCACGGACGTGGCCGCCGAGGAGCTGGTGCACGGGGGTGTTGAAGTGCTTCCCGGCGATGTCCCAGAGCGCCTGGTCCAGACCGGACACGGCGCTGGCGAGGATGGGGCCGCCGCGGTAGAAGGAGCCCTTGGTCATGACCTGCCAGTGGTCCTCGATCCGGAGCGCGTCGTTGCCGATCAGCAGCTCGGAAAGCTGGTCGACGGCGGTGCGGACCGTTTCGCTCCGGCCTTCACAGCTGGCCTCGCCCCAGCCGACGATGCCGCTGTCCGTCTCGATCCGGACGAACAGCCAGCGCGGGGCAACGAGGAAGGTTTCAATCCTGCTGATCAGTGTCATCGGTGGCCTAGCCCTTGGTCGCGCCGGCGGTCATGCCGGAGACGATGTACTTCTGCGTGAAGAGCGCAATGATCATGATCGGGATGGTGACCACGGTGGCGGCCGCCATGAGTCCGCCCCAGTCGATGCTGGCGTAGGAGACGAAGTCGAAGATCGCGACCGGCAGGGTCTTGGTCTTGGAGCCGGCGAGCACCAGGGCGAACATGAAGTTGTTCCACGAGAAGATGAAGGACAGGATGGCGGCGGTGGCGATGCCGCCGACCGAGAGCGGCAGCGTGATGCGGCGGAAGGCGCCGATCGGGGTCAGCCCGTCCACCTGGGCTGATTCCTCCAGCTCCAGCGGCATCGAATCGAAGTAGCTCATCATGATGTAGACGATCAGCGGCAGCGCAACGAACATGTGGCTGAGGATGAGGACCTCGAAGCCGCCCACCATCTTTAGGTTGGAGAAGACGTAGTACCAGGGCACCAGCAGCGAGACACCCGGGATGACGCGCGCCATCAGGACCACGAGGGCCGAGCGGTGCATCGTGAACCGGCTCATCGCGTAGGCGGCCGGGACACCGAGGACCAGGGAGAGGGCCGTGGAGACGAAGGCGACCCAGAAGCTGTTGAAGATGAAGACGAAGTAGTTGTTGCGCTGCAGCACGTTCGCATAGTTTTCGCCCGTGGGGGTGAAGAAGAACGACTTGCCGGTGTCGTAGATGTCCACATTGGTCTTGAAGGACGCCAGCAGCATCCAGAACAGCGGGGCCACCAGAAACAGCACCACGGCGATCAGTGCCACGACGCGGAAGACCTTGTAGGCGCGGGTGCCCAGCGGCTTGCGGCGGCGCGGCGCCGGCGCCGGCCGGGCGGCGGCGGTTTTGGGATCGGTCAGGACGGTCATTTGCTTACCGCTTTCTTGCGCATGGTCAGCAGCCACATGGAGCCGACGATGATCATGAAGAACAGGATCAGCACCGCGGAGGACAGCCCGTATTGGTTGTAGTCGAAGCTCAGCCCGTAGGCGTAGACGTTGAGGGTCTCCACCTCGTGGAAGGAACCGCCGCCCTTGCCTTTGGTGGCGTAGAGGATGTCGAAGGTCTTCAGGGCATCGATGCCACGGAGCAGGATGGCGACGATCACGGTCGGCATCATGAGGGGCAGTGTGATGTAGAAGAAGCGCTGGGCGGCGTTGGCACCGTCCATCCGGGCCGCCTCGTCGGGCTCCTCGGACAGGGAAGTGAGGCCGGCGAGCAGGATCAGCACCACCATGGGCGTCCACTGCCACACGTCCATGAAGATGGTGGTGCCCAGCGCGGTGTCCTGGCCGGAGAGCCAGGGCTGGGGCGGGATGCCGATCATGCCGAGCAGCTGGTTGGCGAAGCCGATGTTGGGATCGAAGATCAGCCGCCACATCATGCCGACGGCCACCGGGGTGGCGACGAGCGGGAGCAGGATGGCCACGCGGACCCACTTTTCGCCGCGGAAGGGGCGCCACAGCAGCAGGGCGATGCACATGCCCAGCACGACTTCGCAGATCAGGGCGACGCCGGTGAAGGACAGGGTACGTCCGACGGCGGGCCAAAAGCGTTCGGCGTCGGAAAGGACTGTCCCGTAGTTCTGAAGTCCGACGAACTCGGACGCGGCGCGGACGGAGCCCTGCGAATCGGTGAGGCTCAGGTACAGGGTCCAGGCCAGCGGGAAGATGATCAGGACGCCGACGAAGATCATGGCGGGGGCGGCGAACAGCCATTTGCGGTGCCGGTTGGCCCAGGCGGAGAAGTTCGCACGGGCGCTGGCGGCGCGGCCGGCGTTGCGGCCGGACGGCGGCCGGGCCTGCGCGCTGCGGGGAGGAGTCAATACAGACATGGTTCACCTAAGGAGTCGGGGGTGAAGTGAAGAGCTGGCCGCGGCAGGGCGACGGTTAGGCCGCCGCCCCACCGGGCGGTTTCGGTATACGGCGCGTGGTGCGCCGGGTGCGCTATTTCTTTTCGCTGTCCAGGAACTTCTGGAAGGCCTCGTGGGCCGTGTCGGCGGCGGCGGAAGCGTCAGCGCCGGTGATGGTCGCGACAATCGGGCCGCCCACGATTTCGCGGGCCTTGCCGACCGTGACAACCTCGGGACGGTCGTGGCCGACGCCGTTCTTGGCGCTGGCGGAGATGGCCTCGGCCAGGTCCTTCGGGTAGGTGGAGGTGCCGGCGGGATCGGCCCAGACGGAAGCGCGGGGTCCGGGGACACCTGCCTTCTGAGCTGCCAGGGTGCGTTCCTTGCTGGTGGCCCACTGGATGAACTTCCAGGCATTGTCCTGGTTGCCCGAGGCCTGGTTCACGGCCAGGCCCCACGACGGGATGTTGTACGGCTTGGAACCTGCAGGGCCGGCGGGCAGTGCGGCGAAGCCGACCGTGTCGGCCACCTTGGACTTGGCCGGGTCTGTGGCGTTCTTATAGAGCGAGTCGGCCTCGGTATAGAAGGCGGCCTTGCCCTGGGTGAAGATTGCCATCGCCTCGGGCCAGCTCATGTCCGTGCTGACGTTGGCAGGGCCGTAGTTCTTGATCAGGCCGCCGTAGTACGCGTAGGCCTTTTTGGCGGCGTCGGTGTTGACGGCGGACTTGCCGCTGGCATCAGTGAAGTCGCCGCCGAAGCTGTACAGGAAGCTGGAGAACTGCGTGACGGCGGCGGACTTGCCGGTGCGGGCCACGAAGCCCGCGGTGTCCGGCGAGGAAGCCTTGATGGCCTTGGCAGCTGCTTCGAGCTCTTCCATGGTCTTGGGAACCTCAAGGCCGGCGGCCTTCAGCAGATCCTTGCGGTAATAGAGCACTTCGCGTTCGGTGATGATCGGGACGCCGACCACTTTGCCGTCGGCCGTGGTGGCCTTGACCGGTCCCTCCTGGTAGTCCTTCCAGTCCCAGCTGGAGTCCGAGGACACTTTGGACGTCAGGTCGGCGAGGTACCCGTTCTTCGCGAACGCCTTGCCCTCCTGCAGCGGGCGGTACATCATGACGTCGATCTCGTCGCTGCCGGCATTGAGCTTGACGTTGTACTGGTCCGAGAGCTGGTCCTCGCCAAGCTGAGTCAGTTCGACCTTGAGGCCGCTGGACTTCTCGAATTCCGGAATGGCGGCTTTGATGCCTTCGGTCCAGACATGGTTCGCGAGGGTGACCCGGACGGTGCCGGCGGCTTTGGCATCGCTGCTGCCGCTGGCTCCGCCACAGGCGGTGAGGCCCAGAGTCAGGGCCGCGGCGGCAGCCGCGTACTGCATGATCGAACGTCGCTTCATTACGACTCCCTTGGTTGGTTAGGGGCTGGGCGTCACGGTCCAGCCGGCCGCAGATGCATCTTTACATCTGCTCTGGAAGCGATCTTAGAGAAATAAAGCAGACTTAAACAACCCCTTGCGCCCCACCCGTATGATTTATTTATGAAATCCCCAAAGGCGGAGTCCCCGGCAGACCTGCATTCCGTGCTGGTCCAAAACCTGGGACTCGCTATTGCCGAGGGGACCCTGGCGCCGCACTCGATCCTGCGCCTGGACGAGCTCGAGGCGCAGCACAGCGTCTCCCGCTCGGTGGTCCGGGAGGCCACGCGGGTGCTCTCCTCCAAGGGAATGCTGGAATCACGACGGCGGCTGGGCACCGTGGTGCAGCCGGAAGACTCCTGGAACGCCTACGATCCGCAGGTGATTCGCTGGCGGCTCGCCTCCTCGAAACGCCTGGAGCAGCTGCAGGCGCTGAACGAACTCCGCGGCGCGATCGAGCCCCAGGCTGCGCGCCTCGCCGCCGAGCGCGCCTCCTGGGACGCCGGCAGCGACCTCGTCTCGCGGGCGGCGCGGCTCTGGGCGGCGGGCCAGCGCGGAGACCACGACGAATTCCTCCGTCAGGACATCGAATTCCATGCCGCAGTGCTCAAGGCCTCCGGAAACGCCATGTTTTCCCAGCTGCACAACCTCGTCACCGAGGTCCTGACCGGGCGCACCGAACACGGCCTGATGCCGCATCTGCCGCACCATGAGGCCCTGCAGCTGCACGCGGACGTGGCGAGCGCCATCCAGCGCGGCGAGGCCAGCGCCGCTCACGCCGCCATGAGCCGGATCGTACAGCAGTCCACCGAGGAAATGGGTGATATCTGGTCCATCCGCCAGCAGGGCGACCCGGCCCCGGAGAACCAACGCGGGGTCACTTAGCGCCCATCCACAGCGGTCGGATAGGCGCTAAGTGACCCCGCGTTGCTCTTTCAGCGGCCGCCGTCGATTTGCCGGCTGCGCTGCTCCTGGGCCAGCGGCCCGTACGGATACACCCCGACGCGCGGCCGGCTGACCTCGCTGAGCCGCATCATCTCCCCTTCGGTCAGCTGGAGCTCCGCAGCCTCAAGGTTGTCGGCGAGCTGTTCGGTAGTACGGGCGCCCAGGATCACCGAGCTCACGGCCGGCTGGTCCGCCAGCCACGCCAGCGCCACCTGCGAGGGATGTGCGCCGTGCCGGCCGGCAATGTGTTCGACTTCCTCGATGATTTCCCAGGTCCGCGGGTCGGCGTTCCTGCCCTTCCAGGCCTCCATTCCGCGGTCCGGGTTCTCGCCCAGTCTTGTAACGCCGGTGGGCGGCTGATCACGCTTGTACTTGCCGGAGAGCCAGCCGCCGCCCAGCGGCGACCAGGGCAGCAAGCCGATGCCGGCGTCGAGCGAGGCGGGCACGATTTCGGACTCGATCTCGCGGACCAACAGGCTGTACTGCGGCTGCAGCGTCACGGGTTCGCTCCAGCCGTGGGCCCTGGCCAGGTGCACGGCCTTGGTCAGCTGCCAGCCCAGGAAGTTGGAGAAGCCGTAGTACGCGATCTTCCCGCTGCTGACGGCGTCGTTCAGGAACCGCAGCGATTCCTCGAGCGGGGTGACCGGGTCCCAGGCGTGCAGCTGGTACAGGTCGATCTGTTCCACGCCCAGCCGCTGCAGCGAACCATCCAACGCCCGGGTCAGGTGCCGGCGGGAGGTGCCGACGTCGTTCGGGGCCGTGCCCATCGGGAAGCGGCCCTTGCTGGCCAGCACCACCTCGTCGCGGGCTTTCGGGCGGGCGGCGAGCCAGCGGCCGATGATCTCCTCCGAGACGCCGGCGGCGTAGACGTCGGCGGTGTCGATGAAGTTGCCGCCCGCCGCGAGGTAGTCGTCGAGGATGGCGTGGGACTGCTCCTCGGTGGCTTCGGCGCCAAACGTCATGGTACCCAGCGCATAGCTGGAGACCACGGCGCCACTGTTACCCAGGGTGCGGTATTGCATGATTCTCCTCAGTAGTGTCCGTGTCAGTGGTGAGCGGGTCCGTGGTGTTCAGGTCAGTCTTCGGTCGGGGTGGTGCGGAGCGGGTGATAGTTCCGCCAGCTGTGCTCGGGCGCGTAGCCAAGCAGACGTTTGGCCTTGTCGATCGAGAGCATGGTCTGGTGCTCGCCGAGCTCCTTGACCACCAGGACGTTCGGGAACACCTCCGCGGCAAGGCCCGCACTGGACCGGCTCATCACGGTGTCCTCGTTGGCGATGATGAACGCCTCAAAGCCGGGATTCGCGTTCTCCAGGGCGCGGGCCACGGCCTGCGCGCCGTCACGGCCGTCGATGTAGCCCCAGAGGTTCCACTTGCGCAGGGTCGCGTCGGCGTCGAAGGCGGGGAACTCCTCATAGTCCTCGGGGTCCATCACATTGGAGAACCGCAGGCCCGTGATGCTCAGCTCGGGGTCCCAGCGGGTGAGCTGGATGGCCATCTGCTCCTCGAGGTGCTTGACCAGCGAGTAGGTGCTCTCCGGCCGGGCCGGATATTCCTCATCCACCGGGATATAGGGAGGGTCGACGTCGAACGGCAGCCCCAGCACGGTCTCGCTGGAGGCGTAGACAATCCTCTTAATCCCGGCGCGGCGGGCGGCCTGGAAAACGTTGTACGTGGCCTGCATATTGTTCTCGAACGTCGCGGCGTCCGGTGCAAGGCCGGGGGCCGGGATAGCGGCCAGATGCACGACGGCGTCGAAACCTGCATGGCGGTCCTCCAGCCCCAGGAACACATCAACCACCTGGCCGTAGTTGCGCAGGTCCACCTCGGTGTAGCCGTGGCCGCGCACACCGGCGCGGTCCAGGTTGGTGACCTCATGGCCGTCCTCGCTCAGCCGCCGGACGACGCTCCGGCCCAGCTTTCCGCTTCCTCCGGTAACAGCAACTCTCATCAGTACTCCTCTTAGGTAGGGTCTGTTCCACCCTAGAGCGGGCCGGGGACGGTGCACAGCCCCCGCGGCTGGCCCTCCGCGTCGTAGGAACAAGCGCAGGACCAATGAGTCCCCCAAATACGGGTGCGGTGCAGCGCGCGAGGTGACTTCCGCATGACTTTTGGCCCTAGCCTCTGCCGGAAAGACCGGGCAGGCTGGGGGCCATGAACGTTGATCAGCGGATAGTCGTGGGCGTGGACGGTTCAGAGTTTTCGACGACGGCGCTCCGGCTCGCCGGGCGCATGGCGGCGGGCCTGAACGCCCCGCTGGAGGTTGTCACCTGCGTGGGCACATCGGATTTCTTCCTCGCCTCCCACCTTCCCGAAGAGCGGACGGCTACCACCACCGAACTGGAGGAGACGGCCAAGCGCCTCGTGGACCAGTCCCTTGAACGGGCTTTCGGCAGCGCCCTGCCGGATGGGCTGACTAAGACGGTGAAGTTCGGCCCACCGGCCAAGGTCCTCGTCGATGAGAGCCGCGACGCCCAACTTCTGGTGGTCGGCAGGCGCGGGCGGGGCGGATTCCTGGCCCAGGTCATGGGTTCGGTGAGCGGCGCCTGCGCGGCCCATGCCTACTGCCCGGTGCTCGTGGTCGGCCAGGGGGCAGGAAAAGACCAGGCTGCAGGATGACATTGAGCCGGTGGCCGGTCCGGGCGCTCTCGATTCCCACCGCGCGTTGGCGAGACCAGCACCAGCTGCAGAAAGTGGCTAGATCATGAGCAGTTCCCGGCCGGCAATCCGGCTTCGTGGCCCGCTGGCGGCCCTGGCCGCGGCAGCGGCAGCCGTCGCCTATGTCCTCGCCGTCCGGCCCCGGCTGCTGAAGTGGGGTGCGACGGTGCAGGAGGCCGCCGGACCGCTGCCCGGTGACGAGCTGGTGCAGACGCCGCGCATGCAGACCACCCGGGCCGTGACCATCGCGGCACCGGCCGAGCGGATCTGGCCGTGGCTCGTCCAGCTGGGAGCAGGGCGGGGCGGCATGTACAGCTACGATGCGCTGGAGAACGCAGCAGGCCTGGGCATGCACAGCGCGGACGGGATCCTCCCGGAATTCCAGCAGCTCGACGTCGGTGATGTCATCCCGCTGGCGCCCGACGTCGGGATTCCGGTCCGGCGCTTGGAGACCGCGGCCGTGCTGGCCCTCGGCGGCACGATGGATCCGCGCACCGGGAGGATCACCTCCGCCGGCGGTGCTGCCACCGGCCCGCGCCTCGAGCTGGGCTGGACTTTCGTGTTGCTGCCGGTGGACGCCCGCACCACGCGGTTACTGTCCCGCACCCGCTACGACTATTCGCCCCTGCCGTTGGGGCTGGTCTTCCGCCCGCTACTGGAACCGCTGCAATTCCTGATGGAGCGGCGTATGCTTCTCGGCATTAAGTCCCGGGCCGAGGGCAGCCGCCCGCCGAGTTTCGGGAGGTAAACGGCGAAATCGGCTAAGACAAGCATCATCGCCGGCGTTGCCTGGGGGGCAGCAGGTATTCCACAAACCAGTCCCTGGCGAGAATGGCGGCCGCCGCCAGTGTGCCGGGTTCCTCAAAAAGATGGGTGGCGCCCTGGACGACGGCCAGCTGGTTGGGGCAGCGCATCATGGACTTCGCCTTGCGGTTGAGTTCGAGCACCTCGTGGTCGTAGCTGCCCACGATCAGGAGGGTGGGCGCCCGGACGGCCGGGAGCCGGGGGCCGGCCAGGTCCGGCCGGCCGCCGCGGGAGACGACGGCGTCGATCCTCGCGGCGGGTTCCGTGGCCGCCCGCAGTGCGGCGCCGGCGCCCGTGCTCGCGCCGAAGTAGCCCACCTTGCAGGAGGCGGTGTCGTCCCTCATGGCAAGCCAGTCCGTGGCCGCAGACAGCCGGCGCGCCAGCAGGTCGATGTCGAAGACGTTGGCGCGGTTGCGTTCCTCGCCAGGCGTCAACAGATCCAGCAGCAAGGTGCCGAGCCCCGCCTGTTGCAACATGCCCGCGACGAATCTGTTCCGCGGGCTGTGCCGGCTGCTGCCGCTTCCGTGCGCGAACAGCACCACTCCCCGGGCCGGAACGGGAAGGTGCAGCCGGCCCTGTAGCCGCACGTCTTGGCACGGGATCTCCACGTCCTCATCCAAGTCCGCGGCATGCTGGGCTGCGGCACCCGCCCCGTTGCTGGAAACAGGCGGCGAGGCTTGCAGGCGCTTGGCTGCGGCGTCGAGAAGCTGCACCACCTCGCCGTCTTCGGTCGGAGAAAAGTCCCGGTAATGGTAGCCGACGGCGGAGAACTGCCGGGGCGTGGCCAGGCAGACCAGCTCATCCGGCTCGGACAGGCTCGCCAAGGTATCGGCCGGAGCCACCGGCACGGCCAGGATCACCCGTGCGGCGCCGAGCTTCCGCGCGACCCGGCAAGCTACCCGGGCAGTGGATCCGGTGGCGATGCCGTCATCGACGATCACGGCGGTGCGCCCGGTGAGGTCCTGCCGGGTCCGTCCCTTCCGGAACCGGGCCACCCGGTTCTCCAGCACGGCGCGTTCGTGCTCTTCGACGGCCGTTAACTCCTGCTGGGATACCCGGGAATGCGCGAGTACGTGCTCTTCCAGCACCCGCGCGCCACCCTCACCGACCGCCCCCATGGCAAGCTCCGGCTGGTAGGGAAGGCCGAGTTTCCGCACCACGATCACATCCAGGGGCGCGTCCAGCGCCGCGGCAACCTCGAACGCCACCGGGACGCCGCCGCGGGGTAGGCCCAGGACCACTATGTCCTGGCCCCGCAGTTCCACCAGGCGCCTCCCCAGTTGCCGGCCGGCGTCGACCCTGTCTTCGAAAATGCTCATCAGCATGGCTTTCCAGTCGGGACAGCGGCCGTGGGCTCATCCAGGCATACGCTCCGCAGGCTGGGAAAATAGGCCATGTGGCCGCTCCCTCCCACTATGGGTCAGGAACCGCCGGGAGGTGAGGGCCTTTGTGCCCGGATTCGGCTCCGGCCGGGACACCGGTTGTGCGTGGACTGGACACCCGCCCAAAGGGACATGCCCCGCGCCGGGGCCAGCGGGTGGACATAGTGGCACCATGCCCAGTCCCGGCGAGCGAAGAATGGGCATGTCCCCCGGCGCAAAATGACCGCTAGACGGCCGCGTCCACGATGGTGCGGATGGTGTCTTCGTGGGCGAGGATCCTGAAGTGGCCGGCGGTTTCCAGCCGGACGTTCCGGGCGCCGGGCAGCACGCTTCCTTCGGGGATGTGCGGGTCGAAGATCCCGTAGATGGACGTGATGCGTTCGTTGACGCGTTCCTCGCCTGAGAGCTGCACTGTTACCGCGTTCCGGGGTGAAAAAGCGCGCAGGCTCGGGAGCAGCATAAAGGACGCGTAGCGGGAGCCGGAGAACGGCGTGCAGACGGCGGCCATGCCGCTGATGCGCCCGTCCGGGTCCAGGGACATCATCGCGTATTTGCCGATCAGCCCGCCCTTGCTGTGGGCGACGATCATCACGTCGTTCAGCTTCCGGTCCCGGAGGTAACCGGCAATCAGCTCCGCCGCCTGGGGGACGGCGAGCCGGTTCCGCTGCAGGACTGTCATCACATGCACCGGGTGCCCCGCGTCATGAAGTCGCTTGACGAGCGGCAGCATAAAGCGCCAGTCCTCATAGATTCCCGGAATCACGACGACGGGCCGGCCGGTTCCGCTGAGGAAATTGGCCGGGCGTGTCCTGGAAACGGCGCTGCACAGCTGCCGCCCGAGGGCATAGAGATAGTCCTGGATCCACCAGGCGGCAGCCCGGAGCGGGCCGCTCATGCGGGGTTCACCTGCTGAGTGTCCGTGGCCGAAGTCCGGAGCCCGGCGAAGGCCGTGATGGCCTCGGCCACCTCGTCGGCGCGGTTGTGCTGGACCACATGGCCGGTCCCCTGGATTTCCAGCAACCGCCCGTTGGGTGCCAGTTCGGCCAGCCGGCGGCTCCAGCCGGTGGAGGCCACCGGATCATTGGCGCCGCGCAGCACCAGGACCGGCGCCGTGACGCGGGTGATCTTCTGGTCCGTGGGGTAGTCCATCATCACCCGCAGGGTCTTGAGGTACCAGCGCGGCCCGCAGCGGAGATAATCGGTGAAGACGACGGCGTTCGAAGAGGGGCTCTCATGGAGCACGCTGTCGAGGCCCAGCGCCAGGGCCTGCTGTGCCACGGTGCGACGCTTCGAATCCACCACCGGTCCCATCAGGACAACGTAGGGAATCCGGCCCGGTTGCTGCAGGGCGGCCTCCGTGACGAACTGGCTCCCCATCGAGTGCCCGACGATCACGAACTCCAGCACACCGAGCTGTTCCATGGCGCCGAGGATGTAGGTGGCGTGGTCCGCGACGGTGAGGGTGTGTTCAGGCCTGGGAGTGGCGCCGAACCCGGGCAGGTCAATTGAGTACGTGTCAGCCGATTCAGCCAGGAGCGCGTGGAGTCGGCGGAGATAGCGGTGCGAAGCGCCGATCCCGTGGATAAGCACGACGGCGGGCCTTGCCCGCGCTTTGGCCGGGAACGGGGCCGGAGCAGACGGTCGGCGGGAAGCGAACACATGGCCGAGATGGCCTGCGGCCTCGATCACCAGACGGTCGGGCCTGCTCATAGTGGGACTCGTTTCTGTTCTGTGTTGCTATATCCAGTACCTAGTAAGCATACTGACAGAACCGCTCCGGCTACTCGTCGCGCTTGTCCCGTTCGCTGAATTCCTCGTCGAGGTCATAGTGCCGGAACTCGGTCTCGGGATTCGGTTCGCCCTCAGCCACATATTCGTGGTCCAGCTGGCGCTGGACCTGGCTGTCGAGGACTTGCAGCTCCTTGTCCTTCACCTTGCTGAGGTCATCCGGAAAGTCATCTTCGGGCTTGAGGTGCAGCTTCTCGGTCATTGCATGCCTCTCTGGGCCAGGAAAGGTGGACGCTACTGTGCGGGGCCCTGGCCGCTTACAGGATAGCCGTGCCCGGGGCGAACGGGGAACACACGGACCCGCCGGCCACCAGACATACTGCCGGGATGCTGGTGGGGCAGTCCGTCGGGGCGGCGGCGGCGAATAGGGTTCGCGGGGTAGTTTCCTGATGAGCGCGTCGTCCGGCGTGCACGGAGTACAAAACGCCTGTGAAGGGGATTGCCATGAGAGCACTAAATCGTACTTTGGCCGTAGCCGCGGCCGTGTCGTTGGCCGGCATTGCGGGCTGCGCCACACAGGGACAGGATCCGTCGCCGCCGCCGCCTGCCGCCAGCAGTTCCTCGGTCCCGTCCTCCAATGCTTCGGCGCAGGGCGGTGAGGCGGTCATTACGATCCGTGATTTCGCCTTCGAGGCTCCGGCGTCGGTGAAGCCGGGGGCGACGGTGACGGTGACCAACGCGGACAGCGCCCCCCACACCCTGACCGCCAAGGAACAGGGCGGGTTCGACATTGACGTGCCCGCCGGCGGGACGGTGATTTTCCAGGCTCCGGATGCTCCGGGTGAGTACGCGCTCATCTGCAGCTTTCATCCGAAGATGAGCGGGACACTGGTCGTGGAATGAGCGGTGAACGTTGCACTCAAAGGGTCACGGACCGCTTTCGCGGCCGCCGCGGCAGCGCCTCAGCCGCCTGATCCAGGCACGTTCACCGGCCCCAAAAGTCCGCCGGCCGCCGGTCAGGCAGAGTCCTAGAAAAAAATAGTGGCGGCGACCACATTTATTCCCATCCTTTCCCGGTACCGCTCCGAAGTACCGCTGGCCCCTTGTTTGGGGGCGCCTACATCACACGCGCGTGTAAAAGGAGATTTCCCCCATGAATAAGACACTTCGCTTTATGGCAGTCCCCACCCTGGCCTTGGCCGCCGTGGCCCTTTCCGGCTCCCCGGCGATGGCAGCGGATCAGTCCTACCAGTCAACGCTCGGCAAGCTCAACGGCAGCGCAGGCTCGGGCACCATCACTGTTGATGTCAAGGGCAACCAGGCCCACGTTGTCCTGAAGGTTTCGGGGATGCCCGCTACGTTCATGGACGCTCCGTACCCGCACGTGCAGCACATCCACGGCGGAGCCCAGGGCGTCTGCCCGGCACCTTCGGCGGATAAGGACGGCGACGCGGTGATCTCCACGACCGAAGGCGATCCCTTCTACGGCCCCATCGTGACCACCCTCTCCACCAGCGGTGATACCAGCCCGGCAGCCGGGCTTGACCTCAAGGTCGGCGGACAGGGCGCCGCTTACACCGTTGACCGCACGTTCGAACTGAACGCCGAAACCAAGGCAGCTTTGGAGGCAGGCACCGCGGTTGTGGTCGTTCACGGCCTTGATCCCGCCACCCTGAGCGCCGCAGGCCAGGCCGCCAAGAGCGATCTGGCCCCCACCCTTCCGCTGGCCGCCACATCGCCTGCCCTGTGCGGGACCTTGAAGGCTGGCCAGATGAAGATGCCGGCAGGCGGAGCTGACACCGGTGTCACCCAGGAAACCGGCACCGACACCGGAGCACTCGCCGTCGGCGGTGGCTTCGCCCTCGTAGCCCTCGCCGGCGGAGCCTACGCAGTGCGCCGCCGCATCACTGCCGGCGCAGCAGCCTAAGCACCGGCTGACCGGATCAATATTATGAGAACCGAGAACCCCGGCCGCCTCGGAGGC
Source organism: Pseudarthrobacter sp. HLT1-7 (assembly GCF_059383435.1). Classification (NCBI taxonomy): domain Bacteria; kingdom Bacillati; phylum Actinomycetota; class Actinomycetes; order Micrococcales; family Micrococcaceae; genus Pseudarthrobacter; species Pseudarthrobacter sp. HLT1-7. The sequence continues at coordinate 28,959 of NZ_JBWZCH010000007.1, read as the reverse complement.
CTCCGGGCCTCCGTGGCGGCCGGGGTCCTCCTCCTGCTGCCGCTGGCAGGTTGCGCCGGACCGGACGGTGCCCCGGATACCGGATCGGCTCCATCTGCTTCCAATTCTTCTTCGCTGGCGTCCGGCGCTCCCGCGGTTCCGCCCGAGGCGACGGCCGCCCAGGCCCCCGCCACGCCCGAGGCCCCGGCCGCAAAGCAGCTTCCGCCGGTGATGGGCGCCTCGGCGCCGGTCAATCTAAGCATTCCCTCGATCGGGGTTCGTACAGATCTCCTCCACTTGGGGCTACGGGAGAACGGCTCCCTCGAGGTGCCGCCGGACACAGGCAGCGGCGCACCCGCCAGCTGGTACAACGGCTCCCCCACACCCGGCGAACGCGGCCCCTCGGTGATGCTGGGCCATGTGAACGCTCTCGGCGGCAATACCGGAGTCTTCGCCGACCTGCAAAAGTTAACCCCCGGCGCCGAGATCAACGTCTCCCGGACCGACGGCAGCACCGCCGTGTTCACCGTTGAGCGCGGCGCCCTCTACAGCAAAAACGCCTTCCCCACCCTCGAGGTCTACGGCAACACCCCAGACGCTGAGCTCCGGCTCATCACCTGCGACGGCTACGACCCCGCCACCGGCTTATTCGATGACAACTACGTCATCTACGCAAAAATCAAAGCCTGACAACGGCCGCTGATCCGAAAGGGCAGAGCGGCCAGGACGGAAAGAGCTGTGAAACACCGCACGCCATTGCTGGCCTCCGTGGCCTTGTCCGCTCTGCTGCTTTCTGGCTGCGCGGCCGCTTCCGGGTCCGTATCCGCGCCGTCGGAGGTTTCGACGCCGGCCCCGTCCGCAGCGTCGCCCGAGACAGGTCACACTGGCAGTGACGGCGGCGGGCATCACGGCGGGGAAACGTCCTCGCCCGGCGCCACCAAGGACGGTCCCAGTGACGCTGCCCTGATGATCTGCGGGGACCAGCCAAAGGACAGGCTCACGTCCATCCTGGACCTGGACTCGGACCCGCACAGCATCAATGACTGGGCGAATAACACCTACACCTGCACCTACCACCTGGACGAAGGGTCACTGGTAGTCTCCGTCCAGGAAGCCGCCGACAAGGCCTCCGCTTTGAAGTACTTCGACGCGATGCAGGCCCTGGCGCAGGACGCCGACCCCATCGACGGCCTCGCCAACCTGGGCTTCCCCGCCTACGAAACCCCCGACGGATCCGCTGTGTTCCAGAAAGACAGCTTCATTCTGCACGTCGACGCCACCGATCTGCCCGCCACCCTTGGACCAGACAACATCACCAGGAACGCCCTGGCCTACCAGCTCTCCACCACCATCCTGGCGTGCTGGATCGAACACCCCTGACACACCCATCCTGACCGCCACCAGCAGGCCTACGGAAAGGTCTCCTCATGACGGCAAACATCAGAACACCCTGGGCGCTCGGACTCGCAATAGCAGCAGTCGGACTGGCGCTCTCCGGCTGCGGGGGCCCCGGTATGTCCGGGTCCGGCGCGATGATCACCGTCACCAACGAAGATATTGAAGCGCACACGATCACCGCGGACGCAGGCTCCACTTTCGATGCCAGCGTCAAAGTCGGCACCGGTACCTTCACCGCGCCGGCTGAGCCCGGGACCTACCCCTACCACTGCACATTCCATGGCAACATGCGCGGAACCCTCACAGTGAAATAGGATCCCACGGCAGATATCAACCCGCACCGAACCTATTTCAGCCGCTGCCGTCAAAGCAACGAACCGCCCGCACCGCATTGGGAACCGACAACGGAACACACGGCGGCGGCTAGTGCGAAGCGGGGCCGAGGGGTTCCGGACCTTCTGCCGAGGCCGGGGCCGGTTCCTTGAGTTCCACAAACATGGTGTGGGTGGCGGTGTCGCCGATGTTTGTACCGGAATGGTCCTGGGCGGGCAGCCAACGCGCCGTCCCGGCGGGAATTTCGACGTCGACGCTGTCGCCGTGACCGGACAGCCGGCGGCGGAAGGAGCTCAGTGTGACCATCACACTGTCCGGATGGTGATGTTCGGCAGTTTTGTCGCCCGGTGTGTCGGTGTACTCCAGTACCCGTACGCGTTCGTTTTCAAAGACCACCCGATACAGCCGGGGGTTGCTTGCTACCGGATCCTTACCCATGGGCGAGAGCCTACGCCAACGGGCGAGGAGAACGCCAGAGGCCGACGGGCCGGCGACTACCGCGGCCTCACCATGGATTCACGCCCGGGCTGAGCCCGGGTCACGAGGCACCGGTCCAAACCTTAGCCCGGGGTCTGACCCGGCTCGGGGCCGACATTGACCATCCAGTCGGTGCCGAACTTGTCCGTGCACATGCCGAAGACATCCCCCCAGGGTGCCTGCTCCATCGGCACGGTGACGGTTCCGCCGTCGGCGAGTTTGTCATAGTAGCCGCGCAGTTCGGCGTCGTCGGCGCCGCTGAGGGACACGGAGACGCTGCCGCCTGCGGTGTAGGCCATGCTGTTGGGTGTATCCGCTGCCATCAGCACCATGCCCTTATCCGTCGTCAGCATGGCGTGCATGATCTTGTCCTGTTCGGCGCTGTCTTCGCTGGCGTGGTAGTCGCCGAAGGTGCTCATGGTCAGCTCACCGCCGAACACCGACTGGTAGAAAGTCATGGCTTCTTTGGCATTGTCGCGGAAGCCTAGGTAAGGGTTGAGTGTGGTCATGTCTGTGACTCCTTGCAGCTGGGGCGCCGGCCAGGGTGCCATGTTGCGGCCGCGGTATCGGCGCACATTTACACGGCATATCCTGCCCCACATCAGCCGTTCTGGGTAGCTGTCTGCCGAAGTCCATCCGGCCATGCCCGCAGCAGCGATCGCGCGCCAGGTCCCGGCCGCTTCCCGAGGATTCATGCCAAGAGTCGGGATCTGGCCCCCGCGCCGACGGCTCGCTACGCTGGCGGGAGGACGCTACGCAGAAAGAAGGCCGTCATGGACGAACAGCACATCCTTGAGCGAATCTCGGCACTGGTGGAGGAAGAACAGGCGCTTCGCGAGAAGGCGCCCTCCTCCTCACCGGACTATGAACACGGCCCGGAGCACGCGCGGCTGAAGAGCGTTGAAGAGGACCTGGACCAGTGCTGGGACCTTCTCCGGCAGCGGCGGGCGAAGCTGCAGTACGGCGAGAACCCGGACGAGGCGGCACCGCGCCCCGTCCGGCAGGTTGAAAACTACGAGTCCTGACCGCCCAGGATTACCCAGCCCCGCGGCGGAACGGCGGCGACGTTCCGCCCGGACTGCAGGTGCCCGTCGCCGGCCAGGACCACGGCGGCCGACGCCGGCACCTCCAGTTCCGCCGCTGCGGGCGAGAGGTTGAGGGCAACCGTCAGTGACGACCCCTCCCCCTTGGCTTCATAGACCAGGTGGTCGTTGCTCAGTGCCAGCACTTCGGTGCGGGCCGCATGCAGCCAGGCGTGCCGCCGTCGGACGCCGATCAACTGGCGGTGCAGTTCGTAGATGTGCCGGCCAACGGCGGAGAGTCCGGACGGCTCGGCCGGGAACGCGGGCCGGACGGCGTCGTCTCCCCCGGCGCGGTCTTCCTTGATGCCGCGAAAGCCCTGCTCATCGCCGGAGTAGATGGCGGGTGTGCCGGCCACGGTGAAAAGGACCACGAGCGCCAGCGGGAGCAGGGCCGGGTCGGTGAGTTTGCTGGCGATCCGGGTGACGTCGTGGTTGCCGACGAAGGTCAGCGGCACGAAAGTGTTCAGCAGGGCGTTGTGCCGCTCCAGCGTCGAGGCAAGTTCGTAGAAGTTCCCGTCATTGAGCGAACTCCAGGCAGCCTTCCACAGCTCGTACTGGGTGGCGGAATCGAGCGAGCCGGCGCGGACCTCAGCGGCGTAGTCGCCGTGGATGTACTCGCCCACGACGTAGGCCTCCGGGAAGTCCTTCTTCGCCGCGCCCACCACTGCGGACCAGAACGACGGCGGAACGGCGTAGGCCGCGTCCAGCCGCCAGCCGTCCGCACCACGTCCCAGCCAGTGCTTTATGACCCCGGCGACGAACCCGGCAACCTCGGCGTGGTCATGGTTGAGCGCGACGAGGTGGTGGTGGCCTTCGAAGTCCGCGTAGCCGGGCTCCGCTCCCGGAGCCCAGCGGGCGGCGGGCCATTCGAGCCGAAACCACGGTGCGGTGGCGGCGGACGGCCCGTGTGCCAGGACGTCCCGGAACGGCTGGAAGGAACGGCCGGCATGGTTGAACACGCCGTCCAGCAGCACCCGGAGGCCGCGCGCGTGGGCCTCCCGGATCAGCTCATCGAAGTCGGAGTCGTCACCGAGCCGGGGATCGATCCGGAAGTAGTCCGTAGTGTCGTAGCCATGGGTCTCGGAGGCAAATATGGGGCCGAGGGCGATGCCGGAGGCGCCCAGTTCCACCGCGTAGTCGAGCCACGGGAGCAGTTGCAGGAGGCGGTGCTGCACCGCCGCATCCCCGGGGAGGGCCGCTTTTTCCGCGCCGGTGAATCCCAGGGGATAGACCTGCCACCATACAGCGTGCCGGACCCAGTCTGGTTCCGTCACAGCTGGTTCCGTCATGGCTGGTTCCGTCATGGCTGCACGGGCCTTTCCTCGAAGAATACGTCAGTTCCCCATTCTGCCAGTGGTCCACGCCGGCGGTTGCCGGCTGCCGGGCGACGCCGGGCAGCCGGAGCGCGGCCGGCGGCTTACCGGCGGCTCCGATCGGAGTCTCCAGCACATTCCGGCCCGTCAGGAATGAACTGGCCCGGTTCTCAAGGAAGTTCCAAGGCGCAGGCCCTACGATTCGGAGATGCGGTCACCACGGTTGACCAGCGGAGATTTGAAGGGACGGGAACATGGGGACTCAGGCGTTGTCACCAAAGCACGTGCGGCGGGGGCCGTTTTTTTGGCCGCGCTGGTTTCTGCTACTGATTTTGTTGGCAATCATTGCCGCGTGGGCCCCACTGGTCGCCACCGCGGACTGGTCGGCCGCCGGAGCCCACGCACCGGAAAATGGTGTGACCGGGCTGCTTCTGCGCTGAGGGCGAAGGTCAAGATGCCGAAGCCGACGTCTGACTTCGACTCTCAATTTCGAGTTTCATTCCGCATCCGGGCGCCACAGCCCAGGCCTTCCTCGGCTGGAATGCCATGGCCGCCGCCGGCGACACCCAGGTGGACTCCGTCCTGGTCGGCCTCCTTCACCGGTGCCTGCCGCAGCAGCTCAACAAAGACCCTCGACATCGTGGACGGCGGCGCAGTGGCGGTCACGGCGTGGAGCCTGCCGAAGTCAGCCGGCTACTGGTCATTTTCGTTAGTTCGTCGGGGCTCAGACGGAGTCTGGACCTTTTCGCGCCGGGGGGACATGCCCATTCTCCGCACCCGCGACCGGGCACAATGGCACTATGTCCACCCGCTGGCCCCGGCGCGGGGCATGTCCCCTTGAGCCGTTGTCCAGTCGAGCGGGACATGCCCATTCTTCGCACCCGGGACCGGCCATAATGCCACTATGTCCACCCGCTGGCCCCGGCGCGGGGCATGTCCCAGAGTCCGCCGACCGCGCCCAGACCCCCGACGAACTAACGAAAATGCCGGCTAGCAGATCCGCCGGAACGCCGTTCAGCGCTTCTTAGTCATTTCCCCGCTGACAGTCAGCTGCTCCGCCACGTCGTGGAGCTTGATATTCAGCTCCGAACTTGCCCGTGAGAGCAGCAGGAACGCCTGATGGGCGGTGATCTTGAACCGTTCCATGAGGATGCCTTTGGCCTGGCCGATCAGGTCCCGCGTATCCAGCGCCTGGGTGAGCTGGCTGACCTGCTGGCTACCGGCCACGGCCACCGCCGCATGGGCTGCAACCAGGGCCCCGATCCGCTCGGACTCGGCGTCGAATACGCCGACCTCATTGCCGAAGAGGTTCAGGGCGCCGAGGTGGGCGCCGTCAACGAACAGTTGGAAGGAAAGCATGCTCCGCGCCCCGAGGTCGTAGGCCGCCTGGGAAAAATCGGGCCAGCGCTGGTCTTTGCTGAGATCCGGGACGCTCACGACGCGTTTCTCATAGGACGCGTCCATGCACGGCCCCTGACCCGTTTGGCTTTGGAGGGCATCCACCCGGCGCGGAAGATCGCCGGACGCGGCCCGCGAATCGATCTCGTGGCGGCCGCTGATCAGGCTGACCGAGGCTTCGGCTACGTGCGGCACCAACTCCAGCACGGCATGAACGATTCCCGCCAGCATGGAATCCGTGTCATCTTCCTGCTGCAACTGCCGTGCGATATTGCCGAGGCGGGTGGCAAGGTCAGCCGCGCCCATCGCCGGTGCGTCCTGCTCCGCCGTCGTCCGGTCACCGGTTTCCGCTGACTTGGAAACCATCCTGACGCCTCCTTATGCCAGTGCCGGCTCGAACGTCGGCTCGAATAATTCTGCCTCACTTCGAAATATACTCCGCCGCGCGACGGCCGGCGGGAGAAGTTGGGACGAGGATTTAACCGGGCGTGTTCTCTCGCAGGACATCGGCGGCAATCCGGCCTTATCGCTGCAGTATGCAGGGTGTTGCCATGTCGGGGCGCTGATCGAAACGCCGGAGGCGGACGACGGCGGGAACCTCCCGCCGTCGTCCGCCTCCGCCCGGTGGCTGTCCGAAGTTTCCGCAAAGGTGCGGGTGCATCACCAAGCTGCGGGCCTAAGCTAGGACAGGGGGGCACTCAAAGCGAAGACGCTTACTGGAGGCCACTATGTTCAGCGCAACCCGCCGTCAGGCATCACCAGCACAGCCGGAACCGGCAGCCGCACTGCCAGGCCGATACCGGGCGAACGCCGCTCCCCCCAGAATCAAGTCCTGGCTCCGTCGAATCGTGGCCAGTCTCGCGGCTGCGGCGCTGGCAACGGGCGGCGGATTCGCAGCCGCTGTCCCCTCAGCCGCTGCCGAGCCGCACCAGACATACATCGTGGTGCTCCATGACGGCCTCGATCCGGCTGCCGCGGCCGCGGCCCATCAGGGAACCTACGGCCTCACCGTGTCCACGGTCTACCGGGAAGCCGTCAACGGCTACGCCGCCACGATGACAGCGGCCACGGCGGCACGCCTCGCAACTGATCCGGGCGTCGACTTCATCGCAGCGTCCCGGACCTTCGATAAGCCGAAGGACCCGGAGCCCAGCACCCAGTTGGCGCCTTTCTGGTGGCTGCGTCTCGGCGGAAATCCGCCCGATGATGCGGAGCAGCAGGGCAGCAAGACGTCTGTCAACGTCAATGTCGCCGTCATCGACAGCGGAATCGACGGCACCCATCCGGACCTGAATGTGCGCGGCGGAATCGACTGTTCCTCCGGATCCCCGGTCAAGGTGACGCCCACGGATCCCGTGGGCCACGGGACTTTCGTGGCGGGCGTGATCGGAGCCAAAGACAACAAGCTGGGCGTGATCGGCACGGCGCCGGGGACCCCGCTGTGGTCCGTGCGCGTGGGGGACGACGCCGGTGTCATCACCGAAGACATGCTCATCTGCGCCATCGACTGGGTGACGGCGACGCGCAAGGACAGGGACAAAGCCAACGACATCCAGGTGGCCAACATCAGCATCGGCGGCCCGGGCGCCGATACCGCCGGCTGCGGAAAGGGCATCGATCCGATGCACTTCGCCGTCTGCCGCTCGGTCAAGGCCGGCGTGGTCTACGCCGTCGCGGCCGGTAACTCCGCTGAGGACATCGCCGGAACCGTCCCCGCCACCTACGACGAGGTGCTGACCGCCACAGCAATGGCCGACTTCGACGGAAAACCCGAAGGCCTGGCCGCTCCCGCCTGCGGCACCGAGGACTGGTCCCGGCTGGGCCAGCTGGACGACCGCCCGGCCTTCTTCTCCAACTTCGCCAGCCAGCGAAAGGACAAGGCCCACACCCTCGCCGCCCCCGGGGTCTGCATGACGTCAACGGCGCCCGGAGGCTACGCGGTGGCCCACGGAACCAGTTTCGCCAGTCCCGCGGTCGCGGGATCGGTGGCCCTGTGCATCAGCCGCGAGGAATGCGAGGGCTCTGGCAAGGACGTGATGTCACAGTTCCTGGACCACACCGAGGCCTACAACAGGAACAATCGCGACTTCGGTTTCGACGGCGACCCGTTCCACCCGATCGAGGGGCAGTACTACGGCTATCTGGCGCAGATCGCCAAGTACTGACCGGCCCGGCAGGAGCAGATCCCCCTACTATCGCGGGGACATTGTTTCCCGTCCGGCATGGGCTTTGTCAAGAATATCTTGGGCTTGGTCGAGCTCTTTGGGCGGAAGCGGGCGTGAGATGAGGTAGCCCTGGGCGGTGTGACAGCCGAGTCCGCGCAGGACTTCCAGCTGGGTGTCTCTCTCCACGCCCTCTGCGGTAGTCGTCAGCCCGAGCGCCGTCGCCGCGCCGATGACTCCGGCCACGAGAATGGCGGAGGTGGGGTCAGTGTCGATGGTGTCGATGAAGGACTTGTCCAGCTTCAGCCCGGTGAGGGGAAGGTCGCGCAGCATGGCCAGGGAAGAATACGCCGTCCCATAGTCATCGAGGGCGACGCCGATGCCGGAGTCGATCAGGGCACGCAACTGTTCCGTGGCCGACTGGAGGTCCACCACTGCGGCGGTCTCGGTGATCTCGATGTTCAGCAAGGACGGCGGCACCCCGTGCCGGCGCAGGGCCGCATGAAGGTCCGTGACCAGACTTCCGGCCGTAAGCTGCACGGGCGAGATGTTCACTGAAATAGCCCGGGGCGTGCCGGCGTCCGCCCAAATACGGGCCTGGGCGCAGGCCCGGTCGACGATCCATCGGCCGATTGCATGAATTTCACCGGTGTGTTCGGCAACATGGATGAACTCATCCGGAGCGACCGCCCCCAGCTCCGGGTCTTCCCAGCGCAGCAGGGCTTCCACGCAATGGCGCGAGCCGGTGGCGATGTCCATGAGCGGCTGGTAGTGCAGGCTGAATCCCGCAGTGGCGAGGGCGCCGGGAAGGCGCCTGCGGATGAGGGCCTGGTGTGCGAACCGGGTGGCCGGCCGGCATGGGTCGATACGGCCCAGGCGGCGTTTTCCTTCGTGTTTGGCCTGAAGCATTGCCGCGTCGGCGTGGCGGAGCAGGTACTCCAGCCGTGCCGCCGCGTCCTCGCCGTCGACGTCGGTCGCCATGGCCAGCCCCGCGGTCGCCGAGAGCCGGAGTTCGTGCCCGTCGTGGGTAAAGGGCGCTGCCAGCGCTTTGAGGATCCGATGAGCGATCGAGCGGGACGTGGCCTCATCGGCGTCGACCAGCAGTACAGCGAATTCGTCCCCGCCAAGCCGGGCAACCAGGTCGGCCGGCCTCGTGCATGCCCGGAGCCTGGCGGAAAAGGAGGCCAGCACAGCGTCGCCGGCCCGGTGTCCGAAGGTGTCGTTGATGATCTTGAAATCGTCCAGATCCAGGTACAGGACTGCCGTCGCTGCTGACCCCGCGCGTCCGATGAGGGCGGCACCGCGCTCGCCCAGATGGCGGCGGTTAGCCAAACCAGTCAGCGGGTCATGGAGCGCATCGTGCCGGAACAGGTCAGACAGACCCTCGAAGACTTCCGACACCGGTACGATCCGCGGGCCGTCCCCGGCCAGGACCAGCAGATCCTCGTACCGGTCCTCCTCCGGCCTGCCCAGAAGCGCGGCGGCGGCAGCCCGAAGATCCAGGGAGGGCGGGAGGGTGTACCGGGTCTGCGGAAGCAGGGCCGCCGCCCCGAGGCGGGTGTTGAGCGCCCGTCCGTACCCCAGACGTCCCGTCATCCGGTAGTCCAGCTGGTCTCTGGTCAGCAGGGACGGGGTTCCATCCACGTCGACAACGACCCCTCGAAGCCCGCGGTCGGCGCGGAACATCCCCTCGATTTCTCCGGACGGCGTGTCTCCGGGCAGAACCAGCGCCTCAGACCCGAGATCGCCCAAGGTGGGGGATGCCAGGCGCGGGGCCTGGACGGAAATGCCTGGATCGGTGCTCACCGACTCTTACTACCGGACGGAAGCGAACAGAACCTAAAAAGTGCGCGACTAATAGGGACACAACTCTCACTCAGAGATATGGGCTGGGGCGTGGGCGGCGGGTGGAGTCCGTGGCTGACGCACGGGGCTGAATCCGGACCCCTCCCAGACGAGCTGAGCGCCGGCGCCCAAGTTCCCGGAACCACACCCGGGACGTTGGCATCGGGCATACCCAGTTGAAGCGATCTCGACGTGGTGGGCTGGCGCCCGCTGACCTCAACGGGTGATGTTCAGCGGCTTCGTTGGCATGACACAAGATGCCCGCTGCAACGACACCGCAGCCCTAGCGGCACGGTTGTTCCTGCCGGTGTCATCACACCAGTCGATGTTGTAGGGGAAGGCCATGACAACCGCGGCGCCGGCGGCCGCTTGGGCCGGAACCTCAAAAGTGTAAGTAAATCCGCCGGCGTCATTCATCGGGGCCGTGGTGTTGACCACCTCGGCGCCGGACGCATCCGTGACGGTCACCTGGATACGGGCGTTCCCACCATAGCGGGGATTGCAGCCAGCGTCCGGGGCCGTGACGGTCACCGTCTCACCCGCTTTCGCATTCGACGGGTGCACTGAAAAAGCGGGCGGAAAACAGGGTGGGTCCCCGTTCCCCGAGGAGGAAGCGCATCCCGAGGCAGCAGCAGCGGCCAGGGCGGCAGTGACAGCGACCAGCGCTAAAGATCGCCGGCTGCGATCGACAACCGGGTGCCTGAATAAGGCCGTCATCTCCTCATTATTGGCGGTCAGCACCGAACGGATTGCCTTGCCCGGCATTCGTTCCCGAATCGTTGCCGCATCCGCGGAGGTCTCAGCCCAAAAGACGGCGCTCATAGGCGAAAGCCACCAGCTGGAGCCTGCTTCCGAGCCCCAGTCTGTCCAGCACACTCCTAAGGTGCGTCTTGACGGTGGCCTCGGAAACAAACAGGCTTTCGGCGATCTCGCCGTTGCCCAGGCCTTTGGCTGCCAGCAGGAAAACGTCCCGTTCGCGGGCAGAGAGGACTTCGAGCACTGACAGGTCCGGCCCCGGGGAGGGCAGCGTCCTGGCTGCGTGCTGGAACAACGCCTGCACCGACCCTGGAGCGATCACGGAATATCCCGAGTACACGGTGCGGATGGCAGCCAGCAGGAACTCCGGTTCCGCGCTCTTGAGCAGGTAGCCGCTGGCGCCGGCCTGCACAGCCTCGACGACGGCCTGGTCCCGGTTGAAGGTGGTCAGGGCGATGATCTTGGGCGCGGCCCTCCCGGATGCCGCCGCCTGCTGCACTATCCGCCGGGTCGCGGCGACGCCGTCGAGCACCGGCATACGCAGGTCCATGAGCATAACGTCGGGACTCCGTTCGGCGGCGAGCGCAGCTGCCTGTTCGCCGTCGGCGGCTTCCCCGGACATCTCCATATCCGCCTGGCTTTCGACCAGCATACGGATCCCGGCCCGGAACAGCGGCTGGTCATCGACGAGCGCCACGGAGATGCGCGCTCCGGCATCAGCCACGGACGCCGGCTTCCGTTAGGGACTCGTCCGGGAGCCTGGCGGATGTTCCGGCGGGAACCAGCCGGAAACCGGTGTCCTCGTCGACTACTTCCCCGGCGTCGGAAATCCTCGCCCCGTAGGGGATAAAAACGGTCACGCGGTACTGTTCGCCGTCCGGTCCGGCCGTCACCCAGCCGCCGGCAAGGTGCGCACGTTCCCGCATCCCGGCGAGGCCGCGGCCCACCCTTGGTTCGCCGGCGCTTTCCGGGCTGCCGAAACCGGCGGACGGCACCTCCGACGCCACATGCAGGGTCAGCCCGGGGCCGCTCCAGTCGAGGTGCAGCCGCACCGCGGTGCCGCGGCCCCCGTGTTTGAGGGCGTTCGTCAGGCATTCCTGGACGATCCGGAACACCGCGAGCTGCTGTCCGGCGGAAAGCTCCACAGGCACCCCGGAGGCGCTGCGCTCGAGGCTGAGGCTGTCCTGCATCCGCTCCACCAGCGGTTCGACGTCGCTGAGCCGCGGCTGGGGCGTGACGAGGCCGTCGTCCCGGACACCCTCGATGACGCGCTGCGCGTCCACCAGGGCACTCCGGGCCGACGTCGCAATGTTCTCCAGGGCGTTCAACACGGCTTTCGGCTGGTCCTTGCTCAGGTAGCGGGTGCCATCGGCCTGAGCTGCAATCACGGCGAGGGAGTGCGCCAGGACATCGTGGAGGTCGCGGGCTATCCGGGTTCGTTCCTGCTCTATGATCAGGTCCACTTCGGTTTCTTTCAGGCTGCTCTGCGCAAGGCTTCGTCCACGGAACAGGCTGCCGCGTTCCTGGTACAGGGCCAGCAGCAGGCCGACGGCGGCGCAGGAGGCGGCGATGAAGGCAAGCAGGGCGAAAAGCTGCCAGCCGTACTTGACCAACGTGTAGCGGTCACCGGCGTAAGTGGCCCCATACCAACCGAGGCCGTTGCTGTACCGCCAGGAGAGCATCATCATGGTCATGACTGCTGCGAAGGCTACGTTGGCCCCCGCGGCCACCAGCCGCGTCCTGTGGCCCGCCGTCCACTGAATGAAGCCGAGGGCAATGAAGGAGCCGAGGTAAATCGCCCAGTCATTGGTATACATCGCGGGAATGACATGCACAAGTTGGCCTGCGAGCAGGGCAACCGTGAATCCGAGGGACACATAGGGCTTCCAGCCCGCCGAGGCGATTGCGGCCGTCATTATCAGCAGCGGCCAGGTCCCGATCCAGCTCGGTAGGCCCGGCCAGGGTCCCATCCGGCCGGCCTCAGCCACGCACCACAGCGTGAAGAAGAGAACGGCCGCCGCGGGGGCGCCCCCGTACCGCAAGACTTTCAGAAGTGGTTCCATGCCTGTCACCCTATCCACGGCAGAGGGCCCGGCTTCGACAATTCCTGCCCAGCTCAACCTCAAAGCCAGAAGATTCATCCTTTGGGCCAATCCGCCGGGTCACCTTCTCATAGGGGCCGTCCGGCGGCATCCGTTCCCGCACCTGACAGAATGGCCCTATGGACGTCGCTCTCGGACTGCTGGTACTCGTTGCGGTGGTGTGCGCGGGCAGCGCACTGGGCCGGAAAATCAACGTCTCCGTCCCGCTGCTGCTGGTGCTGGCCGGCGTCGCCGGTTCTTTCCTGCCTTTCGTCCCCCGGATCGAACTGAATCCCGAACTCGTCCTGGTGGGCCTGCTCCCGCCGCTGCTCTACGCTGCGGCGCTGAAGACCTCGCTCTTCGATTTCGGCTCGAACCGCCGTTCCATTGGACTGCTGTCGGTGGGCTATGTCATCTTCGGCACGGTGGGTATCGGCTTTGTCGTCTGGTGGCTGTTTCCGGAAATCCCGCTGGCCGCAGCCATCGCCCTCGGCGCGGTCGTCGCGCCCCCCGACGCCGTCGCGGCAACAGCCATCGCCCGGAAAGTGGGCATGCCCCGCAGAATCGTCAGCATCCTCGAAGGCGAGTCCCTGGTCAACGACGCGACCGCCCTGGTCTGCCTCCGCGCTGCCATCGCCGCCATCGGCGGAACCGTCTCTGCCGCGGACATCGCCGGCGGTTTCCTGGTGGCGGCCGGTGGCGGCCTGGTGGTGGGCCTTGCGGCCGCCTATGTCCTGACCGAGCTCCGCAAGCGGATCCGCAGCGTTGCCATCAACACCTCGACGTCGCTGATGGCGCCCTTCCTGGCGTATCTGCCTGCCGAGGCCATCCACGCGTCCGGTGTCCTCGCCGTCGTTGTCACCGGCCTGGTGATGGGAACGAAGGCGCCGTCCATGCCCAACGGCGCCGCGCGGCTGAGCCAGCGCAGCAACTGGAACACGGTGCAGTTCCTGCTGGAGAATTCCGTGTTCCTGCTGATCGGGCTGCAGGTCCGGACCATCATCGAAGGCGTCCAGGGGGATTCGCTGGGGTCGGCCCGGATCTGGGCCGGCTGCGCCGTGATCCTGCTGGCCGTGCTGCTGCTCCGGCCGCTCTGGGTGTTCCCTGCGACCTACCTGCCGCGGCTGATCCCGTCCATCCAGCGGAACGACCCGGCGCCGCCGTGGCAATTCCCGGCCATCGTGTCCTGGGCGGGAATGCGCGGTGTGGTGACCCTTGCCGCGGTGCTGGTGCTGCCGGCGGATTTGGAACACCGTTCCGTGCTGGTCCTCGCGGCTATGGTGGTGGTGGGCGGCACCCTGGCGCTCCAGGGCTTCACGCTTCCGGCGCTGGTCCGGCTGCTGCGCGTCCAGGGACCGGACCCGCGCGAGGACGCCCTCAACCAGGCGTCGCTGATGCAGCAGGCCACAGCGGCGGGCGTCGAGCGGCTGCAGGAACTGCGCACCGAGAGCGATCCGCCCGAAGTCATGGCGATGCTGAAGCGGAGGACACAGGAACGCGGACTCGCGGCCTGGGAACGCCTCGGCCGTCCCTCGGCGGAGGCGTCGACCCCCAGCCAGCGCTACGCCCAACTGCGGCTGGCGATGCTGGACGCGGAGCGGGCGAAGGTGCTGGATCTGCGCCGCGGAGGCGAGTACGCCCACGAGGTCCTCAGCGAAGTGCTGGACCGGCTGGATGTTGAAGAGTCCATGCTGGACGCCTCGCTGGAGGAGCTGGACACCTCCGGCGGCGGCGGCGGCGAGGGCGTCCGCCGGCCGGGCGGGGTCTGCGAGCATCTGGACTCGGCGCCCTCCCCGGCAGTCCCCCGCGACGCGTTCTGCGCGGATTGCGCCCGGGAAGGGACGACGCCGGTGCACCTCAGGATGTGCCTAGCGTGCGGGACCGTGGGCTGCTGCGATTCCTCGCGCGGCACCCATGCGTCCAAGCACTTCGACGCGACCGGCCACCCGGTCATGCGGAGCGCCGAACCCGGCGAGGACTGGCGCTGGTGCTACCAGGACGATGTGCTGGGGTGACGGCGGGTGCGTTTCCCGTTCGGATGATCCGGAGCAAACCTTGCACCGCACAGCCGCGTCCGCGCGCATATCCGGCCTCGAGGGGTCGCGCGTACCCTCGAGGTGTGGACATTGTTGACTTCCTGTCCCAGCGCATCACCGAAGATGAGGCTGCGGCGCGGACCCTCCTGGGCGACAGATCCGTCTCGATTTCGGGCGAGTGGTACGAACGCCGCCTGCTGCTGGAGTGCGAGGCCAAACGGCGGCTGATCGGCATCGTGGAATCCGCGCGCCAGGCTGCCCTGACGGCGATGGTCAGCGAGCCCGCCGGGGAGCGGCCGCTGATCCCGGAGTCGATCGAGTGGATGGCACACTCGCTAAACGCCCTGGCCTTGCCCTACTTTGAGCACCCGGATTTCAATCAGGACTGGCTGCGGCTCTGAGCTCCGCCGGCCCGCGGACCGCACTCGCAGAAATATCTGCGCCCGGCCCGGTGTTGGCCCGGACATGACAACAATCGGAATCATCGGTGCAGGAAAAATTGGCAGCCAGCTCGCACGCAAGGCGGTGGAGCTCGGCTACGACGTCGTGATCAGCAACTCCCGGGGACCGGAAACCCTCACGGACCTTGTCGCGGAGCTGGGGCCGCAGGCCCGGGCCGCGACGCCGGCCGAGGCGGCAGCGGCCGGCGATTTCGCCGTCGTCACCGTCCCGCTCAAGAACATCGGCGAGGTCCCGGTGGAGCCGCTGGCCGGCAAAATCGTCGTCGACACGAACAACTACTACTGGGAACGGGACGGCCGATTCCCGGCCCTGGACGGCGGCGAGGCCACCACCTCCGGGCTGTTGCAGGAGCATCTGCCCGCGTCCAAGGTGGGTAAGGGCTTCAACCACATCATGTCCACACAGATCACCACGGACGGGACGCCAGCCGGCACAGAAAACCGGCGCGCGCTGGCCACCGCCAGCAACTACCCGGAGGCGGCGGAGCTGGTGACCAGGCTGTACGACGAGTTCGGCTTCGACACCGTCAACATCGGCCCGCTGTCCGAGAGCTGGCGGGTGGAGCGCGACCGCCCGGCCTACGTCGTGCGGCAGAATGCCGCCGAGCTCACCGAGAACCTGGCCCGGGCCCCGCGCACCGTCTGAGGACGCACCTGACGCGTCAGAGCCTCGGGAGCACCTGTTCCCGGACCTGCCTGCGCAGGATCTTGCCGAGCATCGAGCGCGGCATGTCCGCGATGGCGACGATCCGCTTCGGGACCTTGTAGCCGGCGAGGTGCTCGCGGCAGTGCTCGCGCAGGGCGTCCTCGTGCAGGGTGCTGCCCGGTTCGAGCTCGACGGCGGCGACCACCATCTCGCCGCCGCGTTCGAGCGGCTGGCCGACGACGGCGGCGTCCCTGACGTCGCCGTGCAGCCGCAGCACCGTCTCCACTTCGGAGGGCGCGACGTTGAAGCCGCCGGAGATGATGAGCTCCTTGGCACGGTCCACGATGGTGGTGAAGCCGTCCGGATCCACGGTCACCACATCGCCGGTGCGCAGCCAGCCGTCTGGCGCGAGGGTCTTCGCGGTTTCCTCCGGGTTGTTCCAATAGCCCTGGAAGACCTGCGGGCCCTTCAGCAGCAGCTCACCCGGCTGGCCCGGCGGCACCTCGGCCGCGGGATCGTGCAGGTCCACCACCTTCATCAAGGTTGAGGGGAACGGCACGCCGATGGTGCCGTTGCGGCGGGTGGGATGGAACGGGTTCCCCAGCGCCACCGGGGAGGATTCGGTCATGCCGTAGCCCTCCACCAGCAGGCCGCCGGACACCGATTCCCAGAGCTCCACCACATGGTCCGGCAGGTTCATGGCGCCGGAGATGCAGTACTTGCAGGAGCGCAGCGAGATGCCCTTGGCCTTGGCGGCCAGCGCGGTGCGCTCATAAATCGGCGGGACCGCGCAGTAGACGGTCGCGGGCGACTTCTTCATCGCAGCCAGCACCAGGTCCGGATCGAATTTGGGGAAGAGGACCAGCAGCCCCTGCTTGCGGATGCCGTAGGTGAGGTAGAGCGTCATGCCGAAGCCGTGGAACATCGGCAGGATGGCGTAGAAGATCTCCTTGCGGTACTCCGCCCCCGCCATCCAGGCTTCACCCTGCAGGGCGTTGGAATACAGGTTGAAGTGGGTGAGCATGGCACCTTTGGGCCGGCCCGTGGTGCCCGAGGTGTACTGGATGGCGGCCAGGTCCTTCACCGACGGACGCGGGTGTTCGGGGTCGATGCGGCCGTGGCTGAGGAGCTCCTTCCACGGGATGGTTCCCGGCGCGGGGCCGGTCAGCGCCTCGCGGGATTCGCGCAGCTTCTTCACCGGCAGGTGCAGGGCAACGCGCTTGACGGCGGGGAACGCCTCGAGGAGATTGACTGAGACGATGTGGTCGATCTCGATATCTGGCGGGAACTGCCGGAGGGACACCGCCGCCTTGTCCCAGACAATCGCGATGCGCGCCTGATGGTCTTCGAACTGGTGGCGGAGTTCCCGGGAGGTGTACAGCGGGTTGTGTTCGACGACGACGGCGCCGAGGCGCAGCACCGCGTAGAAGGCGACCACGTGCTGCGGGCAGTTCGGCAGGATGATGGCCACCCGGTCCCCGGCGCGGACGGCCAACCGGCGCAGGCCCTCGGCGGCCCGGTCGATCTGCCCGCCGAGCTCTGTGTAGCTGGTCCGGCGGCCGAAGAATTCCAGCGCGGGCGCCCCACCGGCCTCCGCCACGGACCGCTCCAGCATCGCGACAAGAGACTCCGTGGGCAGATCGATTTCGGCCGGGACACCCGGCTGGTAGTTCTTCAGCCAGGGCTGTAGGTCCGTATTCGGCATAGTCACATCTTGCCGTGAAGTCCTATCTCCGGCGAAATGCCCGGGCCCTGGCGGCCGGACGGGACCCCGGTGCGGATTGGAGGAATCCCGCGCCGGAGAGCGTCACTCGTCGCCGGTGTCCTGCGCTTCCAGGTGTTTCGCCATGGCCTCGCAGGCCTGGTTCCACCGTGTGGTGAGGGCCTGCCTGCTCAGCGGCTCGAACATGCTGTCCAGGACCTTCTCGACTGCGTCGTATGCGGCGTCCCGAACCCGTTCCTGCGCCGCCGGGCTGTAGTAGTTCATAACAGGAATTCGCCGCTGAGGAAACAGAAGATGGCCCGGGTTGCCGGCTTTCCCTGCCCACTCGTCCGGGGCGCAGCCCTCCCTCGCACCGGACCCCGCCGCAAAGTAAGGCCAAAAGACCTTAGCCCGCTGCGCCGTCGCGGAATATGCTTGAATTTGGTCCTCCAGTTTCGGGGACTTTATTCGCTCAAAACATTCCTCCCACTCGATGTGTCCTGTGCCGGGAATGCCCTCCAGTGCATCACTGATCACTTGTGCATCAATTGACGGAGCTGACATGGGCAGTGTTGGTTTGCTTTACGTAGGCGCGGTTCTGTTTGTCAACGGGCTGATGCTCTTGGGGGTCATCCCGGGCAAGTCAGCCGCCATCCTCAATTTTTTTGTGGGAACCATGCAAGTGGTCTTCCCCACGATCATCATCCTCCAGGCGAATGGCGATCTCTCTGTCATTTTCGGCGCGGCCGGGCTTTACCTTTTCGGCTTCACCTACCTGTATGTAGGCGTCCTGCAGATGACAGGCATCAGCGGCGAAGGCCTCGGATGGTTTTCGGTGTTCGTCGCCGCCTGCGCCGTCGTCATCGGCGTCCTGCAGTTCACCCTCGTGGGCGACCCGGTGTTTGGCGTCATCTGGTTCGTGTGGGCAGTGCTGTGGTTCATGTTCTTCCTCCTTCTCGGGTTGAACAAGACGTCACTGACCAAAATGACGGGCTGGTTCACGGTGTTCATCAGCCACCTGACGGGCACCATTCCGGCGTTCTTCCTGCTGCTCGGCCGCTACGAGACCAACAATGGCTACGCGGCCCTGGTAGCGGCGGTGGCGGCGTTCGCGCTGGCGGCAGCCTACTTCCTTGGCCGGAAGTCGATGCGCAGCAGCACCCAGCCTGGCCAAGTCACCAGCGTCACCCGGCCCGCCTGACACTGCTTCACAGCGAACAGAGAGGAACCGATACGTGGCCACCTATGAGTACCGCTGCTCCGATGGCTCGCTTTTCGAGGAAACCCATCCGATGGGGAAGGCCCCGGACACCGTGCCCTGCCCCTCGTGCGGTGCACCATCCCGCCGGCTCATCAGCGCGCCGCACTTTTCCAAGGCCGGATCCCAGGCTTTCCGGCTCATCGACGCCACCAAACGCAGTGCAGCCGAACCCAACGTCGTAACGTCCCGGCTCCCCGGAACGCCCCGACGGCTCCAGCCATACTCATCCAACCCGTTACATCGGAAACTGCCGCGGCCATAAGCATCGCGGAAGCGGCGCCCAGTCAAAGGAGACGAAATGCCCGCAAAGATATTTACCCTTGACTCCGCCAGGAAGTTCGAGGACCAGGAAAAGATCGGCCACAACCGGTGGCACCCTGAAATTCCACCCGTCGCCACGGTTAAACCGGGGGACTCGTTCCGGGTGGACTGCCGGGAATGGTTTGACGGCGCCATCGTCAACGACGACTCTGCCGAGGACGTCCTCAACGCCCCGCTGCTGACCGTCCACAAACTCAGCGGACCATTCGCCGTCGAAGGCGCCAAACCCGGCGATCTGCTGGTGGTCGACATTCTGGACGTCGGCCCCATCCCGCAGGAGGACTCCGGGCCGCTTGCCGGACAGGGCTGGGGCTACACCGGCATCTTCGCCACCAGCAACGGCGGCGGCTTCCTCACCGAGCAGTTTCCCGACGCCTACAAGGCCATCTGGGACTTCAACGGCCAAGTCACCTCGTCGCGGCACGTACCGGGAGTTTCCTTCACCGGACTGATCCACCCCGGGCTTATGGGCACAGCGCCCTCGGCCCAATTACTCGCGAAATGGAACAAACGCGAAGGGGACCTCATCGCCACCAACCCCAATCGTGTTCCGCCGCTGGCACTGCCGCCCGAGGCCGAACACGCGGTCCTTGGACACTTGGCGGCCTCGGAATTCGGCAGGGTGGCCGGGGAAGCGGCCAGGACCGCGCCCCCGCGGGAAAACGGCGGGAACCAGGACATAAAAAACATGTCCAAAGGAACACGAATTTTCTACCCCGTCTTCGTCGACGGCGCCAACCTGTCCCTGGGAGACCTCCACTTCTCCCAGGGGGACGGGGAGATTACGTTCTGCGGGGCGATCGAGATGGGCGGATTCATCGATCTCAGAGTCGACCTCATCAAGGGCGGCATGGACACGTACGGCGTGAGCGAAAATGCCATCTTCATGCCCGGGAACGTCGACCCGCAGTTCAGTCAATGGCTGGCATTCTCCGGCACCTCGGTGACCCTGGACGGCGAGCAGCGTTATCTCGACTCGCACCTTTCCTACCAGCGGGCCTGCCTCCATGCCATCGATTACCTGAGTAAGTTCGGCTACAGCAGAGAACAGGCCTACATCATCCTGGGCGCCGTCCCCATTGAAGGGCGTCTCTCCGGCGTGGTGGACATCCCGAACTCCTGCTCCACCGTCTACATCCCCACTGCCGTCTTCGACTTCGATGTGCGGCCCTCGGCGGCCGGCCCCCACCAGGTCGATCCGGGCAGAGGAGTCCCCAGAGCCAGCAACCGATGAGCCGGCGCTGAGCCGCAGCACTGACCGCCCATCGAGGGGCCGCCCGGACGGCATGTTGCCGGGCGGGCGCCCCCTCGATGGTGCTGCGCCGACGCTGAGGCGCACGGGCACTTTGGCCGCGCTGCCGAGGGCAAAGGCGGCGCTGGTTTCGTAGGGTATGCTCAGGCCATCACTTGGGGGGTGGGGTAGTTGGCCGGAGCGCGGCAAGGGTCCAGGTTTCTGCGGAAAGGGCGGGCCGGGTCCCGGCTCGAACTGGCGATGTGGGCGGCGGTGTCCGCTTACGTGGTGGGCCTGTTCATCCCCGGAAGTGACGCCACCGCGTTCGTGAACAACTGGCTGAGCCCCCTCGCCATGTGGATGACGGCTGCGGTGTGCTGGGCAGCGGTCCATCGAAACGGCTGGAAGAGCCGGCCAGCGCTTCTTGCGGCCTTGGCCGTGACGTCGTTCGCTGCGGGTGACCACTACTACACGGTGGCCCAGGCGCTGAGCGGCACGGAGCCGTTTCCCAGTGTGGCCGATATCGGCTACCTCGGCTTCTACCCGTTTATTTTCCTCGCTCTTGCCGCGATGGTGCGGCAGCAGAAACGCCGATTGTCGTGGGCTGTGGTCCTGGATGCGGCCGTTGCCTCGCTCGCAGCAGCGGCCCCGCTGGCGATCCTGCTTGATCCCATCTTCGTGTCGACAGCAGGGCAGCCGCTGTCGTCCGGCACCATGATTTCAGCCGCGTACCCGGTGCTTGACTGGCTCCTTGTGGCAGCCGTTGCGGGAATGGCAGCGGCCCCTGACCTGAGGATCGGTCACCGGGTGACGGCGCTGGTGCTCGGGTTGATGGTCTTTGCCGTCTGCGACGTGGTGTTCGCCTACCTGGCCAGTGACGGATCCTATGTACTGGGGACTCCGCTGGACGCCGGCTGGGCCGTCGGGCTGGCGCTGACGGCGGTCTGGGTCGGTCGCTCAGAGGACAGTTCCGCTGCCGAGAAACCACGGATCCGCACCCGCAGCCTGGCGATTTCAATGGCGGCAACACTCACCGGGTTGGCGGTATTGACTGCGGGCACGCAGGTTCCGGTGTCCCTGCCCGCCGTCATATTGTCCTGCCTGGCGCTCGCCGCTGCCGCCGCCCGTACCCAGGTGGCGTTCCAGGAATTGTTGACGACGGCGGATCTGCGGCGCCAGTCCCGGACTGACCACCTCACGGGACTGCTCAACCGGCGGGCTTTTCATGCGGACTTCCCGGTGCGCCTGGACGCAGCGGCCGGAGGGCACGGCGCACTGGCGTTACTCGATCTCGACAGGTTCAAGGAGGTCAACGACGGCCTGGGCCACGGGACCGGAGACCTGTTGCTGGCGGAGGTGGGCCGGCGGCTTAGCCAGCTTCTGCGCACTGAGGATCTGCTGGCGCGGATCGGCGGGGACGAGTTCGCTGTTTTCCTGCCGAATGCGACTCTTGAGGAGGCCTGCTCGGTGGCAGGCAGGATACGTGCGGCGGTTGTGGAGCCCATCACCCTGGGCGGAATAGCGCTGCGCACAGATGTGAGCATAGGAATCGCGCTCGCCCCGGCGCACGGCCAGGAGCTCGGCGTGCTGATGCGGAAGGCGGACCTGGCCATGTACAAGGCGAAGTCGACCCGCAGCGGACACCACGTGTACCAGTTGTCCGACGATCCCCACAGTGCCGAAAAACTCCGCGATCTGGAAGAACTCCGCGCCGCGATCAACACCGATCAGCTGGTGCTGCATTTCCAGCCGAAGATTAACCTCGTCACCGGGGACGTGGCCGGCGTCGAGGCGCTGGTGCGGTGGGACCGCCCCGGCCGGGGCTTGCTCTACCCCGGCCATTTCCTGCCCCTGATCGAGGAAGCCGGGCTCATGCCGGAGCTGACAGAGACGGTGATCACGCTGGCCCTGGAACAGGCGCGTGTGTGGGGCGAGGACGGCCTCACGTTCCCGGTGGCGGTGAACGTCTCAGCCGGCGCCCTCGCCGACGACGAGCTGCCGGTCCGCGTCGCTGCCATGATCGCCGCGCATGGCCTTCCGGCCGACAGGCTGATAATCGAAATCACCGAAGAGTGCCTGGTCGCAGACCCGGGCCGTGCATGCGCTGTTCTGACCAGGCTCCGGCTGGCTGGAGTCCGGATCTCAGTGGACGACTTCGGCACCGGGTACAGCTCGCTCGCCTATTTGAGGGATCTGCCGCTCGATGAACTCAAACTTGACCGGTCCTTCGTGGCCGGGATGGGCGACAGTCCCCGTGCCGCCAACCTCGTGAAATCCATCATCGCCCTGGCCCACGGCCAAGGCATGAGCGTGGTCGCCGAAGGGGTCGAGGACAGTCAAACGCTCGCCCAACTGGCAGATCACGGGTGCGATCTGGCGCAGGGGTACCACGTGGGCCGGCCCGTCCCCGCCGCGGCGCTGGATGTGTGGCTGGCGGACCGCACCGGCAGAAGCGGTCCGGGTGGGCCGACGGGGGCACTGGAAACCACTGAGGCCGCCAGCATCCCGGGTTGAAACTTCCGGCCACGCCAGCCCGGGTGCTAGACCAGAACGTGAAGCGAACCGCAAGCGCCGAGCCGATAGGTACCCGGGCGGCCACCGACTGCCGTGATCGAGACCGGGCTTTCTTGCGCCGTACGATCCGTTGTTGGAAACCAGGGTCGGCCTGGCGTCACGACGATCAGCATGCCGTCGGCGTCTCCGATTGGCCTGAAGGTGCTTCCGGCCGCATCGCCATACGGAGCAACGTCGGCGTCTTCGACGAGAGTTGCCGCCACGGCGGGCACATCGGCTACGGCGACCCCGACTTCGCTGACGCAGAGGAGGTCAGTACTCGTGAAAGGGCCGGCCGTGGCGTTGTCGAGATCGCGCCGAATGATCAACTCGAGAACCGACCGGTCGTGGCCCGTGAAGTAGAGATCGCGTGCATTCCATGCCGGCGAGCATTCGAATTCGTCCGCGTCGGATGTGCCGAGCAGCATTGCCCTCTGCTGTATCCAGGTCTTTGCTCTGTCGAACTTGTTGGACGGAACTGTAATCGCGAAGTGGTGGTCCCCTTCAGCTGCGGGGTCCTCGACGAGGACCAGCCGAGTCGCCCCTATCGTCACGGACACGGCGTTTGGCGCGCGGTCGACGCCGACGCCGAGAACGCTTGCGTAGAAGTCTGCGGCTCCACGAGCGTTTCGGACCCTGGCTGACACCTTGGTAATCTTCATACCCCTCAGCCAAGCTGCTCAAGCTAACTTGAGGTCAAGCGGCCGCTGAAGAACCCTGTCGGTCTCCGCGGCATAGGCGCCGCCGACGGAATCAAAGACGATGGCGCCGCCTGCGCCGTGGTCAGCCCCCTTCGCAGATTCGGCAGCAAGCTAACTTGAGGTCAAGCGCCAGGGCTGCAAAGCTTTAGCCATGCCGCACATTGCTCCCCTCGAGTTGTTGTCGATTGGCGACCTCGCTCGGCGTGCGGGAGTGAGCGTGCCGACCGTTCGCTACTACGAAGAGCGTGGTCTGATTCAAGCCACCCGGACAGCAAGCAACCAGCGCCAGTTCCCTCGCCACACGCTCCGGCGGCTTGCGGTGGTTGCCGCGGGCCAGCGCGTTGGACTGACCCTTCAGGAAATAGCGGCGGCGCTGGCCGAGTTGCCGCCCGAGCGCGCGCCCACGCAGCGCGAATGGCAAAAAATGAGCCGGTTATGGGCCGCAACGGTTGCTCGCCGAATCCGCCAGCTCGAGGCGCTGCAATCCTCCCTCGACGGATGCATCGGATGTGGTTGCCTGTCGCTGGGCAAATGCACCCTCTTCAATCCAGACGATGCGGCCGCAGGCGAAGGTCCAGGCTCGCGATGGCTGCGAAATGCCGAATCTGCAGCCTTCGCCGATTGACGGGAACGGCACGAGCCCGGCCGTTGCTCGCAGACCATACAAGTCCCGGGAGCACGACGGCGGCGTCCGCCCGCCGTCGTGCTCCCGGGTTCCCGACGTGCGTCCCTGCCGTGGTGGACGCTCCTAACCGCGGCGCTGCAGGCCGGGGACGCCGTCCCGGATCTCGAACGAGGCTTTGGTGCTCACCGGAGAGCCTGCCTCGGTGACGTAGTTCAGGACCCGGAAATCCGCCTGAAATGCGTCCTTGGTGATCCGGGTGTTCACGTAGCCCCGCTGGT
This sequence comes from Pseudarthrobacter sp. HLT1-7, assembly GCF_059383435.1. Classification (NCBI taxonomy): domain Bacteria; kingdom Bacillati; phylum Actinomycetota; class Actinomycetes; order Micrococcales; family Micrococcaceae; genus Pseudarthrobacter; species Pseudarthrobacter sp. HLT1-7. The sequence continues at coordinate 4,320 of NZ_JBWZCH010000007.1, read as the reverse complement.
CGTTGTAGAACTTGAGGTGCTGGTTCCAGGCCATGGTGGGCTCCGCAGTCGAGCCGGAGCCGTTCCCGTTGGATGTTACGGACGTGCAGACCAGCTCGGACCCGACCACCGGGGATGCCGGGTCCTTGTAGTCCACCTTGACGTCGTTGGCCCAGTTGCGGTGGACGTCACCGGTCAGTACGACGGCGTTGCGCACCTTCGCGTCCACCCAGCCCTGCGTGATGCGCCGGCGTGAGGCCGCGTAGCCGTCCCAGCCGTCCATCGAGACCTCGTCAATATCCGCGGCCTGATTGCGGTCACGCTCGGCGAAAAACACCTGCTGGCCCAGGACATCCCAGCTTGCCTTCGAGGTCCGGAACCCGTCCAGCAGCCACTTCTCCTGCCCGGCTCCGGTAATGGTGCGCGCCTCGTCCAGGCGGGCCTGGACGTTTTTCTTCCAGCCGTCGCCGGCCAGTTGGTCGTCCCGGTACTGCCGGGTGTCCATCATGTGGAAGTTGGCGAGCTGGCCCCACTGCACCCGGCGGTAGATCTTCATGTCCGCCCCGGACGGGACCGATGACGCACGCAGGGGCATGTTCTCGTAGTAGGCCTTGAACGCGGCGGCCCGCCGCTGCACGAACCTCTCTCGGGTATCGTTCATTTGCGCCGGGTCGCTGTTTTCCGGGATTTCGTCCGCCCAGTTGTTATCCACCTCGTGGTCGTCCCAGACCACCAGCCAGGGCGCCACCGCGTGCGCTGCCTGCAGATCGGCGTCGGACTTGTACTGAGCGTGGCGCTGGCGGTAGTTCGCCAGGGTTACCGTCTCCGGACCCTGGTGGTCACGGACGTTTCCGCTGCCGGATACGTAGGAGTCGGCCTTGTATTCGTACTGATAGTCCCCCAGGTGCAGGACGAGGTCAGGGTGGTCCTCGGCAAGGCGTTTGTACGCCGTGAAATATCCATGCTCGTACTGGGCGCAGCTGGCGAACGCCATGGCGAGGGATGCCGGCGTCTCATGCCGGGCCGGGCTGGTCAGTGTCCGGCCGATGGGGCTGATGTGGCGTCCCGCGCGGAAACGATAGTAGTACTCCCTGCCGGGCTTCAGCCCGCGCAGTTCGACGTGCACCGAGTGGCCTGCTTCGATGACGGCGCGCTGACCGCCGCGTGCGGCGATCTTCTCCATCCGGGGGTCCTCCGCGACTTCCCACCCGACCTGGACGCTCCGGGACGGCATGCCGCCGAGGCCGTCCTCGGCCAGCGGGTCGAGGGCCAGCCTCGTCCAGATAACAAAGCCGTCCGGCCATGGCTCGCCGGAGGCAACACCAAGAGTGAAGGGATCGGTCCTGAGGCCGGAGTCATTCGGGGTTGATGGAACGGCCAGGGCGGTCCCCGGGACAGCGATGACAAGGCCTGCACCGAGGCCGGCAGTGATGAGTGACCTGCGTGTTATGTCCATGTCCGGAAATCTATCGGGGCCGGCTGGACGAGTGAGAGCCTGTACATGGATCACGGGTTAGTGCCCGGTGAAGAAGCGCCGGAGGCGGAGTTATTCATGCTGCGCCGATAGCGCTGAGGACGGCGATGGGAAGCAGGAGCAGCCACTGCGGCAGGGCGAGTACACGGCGAGGCCGGTCGAGCTGGAGCGCCAGCGCGAGGAAGACCGCGGCGTACGCACCGAAGTGGGCCGCAAGGACCGCGGCCACGAGCCCGCTGCCTGTGGGGTGGGCGATGCCCAGGTAGAGCAGCACCGACGCGCCGAGGACGAGGTCGACGCTTACCAAGTGCCAGACCGCATGCAGCGTGCGCTTCGGTATGTCCGCGAGTGCTGAGCGCAGGAGTGGCTGGACGGGGTCGACGTGACCGAGGATAAGGTGAATCGCGGCCACCACGGCCGCCAGTGACCCCGCACAAATCAACCAGGCATTCATCGTGTCTGGATCCCCGTGACGACCATCGCCGCAAGGTGGCCGGCGAGTTCGGGGGTGACCGGGGCGCCGATCAAGCCCACATGGAAAAGCACACTGCCTGCCAGGCTGTCGAGGATGAGATCGATCGGCACGTCCGACGCGAGCTCGCCACGGGCGGCAGCGCGGTCGAAGACCTCGACCAGCCGCGCCTTTGCGGCCGCCAGAAAGTCCTCCCGGATGCGCATGCGCAGTGCCGGCTGGGCCGCGAAGTCGGCCAACAGACCGGGCAGCGCTGCGGCCGCGGCAGGCGCGGCGAATTCGGCGACCAGTCCTTCGACGAGGATCGTGACATCGCCGATCAAAGTGTTCGTATTAGGTATGGGGGCCATGTCCGAAGAGGCGAACACAGCCTCGTAGACGAGTTCGGGCTTGCCCGAGAACCGGCGGTAGATCGCGTCCTTGCCGACCCCTGCGCGAGAAGCAACGCCACCGATCGCGAGAGCCCCGTACCCGGCTTCGACGACGAGCGCGACAGTCGCGGAAAGAATCGCGGCGTGCGTGCGTGCGTCGCGTGGGCGACCCTGAAGAATGTGCATAGGATTTACCTTACGCGACGTTCCGTTTTGTTTGCAAGCGGGCGGGTTCCGGGTCGAGAACGCAGCACGGTGGACCAGTTCCTGGGTGCCGGCGCTGCGCTATACAGGGCCATCGGCACCACGCGGAGTTCCTGAGCGAGTCTGCGGATGCTCAGCGAATCAATGCCGATATCGTCGGCCAGCGAGACGGCAGCCCGCGGGACACGATTTCTGTTGAGGCGGACACGCTGGTCCACTTCGAGTTTGTCGGTCACTTCCCGCACCCTATCCATCAGCCGCCAATTGGCTTATTGGTGGGAGTACAGCGTACACGTTATCGTCCCGGGGTTGAGGTGCGCGCTGCGCATCAGCAGTGAGAGGAGTATCCGGGGCCGCGATGGCATCGGCTTGGGTGAACTGCGGCACGGGTGGTGCGGAGTTGGTGATGACGGCGGCCGCATCGAGTCTGGCCGCGAGCCAGGCGAGGACCATGCCCCTAAGGTCGGAGGTGACCCGTAGCAGTGCCCCGCCCGGCTTCCATTAACGCTCGACCCGCTCAAAGCCCGCGGTGCCCGCACATCCGACGATCACGTCGTACCCGCGAGAACCTCATTGCGCTCGGGCGCGGGCGTCGGCGCCTCCGTGAATTCCACCACCTCTGGCGGTCCGAAGTGCCGGATTGTCGCGGCCGTCATTCCGCAGCCGCCGCGACGCGGGAACGGGTAGCGGGAGTGGGAGCGGTGAGGATACTCACCGGGCGGAAGCCCTTGACGATGAGCCACACGGCGAGAGTCACCTCCCACGCGAAGACGGGGAGCGCGACGACGAGGCCAACGGTGGACATCTGCTCATAGGCGCCGAACATCACGGCGACCGCGGAGATGAGGATCAGGATCCCCCCGACCAGCCCAAGAACGGCGATCGGGCGGGGCACCAAGCGGGATGAGTACATCAGGGAGGCCAAGAGCAGCGAGGCGGCACCGAGGGCGAAGTTCGGTCCGAACAGGAACGTCCAGTCGCGCAGGGCCACCAGCGAGGAGCCGATGGTGGAGAGGGCGGTCAGGTCGGCGTCTGCGTCGCCGTCGAACTGCCGGCGAAGCGTGACAATCGACAACAGGCTGAGGGTCCCGACGAGAATGACTACCGCCTCCAGCAGCCGGGCCGCGACGAACGCCAGCGCAACCCCCTCGTTCTGCCGCTTCAGGATCGGATACAGCGTCACGGCGGTGCCGACGGCGGCAATCACCAACAGCAGTTCGAAGAGCGCGCCCAGGAGGATCCTGTCATCCGCCCCGGCGCCGGTGATGTAGTCGGCGCCTTTCAGGATCGGGTTGTAAAGGGCGGCTCCGACAATCGCACCCACCTCTGTGAGCAGGAAAAACACTCCGGCGGTGACGGCGGTTGGTCTGGACAGTTTCATGATTAATCATTCCCTTAGATTCAGGTGTACGGCGTACACTAACTACGAGGAACACTAGGGTGTACGGCGTTCTTCTGTCAAGGGGTGGAACAGCGGACTACCGCGGCCGCCCTGCGATCATGAGGGAGACGGCGGCGCTTGAGGCGCCACCGTCGTCAAGTTCGAGCCCAATGAAATTTCTTGGGTGGCAGCCGCGGAAGTGTCCAAACATGCTCGCCACAACGGCTCTCACTTCGCCCCGACAGCGATTCGTTGCCGAGTGCGTGTCCCACGCCAATGGTTTCTTCGCGCAGCTGGCAACTCCCCCGCTTAGATTTCAGCAGCATCACAAGGTTGGGGCTTCTGCCTCCGCCAGTCTGATCAAACGAAGTTCGTCCTCCACCGCGCGGGAAGGCCAATAGTCCTTGGATAGCTCTCCTGAGCGGCTTCGATCTGCTGC